>JAQUME010000042.1 GCA_028718245.1 Candidatus Omnitrophota bacterium
ATCTCCTTATAATAGGCATGCTCCGGGCCTACCCCGGGATAGTCAAGGCCGGCGGCAATGGAATGGGCGTTTTTGATCTGGCCGAATTTATCCTCCAGGACATCCGACTTACATCCATGCAGGACCCCGGGTGAGCCGGCTACAAGGCTGGCAGAATGTTTTCCCGAGGATAATCCCAGGCCCGCTGCCTCAACCCCGATCATCTTTACATTTTTATCTTTGAAGAAAGGGTGAAATAAACCCATGGCATTGCTTCCGCCGCCGACGCAGGCAACCAGGTAATCCGGCAATCTCTTTTCTTTCTTTAATATCTGCTGCCTGGCTTCCTTGCCGATCACTGCCTGGAAATCGCGCACCATCATTGGATAGGGATGCGGGCCGGCAACTGTTCCGATAATATAATGGGTATGGCGCACATTGGTGACCCAGTCGCGCAAGGCCTCGGTCATGGCGTCTTTCAGGGTGCAGGTCCCGCTTTTTACCGGGACTACTCTTGCGCCCAGCAATTTCATGCGCAGGACATTCAATGCCTGGCGCTGGATATCCTCGGTGCCCATATATATATCGCACTCTAAGCCGAATAAAGCCGCTACCGTTGCCGTGGCTACACCGTGCTGTCCGGCGCCAGTCTCGGCGATCACCCTTCTTTTACCCATCCTGGCTGCCAGGAGCACCTGGCCCAGAGTATTGTTAATCTTATGCGCGCCGGTATGCAACAGGTCTTCTCTCTTTAAATAAACTTTCTTTATCCCGAGGTATTTGCTTAACCTTTTGGCAAGATATAACGGAGTGGGCCTCCCGGCGTATTCGCTGAGATAATCAGCCAGCTCCCCGCGGAATTTTTTATCCCGCTTCGCGCAGAAATACTCCCTCTCTAATTCATCCAAAGCATAGATCAGCGTCTCGGGGACAAACCTCCCTCCGAAGCTGTTAAAATGCCCTGTTTTATCCGGTAAAGTTTTTTTCATTAAAATATCCTTTGGTAATCCTGTAATGGTCCGCAGTTCAGGTTTTCCCAGAGAGCACGGAAACCCTCAGCCAAATCATTAAGCATCAGCTGCGCGTCAAACGGGTTTAGCGGCATATACAACTGCGGTAAATTCGCTCCCAGGGATGAAAGCTTGTCCATCCCGGACTTAAAAGTGATAAATGCCAGGTAGACAAAAATATTGGCCAGAAGGACAAAGGCCGCCAGGAATATCAGGCATCCTAATAAACAATGCATGCCGGTCTTCTTTTTCTTCAGGAACTCGCCGCAATACCGGCATTTTACTGATTCCTCCTGGATCTCTTCGGCGCAAAACGGGCACTTTTTCATGCTGCCTTTTCTATAAATTCTTTAACTTTCTTGTGGTCCTTTTTACCCGGCCTTATTTCTAAAGAACTTGAAACATCCACCCAGTCGGGTTTTAATAACTTTACTGCCTTCTGCACATTACTGCCGGTTAACCCTCCGGAGAGAAACACAATTCGCTTTATTTTAGCTGTTTGCGCCAGTAATTTCCAGTTAAATTTCTCTCCCGTTCCGCCGGCCTTGCTTTTAGAGTAAGTGTCAAAAAGATAGGCGTAGGTTTTATACCGGCGGAGCTCATCCAGATCTATTTTCTTACCTACCCTGAATGCCTTAATGACCTTATAGCCCTTGAATTTCCGGCAGTAAGCGGGAGATTCATTCCCGTGGAACTGCAGCATATCCAGGCGGCAGGCCTTTGCTATCTTTTTTACTTTCTCCGCCTTTTCATCCACAAAAACCCCCGCCCGAAAGATCTTTTTGGGGAGAATGGCAGAGATATTAGCGGCCTTCTGCGGGCTGATATAACGGGGGCTTTTTTTATAAAAAACAAAACCGAGCGCGTCTGCCCCGAGTAAAAAACTTGCCAGGCTATCCTCTAAATTTGTGATCCCGCAGATCTTTACTTTTACCAACCCATTACCTCTTCCACTTTTTGTTTTATCTCCGGGGCCTCCATAAAGGCAGTGCCGATCAACACGGCGCTGGCCCCCAGGATCTTCAAAAAGAGAACATCCTGGGAATTTCTTATCCCGCTCTCCACAACTACTATCTTGTCCCTGGGGATCAGGGTGAATAATTTTTCCGTGGTCTTAAAATCAACCTCCAGGGTGCGCAAATTACGGTTATTGATGCCGATGATCGGGACTTTCAAGCTTAGAACCTTCTTCAATTCTTTTACATCGTGCACCTCCACGATGTAATCCATAGCCAAAGAATCGGCTATTGCCATAAACTCCGACAATTTATCTTTGGTCAACAGATCCGCGATCAGCAGTATAGCGTCAGCCCCTAAATAACGGGACTCATAAACCTGGTATGCCTCTAAGATAAAATCTTTTCTTAATACCGGGCCGCTGAATATGCCCTTTACCTCGTTGATATAAGAGGCCTGGCCCTTAAAAAAATCCTCTTCGGTTAAAACTGAAACCGCCTGCGCCCCTGCCTCCTGGTAACTTCCGGCGATCTGCTGAATATCAAACTCCTGGCGGATCATTCCTTTTGAAGGCGAGGACTGCTTGATCTCGGCGATCAGAGCTATCTGGCGCGGCTTGGCTATTACCTCTTTAAATGGCCGGGTAGCAGGTAAACCCGCCAACGCGGCTTGCAGCGCCTCCTGGCTTAACTGCTGCATGGCAGCGGCCAGCCTTTCCCTTTTTTTGGCAATGATCTCTTTTAAGATATCTGTTTTAGCCATATTATCTTGAATATGCTTTCAATAACTCAAGCTTCCTGGATGCCTGGCCTGAGTCAATGGATCTTTCGGCAAGCTTTATTCCCTCGGCTATCGATACGGCTTTATCCGCCGCGTAGATCGCGCACCCGGCGTTCAACAGGACTATATCGCGTTTAGCCCCCTTTTTACCGGCTAATATATCGCGGGCAATTTTTACATTATCAGCCACATTACCGCCTTCCAGGTCACCCGGTTTAGCCCTGGGTATGCCGAAATCCTCCGGGGCAATTTCATAATCTTTTAAGGCCTCAGCCGTTGCCTCGGAAATAAATGTCTTATCCATAGTGGTCACTTCATCCAGGCCGTCAAATCCGTGCACCACCAGAACATGCCTGGAGCCCAAATTACGCAAAACCTGAGCCAGAGGCGAAGTCCATTCCCGCGAATAAACCCCGATCAGCTGGTTGGTTGCCCGCGCGGGATTGATCAATGGGCCCAGGATATTAAAGATGGTCTTTCCGGCGATCTGCTTTCTTGCCGGCATAACATGCTTCATTGCCGGATGCAGGTTCGGTGCGAACAAAAAGGCAATGCCGATCTCCTCAAGGCATTTTTTGATCTTTGCCTTATCCATATTGATGTTGACCCCCAATGCCTCCAGGATATCCGCGCTGCCGCATTTACTGGATACCGAACGGTTGCCATGTTTAGCCACCGTAATTCCGGCTCCGCTGGCAACCAGGGCGCTGATCGTAGAAATATTAAAGCTTCCTTTTTTATCCCCTCCTGTGCCGCAGGTATCCAGGATATTGGGCCTGTCCACTATGATCGGCTCAACATACTTAAGCATCACGTTCACCGCCGCGGTCAACTCGCTGGTGGTCTGGCCTTTTTCATTGAGCGCCGATAGGAATAACACGATATCCGCGGTATCTGTCGCCCCGCTTAAGATATCCTGCATTACCTCCTGCATTTGGGAGTCGGTCAGGTCTTTTTTTTGGAGCAACTGGTGGATCAGCTCTTTGATCATTTTAATTTGAGAAAATTGTCCAGTATCTGCTTGCCGCTCTTAGTCAGGATAGATTCCGGGTGGAACTGCACCCCCCAAACAGGATAAACTTTGTGTTTTAACCCCATGATCTCCTTCTCGCGGGTCCGGGCGGTTATTTCAAGGCAATCGGGAAAACTTTCCCTGGCCAGCAGCAAAGAATGATAGCGCGTGGCGCTAAAGGGATTGGGTATTCCTTTAAAAATATCCTTTTTATTATGATATATTTTTGAGGTTTTGCCGTGCATAAGCCTTTTTGCCCGCACGACCTCTCCTCCAAAAACATATCCTATTGCCTGATGCCCGAGGCAAACTCCCAGGATGGGGATTTTTCCGGCGAATTCCCGGATGACCTCACAGGTAATCCCGGCATCCTCCGGCCTGCCCGGACCGGGAGATATCACGATCTTGGCTGGCTTTAGTTTCCTGATATCATTTATCGTCAGTGAATCATTGCGGAATATTTTGACCTCCTGGCCCAACTCTCCCAAATACTGCACCAGGTTATAGGTAAAAGAGTCGTAATTATCGATCATCAGTATCATTCTTTTTCTCTCCACACTTTTGCCCCTAAGTTAATTAATTTCTTTTCAATGTTCTCATAGCCGCGCTCCAGGTGGTATATCCTGGATATAGATGTTTTACCCCGGGCGGCTAATCCTGCCAGGACCAGACAGGCCGATGCCCGCAGGTCGCTGGCCATGACCGGTGCGCCGGATAAGCTTTTTATGCCTTCAACAATGGCATGCGGCCCCTCCCTTTGAATATGCGCTCCCATACGGTTAAGCTCGGAAACATGCATGAACCTGTCCGGATAGATCTTCTCGGTGATCACACTGATCCCCCTGGTAACCGACATTAAGCTCATCATCTGCGCCTGCATATCCGTGGGAAATCCGGGATAGGGAAGGGTAGTGATGTTCACTGCCTTTAATCTCCTGTTGCCTTTTACGCGTAAAGCTCCTTCACTGCGGCCCAGATGCGCCCCTGCCTCATCCAATTTATCGATCAATGCGCCCAGGTGCCGGATCTGCACATTCTTGATCAATATGTCCCCGCCGGTAATAAGTGAAGCTAAGATCAGGGTCCCTGCTTCAATGCGGTCCGGGATTATGGAATGGGTTGCCCCGTGTAAATGCTTTACTCCTTCTATCTCAATGATCGGTGTGCCCTGGCCTTTTATCTTAGCGCCCATTTTGATCAGGAACTCCGCCAGGTCCACTACCTCCGGCTCGCAAGCCGCGGATTCAATTACGGTTTTTCCGTCAGCCAAAACCGCCGCCATCATCACATTATCGGTAGCCAAAACCGAAGAGCCGTAAACACCGCCCAGATAAAGATAGGCGCCGCGTAATTTCTTTGCCTTTACCTCCACATAACCGGCGTCAATATTGATATCCGCGCCCAATGCTTTTATCCCTTTAAGATGCAGGTCCACGGGCCTGGCCCCGATAACGCAGCCTCCGGGTAAAGAAACCTTGGCCCGGCGCAATTTTCCCAAAAGCGGGCCTAAAACGCAAAATGAGGCCCGCATCGTAGAAACCAATTTATATTCAGCCAGATAATTCGTCGCTCTACCCCTGGAAACCATGACCTTGCCTTTATCAAAATCCGCGGCTTTCCCCAGTGAACGCAGTAATTTAAGCATACTGTTGGTATCGCGTAAGGCAGGCACGCTTTTTATCTCGCAGGGTTCATCGGTAAGCAAAGTAGCTGCCAGGATCGGCAATACCGCGTTCTTTGCCCCGGAAACCGTTACCTCCCCTTTTAATTTCGCCCCACCCTCAATGATCAGTTTATCCATGACACCATCACTCTTTCTATATTATTATAATCCCTGGCGATTTCTATTATCTCAAATTTTCCGGATTTTTTCAGCATATTTTCTATTTGGCCGGCCTGGCCAAAACCTATCTCCATAAGCAAGAAACCTCCCTTGTTCAAATACCGGGCTGACTGGCTGATAATCCGGCGGAAATAATCCAGGCCATCCTGGCCTCCATTCAAAGCCAGAACCGGCTCAAAGGATATCTCCCCGGCTAAACTCTTCAGTTCCAACGTCGGTATATAAGGCGGGTTAGTGACGATCAGGTCAAACCTTCTGCCGGACAAAGAGGCAAATAGATCGCTTTGGATAAATTCAATTTTCGCCTGATGGAGAGCCGCGTTTTTGCCCGCCAACTCCAATGCCTGAGGAGAAATATCCGTCGCACTTACTTTGCAATCCTTGATATTCTTAGCCAAAGATACCGCGATGCAACCTGAACCGGTCCCGATATCCAGGATTTCCAGCGGCCTGGCGGCTGACCAGCCTAACTTCGCGGCTATTTTTATCGCTTTCTCAACCAATATCTCGGTTTCCGGCCTGGGGATCAACGCGCGTTTGTCCACCATAAATTTTAAGCCCATAAATTCGGTAGAACCAAGAATATACTGCAAGGGTTCAGATGTGATCCTGCGTTTTAATATAGATGAAACCAAAGCGCTTTTATCTTTATCCAGCTCCCTGTCTTTATTCAGGTACAAAGATAGCTTGTCGCAGTTCAAAATATGGGTTAAAACCAGTTCAGCTTCGTTCATTCCTCTTCTCTTCCTCTGCCTTTAATAAAGCGTCAAACAATTCATCCATCTGGCCCTCTAAAACCGCCTCTAACTGGTGGGTGGTAAAATTGATCCGGTGGTCGGTGACCCGGCGGTCGGGAAAATTATAAGTGCGGATCTTTTCACTGCGGTCACCGGTGCCGATCTGGGTCTTCCTGGCGCTGGAGAGCCTTTTTGCCTCGGCTTCGATCCTGTCCTCCAGGATACGGGCGCGCAAGATCCTCATTGCCTTGGCTTTATTTTTTATCTGCGAACGCTCATCCTGGCAGGCAACCACAGTGCCGGTGGGAATATGGGTGATCCTCACCGCCGAGTCGGTCTTCTGCATATGCTGTCCGCCCGGGCCGCTTGAACGGTAAGTGTCTATTCTCAGGTCCTTGGGCTCAATTACCAGGTCAACCTCTTCCGGCTCCATCAGCACCGCTACCGTCGCAGTTGAGGTATGGATGCGGCCCTGCGCCTCGGTAGTAGGGACCCGCTGCACGCGGTGCACCCCGCTTTCAAACTTAAGCCGGCGAAAGGCATCTTTGCCCTTGACGCTGAAGATGATCTCTTTTATTCCTCCGGCCTCATTGGTAGAGGAAGACATCGCTTCAATGGCCCAGCCCTTGGCAGCGGCATATTTTGTATACATCCGGTAAAGATCAGCGGCAAAAAGCCCTGCCTCATCCCCGCCTGTGCCCTGTCTGATCTCTACTATAGCGTCGCGGCCGGCATCCTTATCCTCCCCTGTCAAAAGCTTCTTGAGCCGCGTTTCCAGATCGCTTAACCTGGCTGCCAACTCTTTGGACTCCTCCTGGGCAAGCTCAAGGAAATCCTTGTCATGTTTTTGTTCCAGGACCGCCTCAAGCTCTTTGATCTCTCTAAGCACCCCTTTATATTCGCGAAACAGGGAAACCGCCGGCTTAATATCGGAAAGCTCTTTAGCCAGCTTATTATACTGCTGGCGGTCGGCGATCTGCTCATGGCTGGCTAGAAGCTGCTCCAGCTCCTCATAGCGGGCCTCTATTTTTTTCAGTTGTTCGTGCATATTACTTCTTGCCGTATTTCTTCATGAACTTGTCCACGCGGCCGGCGGAATCCACCAGCTTTTGCTTGCCGGTAAAGAATGGATGGCACTTTGAGCAGATCTCCACACGGATGCTCGGCTTGGTGGAACGGGTGTGCACCGTCTCACCGCAGGCGCAGATGATCGTGCTTTCTTTGTAGTCGGGATGTATCTTCTCTTTCATTTTACTTTCTCCTTTTTTACTTTTGGTTCATGCTGTTCAAAAACTCTTCGTTATTTTTCGTCTTGCCTAACTTCTCGATAAGCAGCTCCATTGCCTCCACGTTATTCAGCTCATTGAGCACCTTCCTTAAGATCCAGGTCTTCTGCAAAACATCCGGCTTGACCAGGAGCTCTTCATGGCGGGTGTTGGAGCGCTTGATGTCGATGGCCGGGTAGATCCTGCGCTGGAAGAGGTTACGGTCAAGCTGGGTTTCCATGTTGCCGGTGCCTTTAAACTCTTCAAAGATGACTTCATCCATGCGGCTTCCGGTATCTACGAGGGCTGTAGCAATGATGGTTAAACTTCCGCCTTCATCCACCGCGCGGGCAGCCCCAAAGAACCTCTTTGGTTTTTGCAGGGCGTTGGAATCAATACCTCCGGAGAGGACCTTACCGCTGTGCGGGATAACCGAGTTATAAGCGCGCGCCAGGCGGGTAATACTATCAAGCAGGATAACCACATCCCGCTTATGCTCGACTAAACGCTTGGCCTTTTCCAAAACGATCTCGGCGACCTGCACGTGCCTTTCCGGCGGCTCATCGAATGTGGATGAGATCACCTCTCCTTTGACATTACGCTGCATATCCGTGACCTCTTCGGGACGCTCATCGATCAGGAGGACGATCATGATCACATCCGGGTTATTGCTGGTAATGGCATTGGCGATCTTCTGCAATAGGACCGTTTTGCCGCTGTACGGCTGGGCAACGATCAGGCCGCGCTGGCCTTTGCCGATGGGAGTAAGCAAGCTCATAATGCGCATGGATACCTCATCGGGCTTGGTCTCCAGGCCAAACGGCTGGCGCGGATATACGGGTGTGAGGTTATCAAAAAGCACCTTCTCCTTCACATTCTCCGGGTTCTCAAAATTCACCGCCTCCACCTTAAGCAGGGCGAAATATTTTTCCCCCTCCTTAGGCGGACGGATCTGGCCGCTGACCGTGTCCCCGGTGCGCAGGTCGAATTTCCTGATCTGCGACGGGGAGATATAAATATCATCCGGGCAGGGCAGGTAATTATAGTTCGGGCTCCTCAGGAATCCGAACCCCTCCGAGAGGATTTCTAAGACCCCCTCCCCGAACATCAACCCTTCTTTTTCCGCCTGGGCCTGCAGGATCTTAAAGATCAGGTCCTGCTTCTTTAATCCGCTGGTGCCGTTGGCGTTCAATTCCTTGGCCAGCTTGTTCAACTCGGTGATCTTCATGTCTTTGAGATTTTTAATATCTAACTTTTCCACAAAAGCCTCCTTATTTCTAACACTTGTTTCCTGGTTTTATTGATCGAACCGCTGTTATCTATGATAAAATCCGCAAAACGCGATTTCTCATCTTGCGAAATCTGGGATTTGATCCTTAAAGCCGCCTGCC
>JAQUME010000043.1 GCA_028718245.1 Candidatus Omnitrophota bacterium
ACTACTTTTCTGGGCGGGACAGGGATTACCTGGTTGGTACGCGGGTTTCTGCCTGTGCGGCTCTTTCTTTGTTTTATCTTGAATACCCCGAAATTGCGCAGCTCTATTTTTTCCCCTCTGACCAGGGATTCAATAATGCAGTCAAAGGTCTTCTGCACCACCTCTTTCACATCTATTTGCTTTAGATTGGTTTCATCGGATACTTTTAAGACAATATCTTTCTTGGTCATTGCCGCCTCCTTAAGCGCAAGCTTACACCGAATCATCAAATAGATCCGGGTGCTATTGCTAACTATAATAATACCAAAAATTTAGGGTGTCAAGAAAATTCTGCGGGGCCTGCCGAGGCTTGCCTCTCACAGCACCGCTCACTCGCCCCAGCGTGGCGAGTGAGCGCTTCGGTAAAATTCTCGCTCTGCCTGCTTCGTATATAGCCGGGCAACCGTGCCCGCTCGAATTTTAAGATGCTGCTTAGAGGCAATCCTCGCCAGCCCCCGCTAAAAGTCGTATCCATTTATCAAAAAAAAAGGGATTTTCCCTGAAAATAGGGATTGTCCCTTTTTTGTGTTAATCTTTGCAGGTTTTTACGCCGAATCCGCGATGACTAATGCTTCCCGGTATTCCGGGCTTGATTCCTGGGTGCAGCAGGTGGTTTCTTCAAGGATGCCTAACTTGGCAAGCCAGGTGAGCACGGTTTCCCTTCTCTGCTCTAATTGGCCTTTAGCAGAGCTAGCAGCCATGAATTCCTTGATCCTCTGGCCTGAGACAATGATACCGTTATCAATAGCTCTGCTTATATCGGATTGCTCCTTATCCAGGTTAAAGCTAAGCAAAACAGATGAGCTTAGCTTAGGCAAGCTGAAGTCAAGCCCGGCGAAGCTGCCCATTGCTTCATAGGTGGTGGCGGAGGACATAGCCTGGTGCTTGAAGTCAATGCCGCCTACTGGTGAGCTGGCTATTTCCAAACCTTCTATTCCCTTTTCCCAAAGTTCTCTCTTCATCCTTTCCTGATCCATCCTCACAATACATAACTGACCTTGATACCTATCTTTTAAAGGTTCCTGTGGGTAAACTTCAAAATAAGAATAAACTAAAACTCTTTGCTTAATAGACAAAGACGCAACAGCTTTCTTCAATATCTCACTTACTCGCGCGGTATAGTAATAAGAATTCTTCCCGAAGACAATGCCTCCGCTATTGATTATTCTCTGCCAAACATCTTGTATGAGTCGGTAAAATTCCCTTGGAGATAATTCCACCGCCGAGCTGACCTGGCTTGCAAACTGTTTTGCGACAAAAACTGATTCCTCGCGTATTTCTTCTATCGTTGTTTTCCCTGTGACAGGAATAAGGATATAGGCTAAACTAAGCTGATAATAATCCATGCCTTTTTCAACTATCGGGGCAGCTTGAGCCATCTTTATATTTTTATCCTTATACTTAATACTTCCTGAAAATAGATCTTCTAGCATGGCTTTATTTTTTTCGGAAAGCTGGTCGGCCATGATAGCAATATGCGCGTATGAATTGGGGTCGTTTTTTAGCGGCTTGAATTCAAGATCTCGTTTATTGGCTGAAGTAGAGTACATCTCAATACCTTTATCATATAGAATCCCGGCAGCTTCCAGTAAAGGTTCTTCCACAATTTTAAGTAATTCATCTTTATTGCCTACCGGAATCAAATATGGTCGCGAAATACGTTCCACATCCATAATTGTTCTACCGGGGCCGGGCCATTCTTTAATGTCAGTAACCTCCGTCTGCCAAGCAGCCTTAAGATATTTTTCGGCATCAAATCCTTTTATAACAGGGTCTATTAATAATCTATCTGCGGAGGCCGGCCCATGGTTCAATTTGGTTATGTTATCCAGCAGTTCAGTGATCCCCTCTTCTCTGATAAACAGCATGACCGCCTTTACGCATAAGGCGGGGTCTTGCTGTAATAGCTTAAGCATCTCCCCTTTCCACAAATCCCGGAATAATCTTTCAGAAGCCCCAATGTATTCACGGCTCTTTTTATCATAGCTGGCAAGATCGTTTATTAAATATTCAATATATCCGCCTAATTCGTCTTCATTCAGTAATTCTTTTTCCCCTTTATTCACTTCGTCGGCAACATGGATTAAAGTTAACGTAAGCAAAGCCTTTAGGCCATTTCTTACGGTAACATTAAAAACATCCTTTTCTGACAAAGGGGAAGCGGCAGTTTCATTTTTCTGCAGGGAAATAGATGCTATCTCCTTGGATATCCGCATTGATTCATCGGATATTTTAACCAGCAGGGCTAATTCGGACTTTCTTTCGGCTCCGGCATCATATGCCGATTTCGCGCGCGCAGAGATCCTCAAAAGATCCCTGACTATATTCGCTTTGATCCCCTCTCCGGATTTAATGGCCGTCTCTATTTTTTCTTTACTTTGTTTCAATGACTCCAGGCTTTTTACCAAATTGCGCAAACCTTTTCTCCCTGCATAAAAATAACTTTTAAATTCTTCATTGGTTCCGAAATATAAGTTTGAATTTAAAAATTCATTTACCGAGCCAGTTATTTTGCTGATTTGAATCTTCATAAACACCGCTGAACTGAGTTCCCCAAAAGAACTTACAGCCTCTCCGTGGTAAAGACAAGCCTTCATCTGCCCGGCAACATCCTTAATATTAAGCTCCTCAAGGCCAACACCGGTTGGGTCGCTTATATGAACTATTTTAGTATCATCCGCGCGTATAGTGACCTCAAAAGAACAATTATGCTCCTCAAAATAAAGAACGGCGTGCGACGGCCCTTCCTGGCCGGGTAGAGGTTTATGCAAATCAATATCTAATCCATACCCCATGTATTCAAGGCGAAACTTTCTGATCACCTGCCCCCCTGAATGATCTTCTTTAATCTCAATAGGAGCCTTCTCAATAGAATCGATAGATTTATATGTAATACCGCTGAGTTCAGTAACCAGGACTCTTTCGGCTGCTTTTATTAAAGGCGAACCCGCCTCCACCAGAGAAGAAATACTGGCCGTTTCCGGATCCGGCAAGCCGGTCAAAACGAACATGATTTCTTTTGCCAATTTTTCGGGATCGATTTTAGTTAAAGCTTCTCTCAGCCTTTCATGAGAAAATGCATCGCTCGAATAATTATATAAAAAACTGATAGACTCGTCATCTTTAGCGCGTACTATGCGTATTATGTACCTATCGAAAAAGATGGTTACAACCTTCTTCTTCCCCGCGTATTGCCTTATTTCTACTCTCGGCTTGATGATCTGCCCGCCGAAATCTACCGGGTCAGGAAAATAATAAGTAGAGGAAGCGTGATCACCGGCATTGACAATTGCGGGCGGCTTTATTTTATTATTCATTTTTATATACTGCCTGATTAATTCTATGCTCAATCCCAGCCGTTTTAGCTCTGATAAGAGTTTAGCTTTAACTTCGGAGGGCTTTTTCTCTACCGGCGAAGCGGCGCCTTTATTTCTCCTGAGTATATTTAAAGCTGTTGTTGGATTATATACCTCTACAATTGCCTTATACATTCCTGGTATCTTTATAAAATATGAATGGCGGGGTGAGTCTTCACTGGGAGGATAATACTGGATATCTCCTGATTTAATGTAGCTCATAAATTCAAACCAAGGAAAATTCTCCCTGCCTGTAAAACCTATCCATCCTTCGTTTTTAAGCAGTATATTTGTAAAATCAGAAATTTTACCTTTTACCCGCAAGCTATTTAACACCATTGGGCTTGCAGCCCGGCCGGTTAAATCCATCCCCCCGCTCATATAGCTCCTGATGGTTTGTCCAGAAGGGGTATAAACCGGTTCTTTGATGTTGTATTCACCTTCGGCAAAGGACTTCTTGTAAGCGTTAAAGTAGGTGGATTTATCCCAGGTGTTCTTGGAGGTAAGGTTGGTCAGGTCATTCTTGTCTATGGAGGAGATGAAGTCAGGGGCAGTCCCCTGCGGGGACAGACCCTTCTTGCCTGCGAACCTGGATTTAAACCATCTGGAGAGGATTAAAGAGTAGTAAACCTGCCTTAGGAGAGCATACCTCTTAGCGAGGTTGACCTCTTTGGTTAACTTGGGGATGATCAGTTCACGGATAAGTTGGGAGGAGTATTCGTTAAGGGCTTTGGCGCGGGAGTCCGTGAAGCTGTAGGTGGTTGAGTCTTTCAAGTAGTCCTGTTCAAGCATAACCTTGAGGGTTGCCTTGTAGATGTAGACAGAGTCTTTGGTCTCTCTTACGATGATCTCATTAGGGACTATCCAGGGCCGGGTTAAGGTGGGGATGGTGATGTTCTCAGAGCCGTAGAGCTCACTAGCCTTCTTATAGAGCCTATCCCAGTATTCCTTGCCTTCAGGGGTCTGGGGAGAGGTAAACAGGGCTGTATCCTTCTTAAGCTGGAGGTCTGCCTCCAACATTATCTTACCGATATCTGTCTCTTCCAGGTTAAAATCGATGATAGAGCTTGGAGAATCAGGCCGAAGATTTACCCAGAACTTGTCATTGGGGAGGGTTACACCGATTAAAAAGTACTTTAGGAGCTCTTTGGTCTCTTCTTTGAGTTTAACTTCAGAGGGTGTCCCCTTGGGGAACGTCCCCTTTTGATCACCCTTGTCCAGAAGCACCTTGAAGCTGTTGTTCAGGGAATCGTAGGAGAAATACCTTAGGTGAACGGGACGGAAGCTCTCTACAGCCATGGTACTGGCCATCCGGCTAAAGTAGTTAGAGAGGTTAAGCTCTACAGCTGCTGCCTGGACCAGGCCGGTCTGCTGGAAGAGGAAGCAGATGGATAGAACAAGGGAGATGATTTTACGGGACATTTGAGAGCCTCATAAACAAAGAAATCCGGACCGACCCTTTATTAAAGTCAATCCGGATTAAATTTACTGTGGCAGGCCCTAAGTTACCTCCATAACTTAAGGCATACGGATAATTTTACCTAATTTTAATTAAGTATAGCATATTTTTGGGTATTTTCAAGGAGTTCGGCAATTAAGTATTGTGTCCCTTTAATTCTCGGCAGCCTGCAATTAAATCAGAACTCAATTCCCCTGCGGGCTTTAAGGCCTTTGGCGTAATAATGCTTTACTTCGTTTATCCGGCTGACCAGGTCAGCGGCTTTGATAATAGGCGCCGGAGCGCCGCGGCCGGTAAGCACCAGCTCAATACCTGCCGGGGTATGTTTGATCAAACCAAGCACATCCTTAAGAGAAATCAGCTTAAGCTTCAGGGCAACATTGATCTCATCCAAAATAATTACCCGGTAGCTCCCACAGGCAATTCTTTTCTTTATTTTCTCCAGGGCAGCTCGGGCCAATTCCATATCAAGGGCCCGGGGTTTTCCTCTAATAAAACAAATTTTGCCAAATTGCTCCACTTTTATATTTTTTATTTTCTCAAGCGCCTTATGCTCGCTGCAGACGCGCCCCTTGGCAAACTGGGCGATATAAACATTAAAACCGGCTCCGGCTGCCCTTAAAGCCAGGCCAAAAGCCGCGGTGCTCTTACCTTTGCCGTTACCCGTATAGACCTGGATCATTTACTGAGCCTCCGGCAAATAATGGGCATATTGGAAGCCCGGATTTTGGCCGTATGCAAGGCGCGACGACGACGGCGTAGTCACAGTACTACGCCGAGGAGAAGCAACGCCGCAGACGGCTAAAAGGCGGGCTTCCCCTTCAATTCTATATTTATGGGCTGGACAATTTTGGGCTGCGACTGCGTCACTCATCCTTGACGTAGTGCTACGACTACGTCTGCGTCTTCGTTCCTTGTCTCGCTCCAAAATTGTCTCAGCCAATGTGCTCATTATTTACCGGAGGCTCAGTTCCACCGCCTTCAAGCCGCATGTGCCTAAAAAGCATAAAGCCGAAACAATAAGCCCGGCGCAAAGAACTCCGGCGATGATAGCCGGGAACGCGTAACGAAAACGGATCTTAAACAAGGATGCCGCGATCACTCCGCTCCATGCCCCGGTCATCGGCAGAGGTATGGCCACAAAAATAACCAGCCCTAAAGCTTCGTATTTCTGCACGGAATCCGATCTTCTCTTTGTGCGTTCAAAGATCCAATCAAAATAACGCGACCAGAGCGGAAATTTTCTTAAAGCTTTAGTAACCGGCTCAAAGAGAAAAAGCGCAGGAGCCACAAAAATACAGTTTCCCAGTACGCTGAGCCAATAAGCCTTGGCTAAAGGCATCCCGAAGGACAAAGCCAAAGGTATCGCCCCTCTTAATTCTGAAACAGGCAGGCTAGCCACGGCCATTACGACATACTCCCTGGGCAGCCCGTTTAGCCATTGTAGAATAATATTAAGCATGCTTTTTCCTTTTAAGCGATTCCCGGATGATAAAACGCAGAAACCTCAAAGTATCTACAAACGGATTGATCCGGCTCTTCTGCCCGGAATAGATCGTCTTAACCGGCACGGACTCTATTTTAAAACCCAGGCGGGCTGCCTGGATCAATATCTCGGATTCCGTCTCGTATTTGGTGGTTGATAATTTGAGTTTCTCAAGCAGCTCTTTTTTTACCAGGCGGAACCCGCACTGGGTATCGGGTATATGCCGGCCGGTAACCAAAGATATGAGCCAGGACATAAAACGGTTGGTCGCCAGGCGAAGCGCGGGCATTTGTCCGGTTGATTTCATCCGGTTGCCTACGACGATGGCGCAATCCGAAGATCCTGCCTTGCTTATAAACGCCGGCAGGTCATCGGGAGAATGCTGCCCGTCACCGTCCATGCTGATCGCCGCATCAAAACCTTGAACAAGGGCAAAAGCATAACCTTTGGCCAGAGAGGCCCCTTTACCAAGGTTCCTGGTATTGCGCAATACTTGCGCCTTGCAGCTCCTGGCGATATCCGCCGTATTGTCGCTGGAGCCGTCATCGATCACGATCACCTCTAAACCAAATGACTGCGCCTGCCGGATGAGCCCGGCGATCGTCTTTGATTCGTTATAAGTCGGGATGACTACGCAGATACGCATAATTATCGCGCCCAGAACCTGCGGAACACATACCACTGTTCCGGGTATTTACGTATATAATCCTCAAATATATTTTTATATGCCGCCACCAAAGTAACCATATCTTTGGCCCTGTCCCCGGTGGGGCTAAACTCCACCGGTTTTTCTATTCTCAAGGTAAAACTGTCATCCGGGTTCCTGAGCATAAATCCCGGGATTATAGGGGCGCCGGTCATCAGGCTTAAAGCTGCCGGGCCTTCGGGAAAATGGGTAGGCTTTCCGAAAAAATCTACCAGCATTCCTTTGCCGGTAAAATCCCGGTCCCCTACCAAAGCGACCAGATGATTATTCCTGATCTCGGAAATACAACTTCTCACTGCCTTGCCCATAGCAATGACCTTGACCCCCTTACTGCTCCTTTGGCTGTCAAAAAAATCATTGACCTTTTTACTCTTATGCGGCAGGGCCACTACCCAGAAAGGATAACCCAGCTGCGCGATAACTACCCCGCCTAACTCCCAATTACCTAAATGAGCGGTCAGGACAACCGCGCCTTTACCGGCAGATAAAGCCGCCTCAAAATGATGCATTCCTTCCAACTTGATCTTCTTATCTATGTACTTCCTGTTAAGTTTTTCAAAACGAAAGAAATCTACCAGGTATTTGGCAAAATTACGGAAGACCATTATGCTGATCCTCCGAAGCTCACCCCTTGATCTCTCCGGAAAAATGACGGCCAGGTTGTTCTTGACGAATCCGCGGTCCCTGGGCGCGAATATATAATGCAGATCGGCCAGAAAGACAGCGACCGCATAAACCAATCTTAACGGCAGGATCAGTGAGATAAATTGACCGAAGCGGTAAATGTAGTAGTTTAACACGTTTTATAGGCTTAAGATGAGCCGGGCAATATCCAGGCTGGCGTTGGGCTTGGCTATCCCGGCGGCAGCCTGAGCAAGTTTTTCTAGTCCCGCCTTATCCTCTAATAATCCATCAATAACGCGGTAGGCCTCTTCGGGTGCATCCACCTTGATCGCCGCTCCCTTCTGGGTCAGGAAGTTAGTGTTATTGGCCTCCTGGCCGGGAATGGGCTTAACGATAACCATCGGGAGTTTCATGCTCAGGACCTCGGCGGTAGTGACCCCTCCGGGTTTAGATAAGATCACTTTAGAGATAGCCATCAATTCATGGATATTCTGCACAAAACCAAAGATATGAATATCCTTCTTGCAACGCCTGACCATACGGTTAAGCGAGCGGAATAATTTCTTGTTCGTGCCGGTAACGATCAACTCTTGGATACCATATTTAGATCTTTCCAGGGATTTAACAATGGTCTTGATCGGCCCCAGCCCCTGGCCCCCTCCCATGATCAACACCACCGGCTTGCGTGGGTCCAAATTCAATTTATTGAAAATCTCTTCCTTGTTTAACGGCTGGTTGAACTTATGGTCAAAAGGTATGCCGTAAGCCCTGATCTTAGCGGCAGGGATACCTTTCTTCTCCAAACGCAGGGATACATCCTCCGAAGGAGTTATATAATAATCCACCGTATCATAGACCCAGTAGGAATGCGGTATGTAATCGGTAAGCACCGCCACCAGCGGCAAGCCAACCCCATAAGTTTTCTTGTAATCCGCTACCATTCCGCAGGGGTAGGCCTGGGTGCAGACCACCATATCCGGATCGAACTTGTCAAAAAGGCGTTTTAATTTCGGGGAGTTGGATCTATGGATATTCTTCTTGATCTTATCCAGCGCCTTGACTACCTCGGGGTTATCATAAAGGTAATCCCAAAGCTTAGGGGTGCGTTTGATCACCTCCATATAGATCCGGTTAACCACCTTTTCCGATATGGGGTTGGT
>JAQUME010000044.1 GCA_028718245.1 Candidatus Omnitrophota bacterium
TGTATAAGGTCCCAAGGGTCCGGCTGTTCGCCGGTTAAAAGGGTACGCGAGCTGGGTTCAGAACGTCGTGAGACAGTAAAATGACCGTTGCTGTCTTTAAATCTGGCTAATTGCTGGAAAATCTGAGAATCCCGTATTACTACTTGACGATTTAGTCTCTATATGATATTATATCGTCGGGAGTGAAAATATATGGGTGCAGACAATCAGCAGGAAAGGCCAGGTGAGATAAACTCATATATCTCAGGCTTTGTTGATGGAGAAGGCTGCTTTTCGATAACAATCCAAAAAAGCGCCAATGTGAAACTGGGGATCCAGGTAATTCCGGAATTCCATGTATCACAGCACCAAAACAGGACTGAAGTTTTAGAAGTGATCAAGAAAAAATTAGGCTGCGGATACATTAAGCCTAATGATTATCAAAATCCAAAGGATCAAACTTCGGTTTATGTGGTGCGGAATATCAACGATCTCCGCGATAAAGTCATACCATTCTTCCAGAAATCCCCTCTTATTTCAATTAAACAAAAGGATTTTGAGAAATTTTCTCAAGTCGTTGGTTTGATGAAAGAAGGCGGGCATTTAAAGAAGGATGGGCTGGTTACGATATTGAAGATCGCTTATTCGATGAATTTTAGCGGAAAATACCGTAAGCAGAAATTGGAAGATATATTTTCTCATCTGGAATCTTCAGAGACTGTACGCCGGAAACCTTATTCAAAAGAATAGGGCTTAAGATACAGTCCGAACTGCATAGCGATATGCAGAGTCTGGCAGAAATGTCTAGACCCTCTGGTAATCAGAGAGTAACAGTATTGTCGGTCTCTATCTGGTGTGGGCGTTAGGATATTTGAAGGGGAGTTCTCTTCAGTACGAGAGGACCTTGAGAAACGAACCCATGGTTTTCCGGTTGTCCTGCCAAGGGCAAAGGCCGGGTAGCTATGTTCGGAAGGGATAAGCGCTGAAAGCATCTAAGTGCCAAGCCCACCCCAAGAATTGATATCCCTGGGCCGCAAGGCCCTGTAGGCTGGTCGTAGACTACGACCTTGATAGGCGCAAAGTGTAAGATCCGTAAGGATTTAAGCTAATGCGTACTAATCAGCCAATCGGCTTGGCCTTTTTTTGTTCCACTTGGGTTATTTGGTCAAGTAGTTTTTGCTCACTAAATTCTGTATGTAGTTGTTGGGGTTTTTTTGGAGTGCCTTTACCGAGGGGGAAACACCCGTTCCCATTCCGAATACGGACGTTAAGCCCCTCAGGGCCGATGGTAGTGTAGTCGTAAGGCTATGTGAGAGTAGGTCGGTGCTCCTTAAATGTGCCAGCTATCCTAGAAATAGGGTAGCTGGCATTTTTATTTGTTAGATTATCTCACCTTTTGCGTCTATTGTAGCAGAAGGGTTAACCTTCGATCGTACCCCCTCGTAACATAAATGGATAATGTTCCTCCATGACTAAGAGGGCAATGTGGGTTCGAATCCCCCCGAGGGGGTAGCGATGCGGGCACGGTTAGGCCCAGGAGGATAATC
This sequence comes from Candidatus Omnitrophota bacterium, assembly GCA_028718245.1. Lineage (GTDB taxonomy): Bacteria > Omnitrophota > Gorgyraeia > Gygaellales > Profunditerraquicolaceae > UBA6249. The sequence continues at coordinate 1,527 of JAQUME010000044.1, forward strand.
GTGCCTGGTTTTTCTTGACAATTGATCTCTAATTAGGTATACTTTATTCACTCTTAGTCGGGAAGGGGCATTTGTGTTACGAGGAAAAGGCGCTTGAGCAATCAGGCGCCTTTCTTGTTATCCGAAGCGTCTGGCTTGTCTGTGCTTTCGCGGGGACGCTTGTTTGCCCCAGCGTGGCAAACTGCGCTCGATGCTCGTCCTCGCTCTGCCGTATCTTTTTAGCGGGCAACCCTGCCCGCTCGTCCTGCGCACGCCCCGCTCAACCACACCCAACCCATCCGCTTTGTGCACATTTTTAGAGTTGACATTCATAATTCCAGGGGTAGAATAGGGCTAACAACAAGGATGTATCTATGCACCAGAGTCGCAATTTGAGGGACGGTTGCTAGAAAATAGAACTGCTCTTATAGTTTCTTTAAAGAGGTTATGAATTAAAGGTGAGAAAAGAGAGATAATTAATATCCCGAATTTCATAAATACATTTAACCTTATTAATTAAAAAAGGAGTAGATATGTCGGGCGCTTATGCAAGTTATACTTTTGACAAGGGCTATCTTCTCGATGAGGCTCGCTTGAGAAAAGTGAATGATATTATAATTAAAAGATTAAGAGAAGTCGGGTTAGAGAAGAAACTCTTACTTACTATATTTAAAAAGGATGCATTTTATTTTGAGACAGGCGATATAAATGATCTGATTCAGGAGGATAATTGGGGATCAAATAAGATAATGCGCTTAAAATTTAACCTGAAAGAGGAAAACATATTGTTTGAGCTTGATTTTGAAGAACAGGTAAAGCTTAAGCTTGAGGGAAAAAGCAGAGATTTCATCTTTCTGCTATATTCAGACCTTAAAGAATTTATCCATAATGAAATCGCAACAGTTAGAAAGATTAGCATTGTAAAGCAAGGAAAAGATATAGGGTTTTTATTAGCAATGCTTGTTTTTACAATATTCACATTCTGGACGACATTTGGAAATTCATCTAAAAGCATTATCGAATCAACCGACGTAATTAACAAGTTAAATTATTTGATTACTAGGCAGGATTTTGCCAGTGGTTCTAATAGAAAGACACTATTCTTATTACCCGTAGCATTAATAATTGCAATATTTGTTCCATTGTTGCTTCAGAAAGCTATTGACTTTTGGTCTCCTTATAATCTGTTTCTTTTTGGTAAGGAAATAGACGCTTTCGAGAAAAGACAAGAAAAGAAATCAAAAATATTCTGGGGAATAATTGTGACATTTATTATTAGTATCATTGTGGGATTGTTTTTTTATTTTTTGCCTAAAAAGTAAAGGAAAAAAGAAATTGTAATAATTTTGGGTCAAAATTCAATTGTGCTACCCAATACTCAATTCGTTTATCCAATCTCCATATTCTTTTGTTGCATTCAAAATGTTAAGTTAGATAGAATCATAAAGAGCCTGAATAGACTTAGTCCTTCAGTTTATATCTTTCAAAATTCCTTCTACGCAGAAGATTAATTTTCTAGTTTTAAATAAATAAGATTAAGATTTTGTGGTGTTTAGCGGGGTGGCTTGGACTGATTTCGAGCGGGGCGTGGAGGCAAGGAGCGGGTATGGTTGCCCCCAGATAAAGTCAGGCAGAGCGACGCCAGCCGACCCGAGCGAAGTTTTGCCTCGCAGGAGCAAAACAAACGTCCCCGCGAGAAACAGGCCAAGACACACCGCGTAATGCAATTCCCAGGCTTTAAAATGGCTTGGGATTTTTGTTTTAAGCGGTATAATGAATAATTGGGTGGCGGTCCTGATTTCCGACCTTTATTTATATGACAAAAAAAGACTTTAAGAAAAATAGTAGCTGGGGAGATAAAAACCCATATGATCCCTTGGAGGTCGCCAAGAATATCGGCAGCCTTAGAGGCCGCGGCGCAAAAGGAAATTATCATAAAACCGTTATTACGCGTATTGGATTCTTGGTTATTGGTGTAGTTACTGTTATTGGCGCGGTTGTTCTTGGCTATTCTTCTATATTTTCTATGATTGCGGAATTAAGGCGGGATGGCATCATGTTAAACCAAATCTTAGACTCGGTAGTAGGCTTTATTTTACTCCTTGTTTCCCTGGGTTCATTGATTATAGGAATATTTACCGTTAAGAATGCTTTATCAAGAGAAAAGCCAAATAGAAAACTCTAGAGACATAGTATTTAATTAATCCCAAGCTTGAAAATAGTTTGGGATTTTTTGTTTTGGGAGTTATAATAGCCCTATGGCCAAAATCAAATTAGACCTGCACGATATCTTCAGCAATGGCCGGGCCATTGATGCGGAGCTTAACCGCGCGATACAGGAGGCTGTGAGCAAGAAAATAGAGCTGGTGGAGATCATTCCGGGCAAGGGAAGCGGACAGTTGAAAAAGAGCGTCTTGCGCTTTCTGGAGCAGCCTCAGATCAAACGCCTCTACCGCCGCATTGAAAAAGACGACAAAAACTTTGGAAGGATATTCGTGCACTTCAGATACTGATGAAGAAAATATTATATATTATTGGGATTGTAGTTGTTTGCCTAGCGGCAGCATGGCTGATCTTTGCTCCAAAGAGCAAAATCGCCGTTTCAAAGGACGGGGTAAATATCTCCTACTCCGTACACGGCAAAGGCGAGCCGGTGCTCGTCTTTGTGCACGGATGGTGCGGAGGCCGCGATGTCTGGTTCAAGCAGGTTCCTTATTTTTCTAAGAAATATAAGGTAATTGCTTTGGATTTGGCAGGGCATGGCGCCTCAGGAAAGCAAAGGAAGGACTACACCCAGGAGGCCTTTGGCGAGGACGTAGCTGCGGTGGTGAATGCGGAGGGAGCGGATAAGGTCATCCTTATAGGCCACTCTATGGCGGGTACGATAATACTGGAGGCAAACCGGCTTATTAAGGATAAGGTGATCGGGCTTATTGCTATCGATACCCTGGCGAACTTTGAGTATATGCCTACTCCCGAAGATAAAGCAAAATACCTTGAGCCCATGAAAAAGGACTTTGCGAAGAATTCCGGCCTGTTCGTGATGACAATGTTTAAGAAGGACGCCGACCCCTGGCTGATCAAGGAGGTAGCCAAGAACGTATCCCGCTTTGACCCGGCAATCGCGGTCAGCACCATTGAAAACTACTTTGATACCCCGGTTATCCCGCTTCTGGCTGAGGTGAACGTTCCTTTGTGGAGCCTCAATGCCGACCTTTGGCCGAGCTATCCGGAGATCAACAGCAAATACCTTAAATCATATCATTTAAGGATAATGCCTGGACAGGACCATTTCCTGATGATCGAGTCCCCGGATGAATTCAACCGGCAGTTAGAGGATATTATTAACCGTATTAAGAAAGAGGCATGATTACCATAAAAGTTGATAAGAAAACTTGTAAGCATGACGGCAGGTGCGTGGAAATTTGCCCCATTAAAATCCTGCGCATGAATGAAAAAGAGGGTGTGCCGGAATTCATACCCGGCGGCGGGGATATTTGCATCAACTGCGGCCACTGCTTTGCCTTTTGCCCGCCCGGCTCCATTGAGCTATCTACCATGAATCCCAAAGAATCAATGCGGCTTGAGCAATCTAAGTTACCTAATGCGGAGCAGGTAGAGTTGCTTCTAAAAGGCCGGCGTTCGATCAGAACCTATAAAGATGAGCCGCTAAAGAAAGAATCAATAGAAAAACTTTTAGATTGTGCCAGATACGCCCCTTCAGGGATCAACCGGCAGCCGGTTAATTGGATAGTTATTAATGATAAAGAGCAGGTGCATGAGCTTTCAGCTTCGGTCATAAACTGGATGGAAGGGCTATTGCAAGCCAAATCTCCTATGGCCGCATCATTCCGCTTTGACCGCCTGGTTGGAGCCTGGAAAAATGGGGAAGATATGATCTGCCGGAGCGCTCCCTGCGTTATTATTGCTTACGGGCTTAAAGATGACCCGATGGTCCCGCAATCATGCACGATCGCCGCAACCTACCTGGAGCTGGCAGCCTTTGGATTTGGCCTAGGCGCCTGTTGGGCAGGTTACGTTAACCTGGCGGTTAATATATCGGAAGATGTGGGAAAATTTGCTGGTTTACCCGCCAGGGCAACAGTGGGGGGAGCGATGATGGTGGGGCACCCTAAATACCGTTATAGCCGCATACCTTTTAGAAATACGCCAAAGATCATATGGAAGTTATAAATAATAATTCTACTTTTTCGGATTCCAAGTTCTAAGAAGATTTAGGATTTTTATTGTGAAAAAAGACAGAAAAAAGTGGAAGTAAACTATTCCCTTATTCTTTGATTAAGATAAAATCGAAATACAAAAAAGGAGGTGGCTATGGGTAAGAGGTTGGTTCTCAGTGCGTTGTTGGTTTTAGGTTTAGCCGGCATGGCGATGGCAGAGGAAGCTCCTAAGCCCGTTCAGTTGGCGATATTTAATCCGATCCAGATGGTCCCGAAAACCGAATCCATCAAAGGTGTGAGCCTTGCTTTGCTCTATGCTTCCAACAAAGATGTTACCGGTTTTAGCTTGGCATTGTTTGGCGTGAATGAAGTTACAGGAGATGGCAAAGGCGTAGAATGGGGCCTGGGCAACTGGGTTGATGGTCTTTTTTACGGCTGGCAAGATGGTTTTGTGAACCATGCCGGCACTCGCTTTGTCGGCTTCCAAGATGGCTTAGTAAACGTTACTGAAGGAGATTTTACCGGAGCGCAGCTTGGCGCGGTGAACTGGACTCAAGGCTTTGTGCACGGCACCCAAATTGGGATATTCAATTATTCAGTCGGCAGGTTCATTGGTTTTCAGGGCGGCCTGGTCAATATGGCTAAGGGTGAATTCAGCGGCGCGGCTTTAGGTATAGTCAATTATGCCGAAGGCTCGGTTAAAGGCTTTCAGGGAGGCATAGTTAATTCCGCCGGTGAAATGCACGGATTCCAGCTGGGACTGGTTAATTATACCAAATCTCTGGATGGCCTCCAGATCGGCCTTGCTAACTACAACGGCAATAAAAAACCGCTGGAATTCATGGTCCTGGTCAACTGGTCATTCTAGTTAATTGTAAGCAATAGTTAGGCAAAAAATCCCAGGCCCGAAAAGGGCTTGGGATTTTTGCTATGAAGCGGTATAATAAGGCAATGGCAAAGAATAAGATTTTCTGCAGGTGGGTGTTTTCTTTAAGCTTAGCCGCGATCCTTCTTTCCGGCTGTGTATATCTGACTCATATGGATGAGGCCTTGTTTATGAAGAACCTGGATGATAACCAGAAACAAATGCAGGCCGAATTAGATAAAGAGGCAAGGTTATACAACAAATTAAAGGCCGATATTGACAGCGGCCGGCTGAAGAAACTAACCAAAAAAAACAGGATCTTCCGTATTTACGGAGAGCCGGCTTTATGTAAGCTTACTGAAGGCCAGAACGGCGTCAAGGAAACCTGCATTTACCGCAAGCCCACCGGAGGGCTGCTCACAGAAGTGATCCTTCTCAATTTAGATGATCAGGAGAGGCTGTATTCCTGGCAGGTCCAAAATTCAGGAAATGAAACAAGAAAGGAGTAAGACGTGAAAAAAGTTATGGTTATATTTTTTATTTTAAGCTTATTTGTTTTGGGGTTCAGTCTTTCTCAGGCACTGGCGGCAGCGGGTAATCCTGAAGCCGAAGCGATCGCGCAGGAATTTACCCAAAACGTCATGAATAAATTCAAATCCGCGGAGCATCCTGAACTGGATCAGGCGGCGATCAGCGATAAGGTGGATGATTACAGCAAAAGGTTTGCCGGGATACTTCTTGAGGCGGGTCTGGATGCAAAAACAGCCGGCATGATCATGCAGCAGGTCGCACTTTGGTATGGCCAAAGTTTGGATGACCTCTTTAACGCTAAGCCGTATAATATCGTCATTCAGGCATATTCCGCTAAAATCGCCGATCTATTCAGCAAGCAACAGCTTAATATGGATACCCAATCAAAGATAGTTGACATGACAAGCGATAACCTGGAGTCGCTCAATGATCTCTTTCATCCCATGGAAGACATAGATGATTAAAAAAAGGAGGCCGGTATGATCAGATCGGTGAATATGCGCAAGGAGATCGTGGTAACGGTGGTAAATAAATTAGGTGTTCTGGCGGATATGTGCAAGATAGTTTCTGACCATGGCATCAACCTGGAGGCCTTTGTGGGCTACGGTATGGGCAAGGAAGCAAAGATCCACCTGTTAACCGCGGATAACCTGCGCGCTTCAGATGCCCTTAAAAAATCAGGCTACAAATCTCAGGAAGAAACAAGCGTGGTAGTGGTTGACCTTGAAAACAAGATCGGCGCTTTAAAGCTGGTGACCGAGAAGATATCGGGGGAAGACCTGGACATAAGATACGCCTATGGCACTACCTGCTCTTCCGGCTGCCCGGCAACCATGGTTATCTCTACCAGCGACAACGAGAAGGCCTTCGTAGCGCTGAAGAAAGGTTAAGGAGTTTTGACTTTAATGAGATTTTCTAAAAGCCGGGTAATTAAGATCGCGGTAATGCTGGTGTTTTTGTGCTGCGTGCTCTTTGCGAATTTTATCGCGGTAAGAATGATGCTGCATTACGGGGTAGAGGCGTATTTTTATGACAAGCTCCTGGTGGCCTATACTATCGGAGGCGCCAAAGGACTTAAGATGGAGCTTGAAATGATACCGCTTAGCGATAAAAGCCCTGCCGAGTCAATGCTGGCCAGGGATTTTACGGCTAAGCTTGCAGCATTAACCGATCCCGAAGCATTCCTTAAAGATAAGGTCAAGCAGGCCAAGAAGACGCTCAATTTTATCAGGAACTTGCGCAGCGCGGCAATTGTGCTTATGTTGATCATATTCGGCTGGCAGGTGTTAAAAAAATACCTTAATATTTGGAAATAAATATGTTATACTAAAGTAGAGGGTGGAATAAGGGGGATATAGATGAATAAGCCACGGGATCCCCAAAATTGCTGGGAGTATTGGTCTTGTCCGGAAGCCAATAAAGCCAAATGCCCGGTTTATCAGAATGATTACGGCAGGAGGTGCTGGTTTTTATCCGGCTGCGCTGCCATAGCGGAGCGTAAATTCAAGAATTGTTGGGAGTGCCCCTGGTATATCCTAACTACTATCGGGGAAGCTAACAGGAATAATTAGTAACCTTATTGAGAGCAAACGTAAAATGCCTTATGCCTTAACCAAGCATGAGGCATTTTTTTAAGTTGACAGGCAGAATGTGGAGTGTAAAATGAACATAAGATGTCCATAAACAAACTTACCTTTGAATA
>JAQUME010000045.1 GCA_028718245.1 Candidatus Omnitrophota bacterium
CCGGCATATCCTGGGGGATTTCTTTTCCGGAGAAAACGCGGGCAAACTCCTCTGCTTCTTTCTCCGCGGCCTGCTTAGAGTGGTATTGCGTGATTATGATCTTGGCTAAATTTACTTTTGCCTCTTTGGGGTGCATCCCCCTTACCATGGCCATGTCTTCATCAGTCAGCAGCTCGTAATATTTAAGCATCATCCCGTCGGAGATCGACATTATTTTACCGAAGATCTCCTTTGCCGGCTCATTTATCCCGATGTAATTGCCGTAGGACTTGCTCATTTTCTGCACACCGTCAGTGCCCTCCAAGAGCGGCATGGTCAGGACCACCTGCTGCTCCTGGCCAAAATCTTTTTGCAGGTCGCGGCCGACCAGGAGATTGAATATCTGGTCTGTGCCGCCTATCTCAACATCCGCTTTAAGCACGGCCGAATCATAACCCTGCATGAGCGGATATAAAAACTCAAGTATTGAGATGTTCTCGCCTTTGGCGTGGCGCTTTTTAAAATCATCGCGGGCCAGCATTTGGGAGACCGAGGCGTGCGTGGTAAGCTGGAGCAATTCTACGACAGATAGTTTTTGAAACCATCTGCTGTTAAAGACAACTTTAAGCTTGCGCATATCCAGGATCCTGGCTACCTGCTTCTTGTAGGTTTGGGCGTTTTTGGCGACCTCAAGCCTGGTGAGCTGTTTTCTGATCTCGGAGCGGCCTGTAGGATCGCCGATCTGGCCGGTGAAATCCCCGATCAGGAAAATAACCTGGTGGCCCAACTCCTGGAACTGGCGTAATTTCCTCAATAGAACCGTGTGCCCCAGGTGCAGGTCAGGCGCAGTAGGGTCAAAACCAGCCTTGATCTTTAGCGGACGGCGGGATTTGATACTCTCCTGGAGTTTTTTGCGCAGCTCCTCCTCGGAAATTATCTCTACCGCACCCCTTTTAATTATCTCTAACTGCTTGTCTATATCCATGCTTTTAAAGGCGGGCGGTCAAGCCAATCTTGGCCTGCTCCACATCCACCTTGATTATCTTTACCTTTAGTTTATCTCCGGGCTTAAGGTTTGCAACTGTTTCCTTCTCAATCTCGCTTGAGTAGATCAAACCCTCCAGCTCATCATCTATCCTGGCAAAGACGCCGAATTCGGTGATGCTGGCAACCTCGGCGGTAACCTCGGTATCCAGGGGATATTTCTCGGCGATCTGCGGCCAGGGATTATCCTGCAGTTGCTTTAACCCTAAAGCGATCCTGCGGTTGGAGGCGTCAACGGAAAGGATGGAAACATCGACCTTCTGTCCCTTCTTTAAGACATCCTGCGGGTGGCCCACTCTTTTGGTCCAGGAGATATCGGATACATGGATCATCCCTTCAAGGTTTGAATCCAGCTCCACGAATGCCCCATACTCGGTGAAACCGCGGACCTTGCCGCTTACCTTTGTGCCGACAGGGTATTTACTCTCCGCTTCAAGCCACGGGTTCTGCTCCAGCTGTTTTAAACTAAGCGATATCCTGCGGGACTCTTTTTCCACGCTCAATATCTGCGTCTCAACCATATCTCCGACGGCAAACATCTCACCCGGATTATTTACCCGCTTGGTCCAGGAGATCTCGGAAACATGGATCAGGCCTTCGATCCCCTTTTCCAGCTCCACAAAAACACCGTACGGAAGGATATTGACCACTTTGCCTTTTACCTTGCTGCCCACGGTGAATTTATCGGCGATATCCTGCCAGGGATCAGGTAACCTTTGTTTCAACCCCAAAGAAACCTTTCCTGATGCCTGGTCCATATTCAGGACCACGACCTCGATCTTATCCCCTATGGCAACGATCTCCGAAGGATGGCTGATCTTTGACCAGGACATATCCGTGATATGCAGCAGGCCGTCCACGCCGCCCAGATCAATGAAGGCGCCGAAATCAGTGATCGCCTTGACCAATCCGGGATAGATATTACCGATCTTCAACTCTCCCCAGATCTTGCCCCTGGCCACATCCCTCTCCGCCTGCACTGCCTCGCGGCGGCTGACGATTATGCTGCGTCTCAGGTTGTTTACCTTAACGATCTTGAATTTATAGATCTTGTACAAAATATCCTTATCCGGTATGTTGCGGAAGGAGGAAAGTGAGCTGGGCAGAAAGCCTTCGATACCCATAATATCGACGAGGAATCCGCCTTTTACCTTCTTTACCGGCTTGCCTTCTACCAAGGTGCCGTCGTTAGAGAATTTGACGATCTTATCCCATCCCTGCATGCGTATGGCTTTTTCCCGGGAGAGGGTCATAACCCCGGCGTCATTTTCCATTGTCTCAAGCAGGAATTCCATCTCGCGGCCAATCTCTAAGTCAGCGGTGCTGAATTCGGTGATCGGGACGATCCCTTCGGATTTAAAACCTACATCCACCAGTACCTCCTTAGTCTTGATCCCGACGATCTTGCCGGTAACAACTTGCCCTTCCTTCAAAACCTTGATGCTCTGATTGTATAATTGCTCTAATTCCGCTCTTGTTGTCTCTGACATTTTAAAATCTCCTTTTGATTTTTAGTATTTAATTAACCTGATTTATTTTAATCGATAAACAAAATAGCCAAGATCATCTGCCGAATTTCATGATCTGGCTCCCCCTTTCTACGCGAATTTGTACCTGGCATAAACATATTTATACTCAAACCTTTAAAATAATTTCTTTGGCTAAAACTAACAGCTTCTTTGCCCGAGCCAAACTTTTTGCCTCAGCATAGGTGCGCATGATCGGCTCGGTCCCTGAACCGCGGAACATCAGCCAGCTTTGGTCCTCACAGATAAGCTTTATGCCGTCGTAATCCTTGATATCCACTACTTTTTTGCCTAATAATTCGCGGGGGAGATTTTCTTTTCTCGGTTCAACCCGCTTAGCTAAATGGAAATCCTGGCGCACATAATAATATTTGCCGAACTGTTTTTCGGTTTCAGTCAGTATCTTCAGGATATTCTTGTTGCGGTAGACCATCATCTCGATCAATAAAAGCCCGGCCATGGTGCCGTCGCGCTCCGGGATGTAACCCTTAACCCCCATACCCCCTGCCTCTTCCCCTCCGGCGACGATATCTTCGGTCTCCATAAGATTCGAGATGTATTTAAAACCGACCGGGGTTTCATAAAGCTTGATCCCCAGGAATTTGGCGATGTTATCCATCATAGTCGTGCCGCAAATGGTCTTTACCAGGCCTCCTGACCAATGACGGTCCTGGTTCAAGTGCAAAGCAAGCAGCCCCAGGATCTTCTGCGGATGGATAAAAACCCCTCCGGGAGCGACAGCGGCGATCCTGTCAGCATCCCCGTCTAAAGCGATCCCTAAGTCAAATTTTTCTTTCTTTACCCGCGCCTTTAACTCCTTCAAGTTCTCCTCCACCGGCTCAGGCCTGCCTCCTCCAAAAGAAGGATTAATGGTATTGCGCATGAATTCCAGTTTTATCTTGGTGCCCTTAAGCACTTCGGCGATAAAGCTGTCCCCCGAACCATACATTGAATCAACCAGGACCTTGAATTTCTTGTTCCTGATCTTTTTTAAATCTATATAATTACGGATGAACTTCACGTAATCTTTGGTTATATCTACGGTTTTGATCAGTTCAACCGCCGCGGTATCCTTTACCGGGTTTTTCCCCAATAGCCCTTCCACCGCTTTGGTTATCTCTTCGCCGGCTCCGCCCCCCGATGAATTCTTGATCTTAAAGCCGTTATACTCCGCAGGATTATGGGAAGCGGTGATCATGATCCCCAGGTCCAGCTTGCGCGACTTAACCACGAAACTTAGCGCCGGGGTAGGGGTAGGCTGATCGGAAAGCAGAACATCCATCCCGTTATTCTGCAAAACTATTGCCGCTGCCTCAGCGAATTTTTCCGACATAAAGCGGGTGTCGTAGCCGACCGCTACTTTTTTCGGGCCGGCCAGATAATCCGCTGTTGCCTGGGCCAGGATCCGGACATTTTCCAGGGTATATGTGTCTGCGATGATCGCTCTCCATCCATCGGTGCCGAATTTAATTTGGGAAACTGTGCTGCTCATCTCGTCCTCTCCTATCGTAAGCTGTTGATTGCAATTCTGGCATTTTTTGCCCCGAATATATAGGAACCGGCGGCTAAAACATTTGCCCCCGCATCTTTCACTAATTTGGCTGTAGTGTTATTTATCCCTCCGTCAACCGCGATATCTTTTTTAAATATGGCACGCAACTCTTTTATTTTCTTCAAAGCTCCCGGGATAAATGCCTGGCCGCCAAAACCCGGGTTAACCGACATCACTAAAACAAAATCAACCAGCTCCAGGGCCTTCTTGATCCTGCTTAAAGGAGTAGCCGGATTTAAAGAGATCCCCAGTTTTACCCCGCTCTTTCTTAATCCTTTAGCGATAGCTGCCAGTTCTTTTAAAGTAACTGTTTCAATGTGCACGGTGACCATATCGCTTCCGGCATTGACAAAGGCGCCGATATATTTAGCGGGGTTCTCGATCATTAAATGCACATCCAGCGGAAGTTTGGTAGACTTACGCAGGTATTTTACTACCACCGGGCCGATAGTAATATTGGGCACAAAGTGGCCGTCCATCACATCAACGTGGATGAGATCTGCCCCTGCGCGTTCTACCTTCTTAAGTTCCGCGCTAAGGCAGCTGAAATCCGCGGATAAAATTGATGGGGCAATTTTTATCTTCATGGCCTGTACAATCTCCTCTTATTGATGTAGCCAAAGATCTTGTCCGGAACCAGGTAGCGGAAGGATTTATTATCCCGCACGCACTGGCGCACCTCAAAACCGGAGACATCTACTGCCCGGATAGCCAGGGTTTGGATATAATTCGGTATCTGCTCCAGCGGATATCCCGGCCGGGTAGCTGCCACGAATTTAACCATTTTGATTATCTGGTTTAGGTCCTTCCACTCATCCAGGTATTTTAAGAGGTCTGAGCCGATGATAAAATAAAGCTCATCCCGGTTAAATTTGCGCTTTAGTTCGGTCAGGGTGTCTATCGTGTAGGAGCGGCCCTGGCGTTTTATTTCAATGCCGGAAACCGTAAAATATTTATTCCCGCTTATGGCCAGTTTGATCATCTTAAGCCGGTCGCTAGCAGGAGCGATATTCAAGTCCTCTTTGTGCGGCGGCAGGCTGGTTGGAACGAATATGACCTTATCCAACCCCAGCTTCTCCCTGGCCTCTTCAGCCAGGATCAAATGGCCGATGTGCACAGGGTTAAAGGTCCCGCCTAAAATGCCGATCCTCATATTATCATTCCCTGATCTGGCCGGAGCCAAAGACCATGTATTTATAAGTAGTCAGCTCTTCTAATCCCATAGGCCCCCGGGCATGCAGCTTGTCCGTGGAAATACCGATCTCAGCACCCATCCCGAACTGGTTGCCGTCGGTAAAACGGGTGGAGGCATTTACGTAAACGCAGGCAGAATCCACCCTGGCCAGGAATTTTAAAGCATTATCCTTATCTTCAGTAACAATGGTATCGGAGTGGCGCGAGCCGTGATCATTAATATGGAGGATCGCCTCATCCAGGTCATTGACCACCTTAACCGAAAGGATCAGGTCCAGGTATTCGGTGCGGTAATCTTTTTCAGTGGCTGCTTTTGCCCATTTGGCGATCTTGCGCGTTAAGGCGCACCCGCGGATCTCGACCCCGGCATCCCTGAATTTCTTAAGCATCCCCGGCAGGAACCTGGCTGCAACATCGCGATGCACCAGCATGCTCTCCATGGCATTACAGACCCCGGGGCGCTCGACCTTGGCATTAAAACAGATACGTTCGGCCATATTCAGGTCAGCCCAGTCATCCACATAGACATGGCAGATCCCTTTATAATGCTTGATCACCGGAATGCGCGAAGAGCGGACTACTTTGTTGATCAACTCCTCACCGCCGCGGGGGATAACCAAATCAATATAATCGTTCAATTTCAATAAAATATCCACGGCCTTACGCTCACGGGTAGCGATAAGATTGATCGCCCCGCAAGGCACCCTGTGCTTACGCATTACGTGAGAGAGCGCATTGTAAATCGCGATATTAGAATTCAATGACTCGCTTCCTCCGCGCAGGATTACGCTGTTGCCGGACTTAAAACACAGGCCGATGCAATCCGAAGTTACGTTCGGACGGGATTCATAGATTATAGCGATCACTCCGATCGGAGAACGCACTTTATTGATCCGCAAACCATTAGGCCGTTTCCACTGCCGCATAACCTCTCCGATCGGATCCTTAAGCTTGGCGATATCCAACAGGGAACCCGCCATCTGTTTGATCCTCTCCGGAGTCAAGGTGAGCCGGTCAATAAAAGCCCTGCCCTTGCCGCGGGATAGTGCAATATCCTTCTTATTGGCCTTTAAGATAACGGCCTTGCTGCTTAACAAGGCCCTGGCCATATCCTTAAGCACCGCGTTCTTGGCAGATGTTGACAAAACTGCCAATGCGCGCGAAGCCCGCAGAGCTTCTTTGGCGACATTCTCCAGTTCTTTTTTAAGCATTCTTTATTCTTGGGGACGTTCCCCCAGGTACCATCCTTTGCGTTTTTAACTAATTGTAGATCAAAGAATTAGAACACGTACTATAAAAAAGGGTGTCCCTTTGGGGAACGTCCCCCAGATTAAAGGATGACGATGTTGTCCCGGTGGATGACCTCTTTGGGGGAACGCTTTCCCTTTACTTTATCCAGTTCAGCCAAAGCCAGCCCCACTTTTCCGCGGGCGATCTCGCAGTTATTCTTATCGCAGACGCTGACGATCTCACCGGAGCAAAAATCACCTTCGCAAGCGACCACCCCTACGCTAAGCAGGCTCTTTTTATCCAGCAATGCCTTTTTCGCCCCATCATCAATAAAAATTCTGCCTTTGGATTTGGTGCCGAAAGCCATCCAGCGCTCTTTGGCGCCAAGCAGTTTTTGCCGAGGCAAAAACAAGGTGCCCTGGCCAAAGGGATCATTAACAATATCCTTTATAATTTCTCTGTTATGCCCGTTGGCGATCACACAGGGGATCCCGGAGTCAACGCTGACTCGCGCCGCATCGATCTTGGTGATCATCCCGCCCACGCAGGTATTTTTACTGGTAGGGCAGGCCAGGGCCTTTATCTGCCCGGTTATTTTATCCACCAGGCGGATGACTTTTTTATCCTTATCCAACAGCCCGTCAACATCCGAGAGAATGATCAAAAGATCGGCTGCGGTCAAAATAGCGGCTAAAGCAGAGAGCCGGTCATTATCCCCGAATTTGATCTCTTCGGTTGAGACCGTGTCATTCTCATTGATAATGGGCAGGCATTTTAATTTAAGCAGCTTGTTCAGGGTATTCTTGGCGTTCAGGTAACGTTTACGGTCGGAAAAATCCTCCCAGGTCAAAAGCAACTGAGCACAATTCAAGCCATGCCGCTTAAGCGCCAGCTTATAAGCATGCATCAATTCATGCTGGCCGATAGCCGCGGCTGCCTGTAAATATTCCAGTTCCTTTGGCCTGGCCCCCAGCTTCAAGATAGACATACCCAGGGCGATGGCGCCGGAGGAAACCACCACTATTTCTTTGCCATCTTTGATCAGATCGGAGATCTGTCCGGCAACTCCCTCCAATAGACCGGTATCGATCCCCTCCCCTTTGGCCGCAAAGAGGCTTGAGCCGATCTTGACAACGATCCTTTTATAATTTTTTCGCGACTGCATCGATCAATTCCTCCAGGCCCACCCGGTTTAAGGCAGATATCGGATAGACCTGCTTCTTGTGTTTCTGCTTAAAGCGCTTAAGGTTCTCTTCGGCGCCCTCAAGATCCATTTTATTGGCCGCGATTATCTGCGTTTTCTTATAAATCTGTGGGCTGTAGGCCTTAAGCTCAAGGTTTATCTTTTTATAATCCTCAAGCGGACTCCTGCCTTCAAAACCCGCCATATCAATTATGTGGATCAGGATCCTGGTGCGCTCGATATGTTTCAGGAATTTATCTCCCAGGCCGCGGCCCTCTGAAGCCCCTTCGATCAATCCCGGTATATCGGCTATGACAAATTTCTTATCGCCCTTATGTACCATCCCTAAAACAGGGGACTTCGTAGTAAAAGGATACGCGGCGACTTTCGGATGCGCGTTAGAGATCGCCGAGATCAAAGTAGATTTTCCCGCATTAGGAAAACCCACTACCCCTGCCTCTGCAAGCAGTTTCAGGTCCAGGAAAATATCTTTTACTTCACCCGGCACAGCCGCAGTCGGCTCCTCCATGCGGTGGCGGCTTCCTAAACCGCCTTTACCGCCGCGGGCAACAATAACCTGTTCATCCTCTTTGTCAAGGTCGCGTAAAACACAGCCGGATGCCAGGTCTTTTACGAGCGTACCGACTGGAACGCGCACAATAACAGGAGGCGCATCCTTGCCTCTTTTATGCTTACTGCCGCCCATCCCGCCGTTTTCCGCCCGGAAATGCCGGTGGTGCTGGAAATCAAGCAGGGTAAAAAGATTGCGGTCGGTTTTGATGATTATATCGCCGCCGTTCCCGCCGTCACCGCCGTCAGGGATGCCCTTACGCTGGTAACGGTCGCGGTAAAAACTGTTACAGCCCCTGCCACCGTTACCGGCGGCTACATTGATTTTAGCGCTGTCAATGAACACTTTTTATGCGCCTAGATCGATCGACTTGATCTTGAGCTCGGTAAGCTGGGCCCGGTGGCCTTTTTCCCAGTGAGAACTCTTTCTGCGGCGATATTTATACGCCGTGGTTTTTTCGCCCTTAGTCTGGCTTAAAACCGTGGCTTCAACTT
>JAQUME010000046.1 GCA_028718245.1 Candidatus Omnitrophota bacterium
GAGGGCCTGGCCTTACGCAATATCAGGATCAAATTCTTAAGCGGAAAAGCCAAGATCATTTCTGATATCGGAGAGCTTGTTTTTACCGCCTCCGGAATATCAGGGCCTTTGGTGATCACTTTAAGCGGCAGGGTTATTGATCTGCTTGGCCGGAAAGAAAAAGTTTACGCCGAGATAGACCTGAAGCCGGCTTTATCAGCCCAGCAATTGGACTTGCGGCTGCTTCGGGAGTTTAAGCTTAACGCCAAAAAGAATATCAGGAATATATTAAAGGAATTATTGCCGCTGCGCCTGATCGAGGTTTTCGCGCAGACAGCCGGGATCAACACCTTTAAGAAATGCAGCCAGGCTACCCAGAAGGAAAGAGAGAAGATCGTTTCCCTGCTTAAAGATTTCCGGATGGAGATCAGCGGTGCCAGGCCGATAGAAGAGGGAATGGTTACCCGGGGCGGGGTTAGCTTAAAGGATATCAACCCGCGCACCATGGAGTCGCGCCTCGTCAAAGGATTATACTTCTGCGGAGAAATGATCGACGTGGACGCCGATACCGGCGGCTTTAACCTCCAGGCCGCCTTCTCAACCGGATATCTGGCGGGCGAAAGCTCCGCCTTATCTTAGGGACGTCTTTAAACCCAATCGGGGGACGTTTCTGAAGCCAATCGGAAGGGTGTCCCCTTTAGGCACAAACGATGAAAATATATTTAGCCTCTAAATCCAAAGCCAGGAAGAAATTATTAGAGAGATTCGGCCTGAAGTTTAAGGTGATCACTCCTAAAGTCAGGGAGCGTAAGCACCGGGGGAATTTATCTTACGCTCAAATGGTAAAATATAACGCCTGCAGCAAGGCAAAGGATGCTGCCGCCAGGGTCAAGGAGGGTATTATAATCGCCGCCGACACTATCTGCGTGCAGGGGGATAAGATATTCGGCAAGCCCGGAAATATGAAAGAAGCCCGCAGTATGCTAAAAGAATTATCCAGCAAGCCCCAGTGGCTCTATACGGGCCTGACGGTCATAAAAAAAGAAGAGGGCAGGGAGAAACTGCTCTTTGCCCATGAAAAAACCAGGGTTTATATGGATAAGTTAAGCGACAGGGAAATAAGTAATTATTTTAAACAGGTTTCCCCTCTGGATAAAGCCGGGAGTTTTGATATCCAGGGCAAGGGAGCGTTCTTCATCAAGCGTATAGACGGCTGTTTCTATAATGTCGTGGGCCTGCCTTTAAGGAAACTCTACCTGATCTTCAAAAAGTTGGGCCTATTCGCCTTGGTGGCCACATTTTTTATTTTAACCGGCTGCTCCACCGAATATAACCTGGTCACCAAGCAGGAGGAGAAATACTATTACTCTACGGATAAAGAGGTGCAGATGGGTAAGGCGATAGACCGCCAGGTGGCCAATGAGTATAAATTTGCCGCTGACCCTTTGCAGATCAAACGCGTGCAGGATATAGGCGCCAGGATAGCCGCGGTCAGCGACAGGAAGGAGATCGACTATCATTTCCAGGTTTTAGAGGATGATACGGTCAATGCCGTCTCTCTTCCCGGAGGTTATGTTTATGTGAACACCGGATTATTGGATAAGGTCTCTAATGATGACGAGCTAGCCTGCATCCTGGCACATGAGGTAGGGCATATCGTTGCCAGGCACAGTATCAAGAAACTCCAGGCCATGCAAAGTTATTCCCTTTTAAGGCTCCTGGTGGCGGTCTCTCCGGCATCCGGGGATATAGGTACTGCAGCGGATTCCGCTTTTACCCAATTCCTCCTCGGCTACGGCCGCGAGGATGAACTGCTTGCCGATCAACTGGGCGCCCGTTACGCCAGGCTTGCCGGTTATGACCCACGGGGCATGATCACCTTCCTGAATAAGCTGCAGGATATGCACCGCAGGATGCCGCCTACAGAGCGGTCATATTACAAGACCCACCCCTATGTCCCGGACAGGATCAGGGTAGTCAAACAGGAGCTGGGCCAGCAGATGGATTTTGACGATTATATTAATATTGAACAAGAGACCCATGAAGCCCGTTAGAAGAATATTTTTATTTCCGATCTTAATTTTATTAACCTTCTCCGGTTTGCACGCCGGAGAAATGTTGCCGAGGGATAAAATGACAGCCGATCCAGCCGCCTTAAGCAAAATTAACTTTGATAACCCTTTCGGGGTATTGGAATTTTTGCACTGGAACCATTCCTGGAACAACTATAAATATGCCTCGATCCGGGACCTGGAAAGATCCATCTCTTTGATGCAGGAGGCTGGAGTCGGTTGGGTAAGGGTCGATTTCTTATGGGAGGATATTGAGCCGGAGGAAGGTAAGTTTGATTTTTCCAAATATGATGACATTGTCCGGATGATTAGGAACAAAGGAATCCATATCTTGGGTATTTTACATTACTCTGCTGATTGGGCCTCTTCCTGCGGAGAGTGGAACTGCCCTCCCAAAGATAATAAACTATTCATCAATTACGCAAGTAAAGTTATCCGGCGCTATAAGGACCAGGTTAAATACTGGGAGCTCTGGAATGAACCGGATTCCTTCACCTACTGGAAACAGCAGGATGGTTTGAAATCTTATTGTGTTTTATTGAAAGAAGTCTATACCGCGGCCAAGCAGATCGACCCGGAATGCAAGATCTTAAACGGCGGGCTTGCTAACGGTTTAAGCAGCATCAACAAGCTCTACGATAACGGGGCAAAAGATTATTTTGACATATTGAACATCCATTTCTTTGAAAGTCCGTTTCATCCCGGCTCGCTCAAGGCAGTAGCGAATTATCCGAAACTGGCCTATAATATAATGCGGCGTAACGGCGACGGGCATAAGAAGATCTGGATAACCGAGATCGGTTGCCCCGGGGTAAGGAGGGGATTAAAAGTAGGCAACTGGTGGATGGGTAAAAATCCCACCGAGCGCCAGCAGGCCAAGTGGCTTAAGGATGTTTACACCGAGTTGCTGAAAGATCCGCATGTTGAAAAGATCTTCTGGGCTTTTTTCCGGGATACGAAGGGCCATTGGAATAACGGGGTGGATTATTTCGGCATGGTGCGCTGGGGTTTTTCCAGGAAGCCTGCTTACCGCGCCTATCGCCAGTGTTTTGATAAATGGCTGCTTGAATATAGAAAAAGCAGTGATATACTAAATTAAGGAGGTGCTCTCTTGGACAAAAAAAGGGTAATGATAATCGACGATGAAGAGGGATTTGCCTTGATGCTCAAGGTACGGCTTGAGCGGGTCGGCAACTACGAGGTCATGGCTGTAACCGACGCGAAAGACGCGATCAAATATGTGCATGAATTTCAGCCGGATGCTATTCTTTTGGATCTGATCATGCCCAAGGTGCACGGGTTGGATGTGCGCGATATGCTCGGCGATGATCCAGTCGCCAAAGATATTCCGGTGATAATCGTCTCGGGAATAGATCAGAGTATGGATAAAGCCCAAGCCTATAAATTCGGGGCCGTAGATTATATCGTCAAGCCCGTTGATGATGCCAGGCTCCTTGACGCCGTGGAAAAAGCCATAAATCCCAAACCAGGATAATCCTAACAAAAACAATCCCTTTGGTTTTAAAATAATCCGGTCATGAACAATAAGCCGAAATTAAACGGCTCCAGGATGCCGCAGAACTGGAGCTTTGATTACTCGGGGTGCTCCCAGGAAGCACTCTTTGAAAAATTAAACACCTCTTCTAAGGGGCTTTCCGAAGATGATGCCCGGAAACGCCTTGAAGAATACGGCTTTAACGAACCCGCCAGGAAAAAGAAGAGAACCATCCTGATCCAAATAATCTCAAAGTTTATTAACCCTCTAGTCATCGTCCTTCTCATTATTGCTGCCTTCTCTTTGTTTTTCGGAGAGAAGGTAAGCGCCATATTGGTCATACTTATGGCGGCCTTAAGCGTGTTCCTCTCGTTTATCCAGGAATACCGCGCCGGCAAAGAAGCGGAGAAGCTGAGCGAAATGGTCCGCACTACCGCCACGGTTTACCGTAACGGCAGATCGCTGGAATTAAAAATAAGGGAGATCGTCCCAGGGGACATCGTCGATCTGTTTGCCGGGGACATGATCCCGGCTGACCTGCGGATAATTTCCTGCAAAGACCTGTTCATTAATCAGGCCTCATTGACCGGAGAGTCATTCCCTGTTGAAAAAAACGCCGAAGCTATTGAGCCCAGAGATAATTCCGCGTCCGAATTAACGAACATCGTTTTTATGGGTTCAAGCGTAGTAAGCGGAACGGGATTGGGGGTGGTTATAAGGACCGGCATTGCCACTCAATTCGGCGAGCTTTCGCGCAGGCTTTCCACTATAGCGGTTGAGACCGGTTTTGATAGAGGGATACGCAAATTCACCTGGCTCATGGTTCGGCTTATGATCATTCTGGTGGTGATCATCTTCGCCATAAACGCTTTTTCCAAAGGCAATGTTATCCAGGCCCTTCTTTTCTCATTGGCGGTGGCAGTAGGGCTTACCCCCGAAATGCTCCCCATGCTTGTGGCGATAAATCTTTCCAAAGGCGCCATAGCCATGTCCAAGAAGCAGGTAATCGTAAAACGCCTGAATTCCATCCAGAACTTCGGCGCGATGGATGTGCTTTGCACGGATAAAACCGGGACCCTTACTTTAGACAAGATCATCCTTGAGCGGCACTGCGACGTGGTGAGGAAAGACGACGAGGATGTATTGAGATTCGCCTACATCAATAGTTTTTACCAGACCGGCCTTAAGAACATATTGGATAGGGCTATCCTGAAGCATGAGAAATTATTGATCAAACAGTATAAGAAATACGATGAAATACCCTTTGATTTCTCCAGAAAGATAATGTCGGTGATCGTAGAAATGGACGGCCTTCACAGGATAATTACCAAGGGCGCGCCGGAAGAAATATTCAAGAGATGTTCAAGGTATGTATTGGATAACGACCTTATAGAGATGGACCAATTAGTGCTCGCCGATCTGCGGGAGGAATACAATACTTTGAGCTCTAACGGATTCAGGGTCCTGGCCGTTGCCTATAAGGACATAGATAACATGAAACAATCATATTCAAAAGATGATGAACAGGACCTGGTGCTGAAAGGTTATATTGCCTTTCTTGACCCTCCAAAGCCGACGGCGAAAAAGACGATCGAGGCGCTAAGAGACCTGGGGATAGAATTTAAGGTCTTGACCGGTGACAACGAACTGGTGACCAAGAAGATCTGCGCGGATGTCGGCCTGGATGTGAAAGGATTGCTTACCGGGGAGCAGGTTGAGAAAGCAAGCGACGCGGAGCTCGGGGAATTAGTAAAGCATACTTCTGTTTTCGCGCGGCTTTCACCATTTCAAAAAGAACGCGTGATCCGCGCCTTGCAAAAGAACAAGCATGTCGTGGGCTATTTAGGGGACGGCATAAATGACGCCCTGGCCCTTAAGGCCTCCGACGTCGGGATATCGGTAAATAACGCGGTGGATATCGCCAAGGAATCGGCGGATATAATTCTTTTGCAAAAAAGCCTCTTTGTCCTCAAGGATGGCGTCATTGAAGGCAGAAAAACCTTCGGCAACATACTCAAATATATCAAAATGGGGGCGAGCTCCAATTTCGGCAATATGTTCAGCATGACCGGAGCCAGCCTTTTCTTGCCGTTCTTGCCGATGCTTCCCATCCAGATACTTTTAAATAATTTTCTCTACGATCTGTCGCAGGTCGCTATTCCTTCGGATGAGGTGGATAAGGAGTATCTTTTAAAAGAAAGGCCCTGGAATATAAATTACATAAAGAAGTTCATTATTTTCCTGGGCCCGGTCAGTTCCATATTTGATTTTATAACCTTTGGAGTATTGTTGTGGGTTTTTCACGCGCCGGCGCCTCTTTTCCACACCGGATGGTTCCTGGAATCGCTTTGCACCCAAACATTAGTTATCCATGTGATCCGCACGGGAAAGATCCCCTTTATCGAAAGCAAACCTAGCCAGTTCCTGATGTTCACCTCGGTTTATATAGTCACGATAGGACTGGTGATCCCCTTTACGCCCCTGGGCCACTACTTTAAGTTTGTCACCCCGCCCCCCGCGTTTTTCGCGGCCCTTCTGATAATTGTCACCGCCTATTTATTTACGGTGCAGTTTGTGAAGAGCTGGTTTATAAGGAAATACGGATACGAATAAACTCTCGTAAAATGGAAGGATTTAAAGGTTGTTAATGCGGAGGAAGAGACTTGAACTCTTATGGGTTGCCCCACACGCTTCTGAGACGTGCGCGTCTGCCATTCCGCCACCCCCGCAAAATTTAATTTAGTATATATTAGGCTTTGGCTGCTGTCAATTGATTATCATCTCCCGCTATAAGCCGCTATAAATGGATTGCCCCCTGGTTTTTTTACTGGTATAATATTAAACTAAACTATAAGGAGTTACGATGTTTTTGGAGCATTTTAAGATCACCGGTCTAGCTATGGCCCACATATTCATCCTGGGAGCTTTGGGCTTTATCCTGGTGAGGAAAAACATACTTTCGCATGAAGGGCTGGATGCCTTAAGCCGCCTGCTTATCCAGGTCATCTTTCCGGCGTTGATCCTGTCCCAAATGCTCAAAGATTTCAGTTTCAGCCTTTATCCGCAATGGTGGATCTTCCCGCTAGTCAGCCTGGTGATCACCGTCTCCGGCCTAGCTGTAGGATGGCTCCTGCTTAAATTCTTAAAAGCAAAAACGCATAAGCTGCAGTTCTTAAGCCTGGTAGCTTTTCAGAACTCCGGCTATCTTCCGCTGGCAATGGTGGCGGCGATGTTCTCGGGCCAGGAGGCTAATAATATATTCATCTATATTTTCCTGTTTTTGCTGGGTTTTGACCTGGTGGCCTGGTCGCTGGGGATCCATTTGCTGACTTATGAAAAAAAAGCCAAATTCCGTCTGGGAAGCATCTTCAGCCCGCCGGTTGTCGCGAATTTAGCCAGCCTCGCGCTGGTATTGTTGGGTTTGAATAAATTGATACCTGCCGCGGTATTTAAGCCGCTGGACGCGGTGGGTAACTGTACCTTGCCGCTTGCGATGATCGTAGTCGGAGGCAATGTCGCGTTGGCGCAATTAAAGGATGTGGACAAGAAAATGGTTTTTTTCCTCCTGCTGGGCAAACTGATCATCCTGCCGGCGCTGGGGCTGGTTTTAGTGCTTAAGCTGGGCCTGCCTCAATTGCTGGGTTTGTTGATCGTCATGCAGCTGGCTATGCCTTCGGCAACCTCACTATCGGTAATTATCCGCCATTACAAGAAGGAGGATGTTCTTATTAGCCAGGGGGTATTCTTCACTCATATATTGAGCCTGCTCACCATACCCTTATTTTTAAGTTTGTATTTATCTTTGGCTGTGTTAAAATGAGTAAATCTATTCTTACTAACCGCAAGGCCTACAGGGATTACGAAGTTCTGGAGTCCCTGGAGTGCGGTATCGAGCTTAAGGGTTCGGAGGTAAAGTCCCTGCGCGCCGGCAAGATCAACATGAATGACAGCTTTGCCCGGATTGACAAGGGGGAGGTTTTTTTACATAACGCCCATATCAGTCCTTACGCGGAGGCCAGCTACCTGAATGTGGAGCCGGACCGGACCCGCAAGCTTTTGCTGCATAAGGGCCAGATCACTAAGATTGAAGGCAAGCTCACCCAGAAGGGCCTAACTTTAATCCCGCTTAAAGTTTATTTCAATGACCGGGGTTTTGTGAAGATGGAATTGGCGCTGTGCAAAGGCAAGAAGCTTTATGATAAAAGGGAAAGCGTCAAACGCAGGGAAACAGACCTGGCAATGCGCCGGGCGATGAGCAGCAGAAGGAAATAGAGGGAAATTATAATTGGGGGTGAAAGGGTTCGACTTGAGATAGTCGGATAAAAGCAGCATGCCGCGGACGCATGGTTAGCCGCGTTAACAATCCTTGCACAATCTAAACGCAAATCAGACAAGAAACATGTTTGGTGGCCGTTTGGCAAGCTTTGGGTTCACACCCATGGCCGTGCCAGCCGGCTGCGTACCAGTCTTCGGACTTAATTAAGTCCGAAGCCTCTAACCGTCCTCGCTTACGGGATGGATTAGGGCCTAAGTAGGCTAGTTCCGGCTTTTGCCTTTGGGGCCGGGGCAAAATTTAAAAGGCTGCGTCTTAGGCGATCCTGTCTGCCGGAGCGCCTGGGATCAAGAGTAATAAACAGACTAAGCATGTAGCGGCTTCTATCTGATTTCTTAGGGACTCCGGTTCAATTCCGGACACCTCCACCAAAATTTTGTGCGACACAATGAAAAGTAAAAATCTGAAGCTATCTTTTATCTGTATCTGCCTGGTCATTTTGATCAGCGGCTGCGCCAC
>JAQUME010000047.1 GCA_028718245.1 Candidatus Omnitrophota bacterium
TGGTGATGGTAACAGGGCCGCCGGTAACAGGAGAAGAGATATTTATCGCTCCAGCTGTAATATCTATGGTTGCCGTGCCGGAATTAACCGCGCCGGTAATATTAAGGGTTCTGGCTGCTAATTGGAGAGATATCGCGCCATTTCTGGTGGAAGCTGAAGTCAGGTTTAAATTACCCGCGGTTTGAGTGATGTATACGCCGTTTGAACCTAAAGTGGGATTTATTTCAAAGGAGAGATTTGCTACATTGGTTATTATGGGGTTCAAGGAAGAACCTATGCCGTCTCCGGCCTTGAGGTTCAGCGTAGCTGATGTTCCTATTATACCATAAGCGCCACCATTGATAACTTGGCCTATTCCGTCATGCCACTCACCGGCGATGTCAGAATTATGATCGGCAAAAAGATTTAAAATTGAGCCGATTCCTAAAGTTTGAGTGCCATTTATTGTAATATTATTCGTTGCCCAAACAGTAGATATTGAACCTGCGGGATATGAAACAGCTGCGAGGATTACATCTTCAGGATCTAAAAGAATGGTTGCCCCATTATACCCTGGAGGAGCGCGGCCGGATAATATGCCAAAAAATCCCAATTGTTTATATGCGCTGACTTCTATAAAACCTGCATTACCGGCAATTGCTCCGGCTGAAACATCTATTACCGCATTCTTGTTTACAGTGGTATTGCCTCCCGTAGAATCTATCAATATCCTTCCGCCATTACCTATAATACCTAATGCCATGGCTTCTGTGGAACTGCTTTCATCTAAAACCGTGGAAGTCGCGGAAACAATGCTTACCTCACCGGCTGTGCCGTTTTCATAAGCATTGGCGGAAATCTCACCCTGTTGTAAAATAGTAGCGGCTTGTATGGAAATTACCCCGCCATTGGGTAAGCCCTGAATACCATCGGTAATAATCTGTCCTTTATTGATAAAACCTGCTCCAGTTACGTTGACATTAACTTGCCCGGCTTGTATAGTCCCTGTATTGATGACCGGAGCGCCGCTGGCAACTAATTCTACTACTCCATTATGTTCAACCACATTGTTTGCCAGTATTACCCCTGAATTATTTACCGCGTAATCAAAGACATTGTTGAGGACTTTAGCGGTTAAAATTACCTTGCCGCCGTTTGCCTGGATGGTACCGGAGTTCTTTATGGCGCTATCCATTTTCTGGCCATCCGGGCCTAAAACCTCGGCCTTCACCGCGTCATCGATCACTACGGAGATCTGCTCTAAGCTATCCAGGGCTAAGGTCATCTTCTCTCCGGAAGCAAGAACTACTGTGCCAAGGTCGGCAATAATTATTCCCTGATTATTTACTGATTGAGATAGAAGCGTGATAAACCCACCGGGTGAGGCTGCAAGCCTGCCATGGTTGATAATAAAAGCACTCTCCCCGTTCTTAAAAAAATTATAGTTCCCTCTTAAGAAATCCTCATTGGCTATATCAAGGGTTGAGGCGACTATTGCGGGTGCATTGACGCTTGAGCCTGCGCCGAATATAATCCCATTAGGATTAACTAAGAATAATTTTCCGTTAGAAGACATTGTCCCGTAAATTTCAGAAGGGTTAACACCGGTAACTCTGTTCAATACAGCGGAGCCGGCATTTGGCTGGTTAAACCTTGTGGTTTCGTTGGCGGCGATATTAAAACTGTTGTAATTGATAATTGTATTATTTGAGGTGGTATTTACGGTAAGGGTATTCGGGGTGGAGCGGTCAAAAGTGGCGGTTCCCGCGGCTACACTCTCTCCCTCCGGGTTAGCGTAAGCATTCAGGGTTACGGCTAAAAGGAAAGCACTTGCGATCAGATATATCTTATTGCGGAAGGACATTTGCATTTCTCTTGACACGGAACTTCTTTATTCTATTACAGTTACGGCTTTAACCTAATATTTAATAAGTATAACCTATTTTTATTAAGCTGTCAAGGTGGCTATGTATTTTTAAAAGGTTTTGGTAACCTCGATCCACTGGTGGACATGTTTGCCGTCGGAAGGTATCTGATCCAGGGGCCAGCCTATTTCGTAGCGGGCAAAGAAATTTTCCAAAATATTCACTCTTATCCCGCATCCGGCGCTCCTTAAGGTCCTGTTTTTTCTGTCACCGGCCTGCAGGGTCTTTAAATGCACGTTTGCCCAGTCATAAAACCCAATGAACCTGACCGCGTCATAAATCCTGCTTTTAGAAAATGGGACTTTCATAGATCTGGGAACGAAGTATGGAGGGATGGCTAACTCCCAGACCATGGAATAACCGCGGTCACCGACAAATTCCGCGATCGGATAGCCTCTGTTGTTTGCCGGGCCGCCAACCTGGAACTGTTCAGTTGCCGTAAGTATGCTGGGGGAAAATTGCAGCTGGTTTTTCCAGAGCAGGGTAGAATCAAAAAAAAGTTTCTGCAAGCGTACAATGTTTAAGGTATCTTTAAGGAACTCCCCTCCTGCTCCTGCGCGGGAGGTGGGCTTATCTCCCGGATCCAAATGCGCTTTAGTCCCTCCCATTATACTCGGGAACCCGTAATTAAAATCATCGCTGATAATTGTGCGGCCGAAATCATCGGCCATGTTAAAATCAAACCCCGCTTTGCCGATGCGTAAGCGGTCCTGGCTGGAGATATCCCCGGAAAGAAAGTTATAAACATCCTTATAATCAAACCCGAAATTAAAGTTAAGGGTAAAGCTATCATTTTTGATCAGCTTTTGAGTGCCGTAAACACTGAATATGCGGCTTTTACCGCGGGAATTGACATCGGTAAATTCTTTCCCCAAAACCAGCTTTGAGCGGCTGGCAAAAATGCCGAGATCCAGGCTCTTGGTTACGGGATAAAGATAACGGACGCTATAGTTCCAATAGTCATTGGCGTCTGCCCGGTGATACTGAACGGTCAGGATATCATCCTGGCCCAATAGATTATTATGCGTAAAAGTAGTATTATAGTCATTGCGCCTTACAAAACGGGAGAGAAAATTATTATAGCCAAACCCTATATGGATAGGTAAAGAATCTTTTACATCCAGGAGAACATCGGTTGAACCCGGATCCTTGCCCGGAGCCAGGACCGCTTTGGCATTACGGTCAGGATGTTCATTGATATCCACCAGGTTCTGCTTAAGCTGGTTGTAATTAAAAGGTTCCCCCTTATTAATAGTTACGTATTTCTTGATCAGCCTGGTAGAATAAAAACGGTTGCCTTTTATCTGGATATCCCCGACTGTCGCCTCCATAACCCTGATCTCTAGGGCGCCCTCCTCCATTTTCTGCGGAGGCACATAGGCGCGGGAAGTAATATAGCCTTTCTGCCTGTATAGATCGGTGATCAGGTCGGCTATTTTCTGAATGTCTCTTAAGGAGAGCTCTTGGTTTTCATACCGGCTGGTTATGGCTTTGATCTTATCATCCGCGAAAAGAGTTACGCCGATGATATTAATTTTCTTAATGAGGATTTTCGGGCCGGCCGGGGCTTGAGGGGTCGCTGCTTCCGGGGTTTGCTCTTCTATTTTTGCTTTAGTTTTTGGTTGTTCGGCCTGTTTTCTTAGCTTTTCTGACTGTTCCTGCATCTGCCGGGCGCGTTCCTCTCCGCTCATCTGCTGACTCGCAGGAGGAGTTTGGGCAAAACAGGTGCTATAAAGGAAAAAAACGATTAAAAGAAAGGTTTGAGTTAGGAAGGATTTCTTTGTCATAGCGAGGGTTATTTTAAAGGGTTTTTATTGGCTTGTCAACTGTTTATTTGAGGCATAAAACCCTTTAATTTGCATTAAGTTAGGTTATGGATACTTATAACTCGTCTATTATTCCCGCCATGATAAAATCGTTCTCGGTTAGGCCGCTTGCGGCGTGGGTTGTAAGAGTAATTTTGAGCTTATTATAGGCCAGGGTAAAGGTAGGGTGATGGCCTTGCTCTTCAGCTATTATGCTGATAAGGTCAAGAAAATATTTGGCCTCAATAAAATCACTGAATTTAAACTCTTTTACGAGCTTCTTGTCTTCAACCAACTGCCAGCCCTGAATCCAGGAGAGCATCTTACTTATCTCTCCGCTCGATAAAGCGGAAACCCCTCCTTCGCACGGCTTGCAATGAGCGGGCAGCTGCTCCTTCGCGGCTAAGGCGGGATTTTTGATAATAACCTGAAGTTGGTTTAGCGCTTCCTGATAATCGGGGGGAGAGCTTAATTCTTTGACTATCTGAATATATCTGACCAGGTTATTTTTGTCCAGAATGATTATTGAGCGCGCCAGAAGGTTCAGTTCCCTGATCAACAGGCCGAAATTGATCCCAAAAGAGCCGGTTTTGTAATCGGAGAGCACTTTAATATTCTTGATCTCAAATGCCTCGCAGAACCTTTGTTGGGCAAAGGGCAGGTCCTTGCTTATGCCGATGATCAATACATCGGCGGATAAGCCGGTCGCGATCTTATTAAACTCCTTCACCTGCAAGTCACACACCTTAGTATCTATGGAGGGAAATGAAGTGACTATTTTTATCTTATCTTTAAAATCTGAAAGGCGCGCCTCCTTAAGGTCCTGCGCAACAACCTTAAAATCAGGGGCGATCGCGCCAACCTTCAAAACCCTGCCTGCTAGATTTAATGGGTTACCTTGAAAAGTTATTTTCCCTGACATCTATCCTCCCTTTATTGAATTGGCTGTGATCTCAAGAACTCCGTCTTTTTTAAGCTCATAAGATATATTGACGCGGCCGGCGGCAATGCCTTTTTTCTGAAAGGCGGACTTGATTGAATCAATAAGCTGGCTGATATCTTCTTTTGTCAACCACTGCCCTTGGAAAGAGGCTGTCAGCTCTTCGGCCTCCTGCGCGGGAAGCTTCAGGCTGCCTTTCAGGAGGATTGTTTTGACAAAATATTTCTCCTGCTGCCCAATTCTTTGCCTTAAGGCCTCATCCTCGCGGATCATCTCCTGGCTGCGGTCAATAGTGCCGATAGTGGGGGCTTCGGCAAAAGCATAACCTGCGGCAAGCAGGATCAGGCATATAATTGCCGGCCGTATAGAGATATGGTATATATAGGTAAGCATAATATGGAGTTACGCAGAGCGTAAAAGTTGCAATGTATTCTCTTTGGTAAAGATGCCGGTGTCCGGAGCATTCTCAAGAAATTGCCCGACATCATCTTTAACTTTCTTCCAATCCGCGGCCTCAATAACCTTGAGAATTAATCCTCTCCAGTTATCTTTATCCGGAAGATCACTTTTCCATCCTGTCTGCTCAAGAGAATTCTTAAGCAGTATAAAATTCGGCTCTATCCTTTCCCACCTTGATAAATACCAACCAAGGTCAAAATAATCCCGGCCCTTGGTATATTTTCTGTTCAGCAAAGCATGCAGTTTACCGGCAAACAGGGAATTGATATCATAAGACAGGAAAGAAACAGGGAAATATTTATTTACGATCCGGGTTTCCAGAATAGCCCCTCGCGGAGGATTGCCGTCAATTTCAATTTTAATAGAGAGTTTTTGGCTTTTTAGAGGGGAAATTCCTGCCTCAAACATCAGCCCGGAAAACTTAATGGATGCCGAATTCACGGTTTTCTTGTCATTATAGCTGATCGCGGCATCATATCCTGCCGCCCCGAGTTCAGAGAGGATCTTTTTAAGCAATGCTGAAAAGTTAACCCGCGGTTTACCTGCCGTGGAAAAATCAAGGTCCTCGGAAAACCTGGGCATGCCATGCAGAAAGCGAAGAGCCGTACCACCCAGAAAAGCCGCGGAACGGAAAATACCTTCATCATGCATAACCCGAAGGATATATGCCTGGAGGTACTCCCGCATTATGTTCAATTTAGGGTTGAATCCCTCTTTCTGGGATGCCAATTCCAACAGGTAATCTTTCATAAATGCTTTTCCTCTTTTTTGTGTTCAAAGACAAAGCTTTTAAGCATCCGCGCTACTTTTAAGACTCCTGGCCTTTCAAACCTTTTGGCATATGTTATTAATCTATTACAATTGATCTTGCTAAAATTTTGTAATCGCATTTCTTCCAAATATCCATCATCAACCCCCAGCCCCTTTAGGTAGAAGAAATCAAGCAGCGCCTTTTCAGGTTGGGCGATAAATGCCTGCTGCTTGTTCACGATAACCGAATCATACCCCCAAAAAAGGCTGTTTTTAATATGGCGGTAGTCAAAGGCGCCGATGGGGGTCAAGATCCTCTCCGGGCGCTTAGTGGTAACCGAGGTATATACGGGCACTCCTTCGGGGATAAGCCCGTGGTATTCAAAGGCCTTTTCCAGGCTGATATAAGAAGGTTTTTTAAGCACTGAAGCGATGTGCGGTTCGTAAATATCTACCTTGCGGAAATTCTCAGCCAAAAGGTAAATATTATTCTTGAGCTTGATCAGTTTGCCGGATTTGCGCCAACGGCTTAGCTGGACTTTAACCGGCCCCGGGTCAGTTACTCCGGCAAGCAGGTTCTCCGCGTCGATCAGCGGCATACCCCGCACCCGCTTAAGGAACTCTTCTAGTTTCATAGCAAGAGTTTAACATATTTGTTAATAAATTGCAATGTAATTATTTATGCCTTTTCAGCGGTAATTGCAGAAACTAAGCGGGATAGGGAAATCCAGACCCTTCAGGTGGACGATAACTGCCTGCAATTCATCTTTTTTGGCAGAGCTGACCTTGATTTTTTCTCCTTCTATCTGGGCCTGCACTTTTAAACCCAGGCCCTTTATTATGCCGGTCAGCTCCTTTGCCCTTTCCCGGTCAATGCCCATGCAGATCTCTACTGCCTGGCGCAGATAACCCTCAAATGCCTTTTCCGGCTCATTGAATTTTAATGATTTCAAAGAAACCCCTCTTTTTGCCAGGCGGGTCGCCAGGATATCCGTAAGGCTGCGCAGCTTAAAATCATCATCCGCGATCAGGGTGATCTTTTTTTCCTTACGGTCAAAGGCGATCGAGGATTTACTGCCTTTAAAATCATAACGCTGGCTTAATTCCTTGACCGCCTGGTTTACCGCGTTATCAACCTCCTGAAGATCTACCTCGGAAACAATATCAAAAGAAAAATTTGCCATAAAACATGCCTCCTAAAGCTAACCTATTAATTCCAGTTTCTTTACCCGCGGCAGGCCTTTGATCTGGGCCTCGCGCCTTAACGCTTCGGGCCTGCTTCCTGCCCTTTCGCTATGCACCAGCTCAACCGGTGCTCTGTATTTGGTAAACCTGCAGCCATAACCGCTGTTATGCTCTTTTACCCTGCGCTCAAGGTCCTTGGTGATCCCTGTATAAAGCCGGTTGTCCTTGCAGCGGATTATGTAAATATGCCAGCTCATATGGCAATTACTTCTTTTTATATAGGCCGATCAATTCGGCCTTATCCAATATGCGGGGGCTGATCGCCTTCTCTAAATCCGGCTTACTCAATCCTTTTTCTAAACTCAACATTTTATCAAGCGCGTAAATCTTGAAAAAGTAACGGTGCGTGCCTGTAGGCGGGCAAGGGCTTGCGTAATTTGTTCTTCCGGAGCTGTTAGCCCCCTGCTTACCCGGGATGCTGTTTTCTTCTATCCTGGCGGTAACAGGGATATCATAAACTACCCAATGCACAAAATCTCCGCTTGGGGCATCAGGATCATCCATGATCAAGGCCAGGCTCTTGGTTTCCGAGGGGATACCTTCAATGATCAGCGCCGGATTTACACCCTCTCCCTGGCAGGTAAATTTTGCCGGGATTGGCCCGTTATGCTCAAATGCCGGGCTCGATAATCGCATACTTGCACCCTCCTCTCCCTTACTCTCAACAGTTAAGAACAGGGGTATCGCTAATCCTAACAATATGATGATAAATCTTGCGGTTTTCAATCTATTTTGCTTTACCTTGGTTTGCCACCGCATCCATAGCTTTTTTTACCGCTTCCGGATCGCCAAGATAATAGTTCTTTAACGGTTTTAGGTCATCATCCAGCTCATAAACCAGCGGTATACCGGTGGGTATATTCAAGCTCACGATCTTCTCTTCGGAAATATTATCCAGGTATTTGACCAGGGCGCGCAAAGAATTACCGTGCGCCGCGATGATCACCCGTTGGCCGCTTTTTACTGCCGGCGCGATCGTTTCATGCCAGTAAGGCAGGAATCGCGCCA
>JAQUME010000048.1 GCA_028718245.1 Candidatus Omnitrophota bacterium
AAGCGGCGAACAAAGTACCCAGGCCGCGGACATTCACTCCGGCTTTATAAGTATCTACCCCGCGCACCAGGATCTGGCCGGTCTTGACCAGCTTGCCTCCGGAAACTTTATTCGCTTTGTCTTTCTTGGGCGTTGAAAATCCACCTATCATTTTAACTTCCTCCTTTAAGCTTTATCCACAAAATCCTCGTGAGCGAAGCGAACGAGGACCTCCCATATATAAATTAAGGAAAACACTTTACCACAGAATCTTCATTTAAGCAATACTTCTTCATCTTTATCCGGAATAGACACATCCAATCCCTTCTGCTCCAAAATATCATAAAGGGCCTGGGATTGCTCAGGTTCTCCGTGCACCAAAAAGATCTTTTTAAGCGGAAGGCAACCGGTAACAAAATCTAAAAGCTCCACCTGGTCGGCGTGGCCCGAGAAAGCGTTGATCACCACGACCTCCGCGTTAAGCTCATACTCAACCCCGAATATCCTTACGAAAGGTAATTTTTCAACTATCCTTCTGCCCAGGGTATCCCGGGCCATATACCCGACCACCAGGATCATATTGCGCGAATCTTCTATATTATTCTGCAGGTGATGCAGGATCCTTCCGGATTCACACATGCCGCTGCCGGCGATGATGATCATGGGCCGCCTGTCTATGTTCAGGGCCTTAGAATCCTTTTGCTCGCGGATAAAACGCAGATTCAAGAGATCGAAGGGGTTATCCCCGCGGCTGAAGGCCTGGCGGGTTTTATCGTTCAAAGACCCCATATGGTATTCAAATAGATCCGTGATATCGGTGGCCAGGGGGCTGTCCACGTAAATAGGCACAGAAGGTATAAGCTTTTCTTTAAGCAGCTCACCTAAGAAATAAACCACCTCTTGGGTGCGCTCCAGGGTGAAAGCGGGGATCAAAACCTTGCCTCCCCTTCTTATGGCCCGGGAAACCGCCTCCCTTAACTTTGACTGCGCCTCCTCAATGGGATGGTGCAACCTTCCGCCATAGGTAGACTCCATGATCAGGTAATCTAAACCCTTGGGGATTACGGGGTTATTCAATAAAGGCAGATTTTTCCTCCCCAGGTCCACGGCATAGCCCAGGCGCAAAGCGCGCTCCCCGTCCTTGATATCCAGGATGATTATCCCTGAGCCCAGGATATGGCCGGCATCGCTGATCGTGGCGCAGACATCTTTGGCAACACAGAACTTCTGATTATATGAAATAGAGCGAAATATCTTGGTGGCCCTGGAGGCCTCTTTTGCCGTATATAGAGGTTTACGTAAGGCAAGACCCAGGCGCCTATTGATCTTGTTGACGTAACGCACATCCTCTTCCTGGATCTTCCCCGAATCGATCAGCATAAGATTCGCCAGGTCCTTGGTCGCCGCGGTAGCGTATATCTTGCAGCGCAGGCCTTTTTTGATCAGGTTGGGGATGTTGCCGCAGTGGTCAATGTGCGCGTGCGACAAGACCATGGCGTTGATCGTGCGCGGGTTATAATTGAAGGTGGTATTGATCGCGTAGAATGCGTCGCGGTGCCCCTGGAAGAGCCCGGCGTCAAGCAGGACCTCTGTTTTGCCCGCGGTGACCAGATGGCTTGATCCGGTGACGGTTTTGGCACCACCGAGAAATTTAATTTTTACGGCCATATAAAATATGCTGGGGGACGTTCCCCCAGGTACCAGGCTACGTTACTTTAAATGCTTGGTCTACAATGTGTTCGTAAGGTCTTTCTTGCAAAACATATTCCTTGTATCGTTCTTGTCGTTCAGTATCGGTTTGCGCCAGATCAAGATATAGAGGATTCTTTGTTATAATTATATCATTATCTTTCCCTTTTGCATAGAACAGAAAACTGCTAAATGGGTATTCCGAAAGGTTGCTTGTAATCTTGGCCCTAAGAGGATTTCTCTCGATATAACGGGCGCATTCCATAAGATAGGAGTCTTTATCAATAAACAGGCTTTTGTACCGGTTTTGAAACACAAATCCCGTGGAATGATATCTCTTCCTAAAATAACTTGCGTATACCTGCAACACTCCCTGCATAAATTTAGGTAAATCATCCGCTTCTTGCGCCTGGATAAGCAGATGTATATGATTTGGCATGAGACAATAATTAACCAAAGCGACTTTGAATTTCTTTAAATATGCTTTGATAACCTTCAAGAAAATACGGTAGTCCTGCCTGTAACGGAAAAGTTTTCTTCTATCATTTCCTCGGCTGAGTATATGGTAATATCCGCCGTCTACTAGAATTCTTGGTCTCCTGGGCATAAAAAATCCCTCCTTTCTATTATCAATAGACGCAGAGGGAGAGATAATCTAACTGTGATTTTTATTCTTTACAGCACAATAAGTTGCATCGCATAAGGGTGGTACCTGGGGGAACGTCCCCCATCATTTGTCGTAGGTAGAATAGAAATAAGGCGTGTGCGCCATGAACTCGGCGGCGCATGTATCAACCAGCTTGAAATCCGGCGTCAGGTTCATGGACTTCCTCAAAGCGCAGACCTTGCTTTCACTGGAAGACAAAATCCTGGCTAACTGCCTGTCGCTAAAACCGTACTCCTTGGCTTTCTTAAGCAGCTCCGGAGAAAGGTTTTGCTTATTTTTGATCAACTCTTTTTCACAGCCAATGATCTCTTTGATGTTATATAAAAACCAACGGTCGATCTTGGTCAGGCTGTAAATCTTTTCAATATCCAATCCTGCGCGGAAAGCATCCCCGAGATAAAAGATCCTTTCGGCATTGGGGATTTTTAGCTTCTGCTCGATCTTAGCCAGAACCGCCGTGTCAACTTTAATATCCGCCGGATCATTAAAAACAACACTCTCCAGACCGAATTTCCTGATCTCCAATGAGCGCAGGCCCTTTTGCAGCGCCTCCTTAAATGTGCGGCCGATAGACATTGCCTCTCCTACCGACTTCATGGATACGCCCAGTGTAGGGTCTGCGGAGGCGAATTTCTCAAATGTAAAACGCGGCACCTTTACCACGCAATAGTCGATCGCCGGCTCAAAACAGGCCGGGGTCTCGCGGGTGATATCGTTGGGGATCTCATCCAGGGTGTATCCGACGGCAAGCTTAGCGGCGATCTTGGCAATGGGAAAACCCGTTGCCTTTGAAGCCAAAGCAGAGCTGCGCGAAACGCGCGGGTTCATTTCAATAATCACCATCCTGCCGGTTTCAGGATGCACCGCAAACTGGATGTTGGAGCCGCCGGTAGAAACCCCGATCTCGCGGATGCAGGCGATCGAGGCATCGCGCATCTTTTGATATTCCTTATCCGTTAATGTCTGGATAGGGGCGACCGTGATGCTATCGCCGGTATGCACTCCCATCGGGTCAAGATTCTCAATGGTGCAGATAACTACCACATTGTCTTTTAAGTCGCGCATGACCTCCAGTTCAAATTCTTTCCAGCCGGTCACGGATTCTTCAACCAGGATCTCGCTAACCATACTGGATTCCAGGCCGCGCTTAGCCAACACCTTAAACTCTTCCATATTATTGGCGATCGAACCGCCCGTACCCCCTAAAGTAAAACTCGGCCGGATGATTACGGGAAAACCGATCTTTTTGGCCACCTTGACGGCCTGCTCCAGTGTATAAGCCTGACCGCTTTTAGGCAGGTCCAATCCTATTTTCTTCATCGCCGCCTTAAAAAGCTGGCGGTCCTCCCCTTTTTTGATCGCTTTTATATCGGCGCCGATCATCTCTACTTTATATTTTTTTAATACCCCTTTTTTGGCCAACTGCATAGTGGTATTCAATGCGGTCTGGCCGCCAAGGGTAGGTAGTAAAGCATCCGGCCTTTCTTTGGCAATTATCTTCTCAACCATCTCCGCGGTGATCGGCTCGATATAAGTCTTATCGCAGATCTCCGGATCGGTCATGATCGTTGCCGGATTAGAATTCACCAGGATCACTTTAAATCCATCCTGCTTTAAGACCTTGCAGGCCTGGGTCCCGGAATAATCAAACTCGCACGCCTGCCCGATGACT
This sequence comes from Candidatus Omnitrophota bacterium, assembly GCA_028718245.1. Classification (GTDB taxonomy): domain Bacteria; phylum Omnitrophota; class Gorgyraeia; order Gygaellales; family Profunditerraquicolaceae; genus UBA6249. The sequence continues at coordinate 4,008 of JAQUME010000048.1, forward strand.
ATAGGCCCGGAGCCGATGATCAGTATTTTCTTAATGTCTTTTCTCTTAGGCATTTTAGTGTTTTTTCATTAAAGATACAAATTCAGCGAATAAATACTCGGCGTCGCGCGGACCGGGAGATGCTTCCGGATGGAACTGCACGGAAAATATGGGCAACTTTTTATGGCGCAACCCTTCGGAGGTGCCGTCATTTAAATTTACATGAGTCAACTCGATCTCTTTTTTGTTCATCGAATCGATGTCCACGCAGAACCCGTGGTTCTGGCTGGTTATGGAAACCCTGCCCGATCTTAGATCCTTTACCGGGTGATTCGCCCCGTGATGGCCGAATTTAAGCTTAAAGGTCTTTCCGCCAAAGGCCTGGCCCAATATCTGATGGCCCAGGCAGATCCCGAATATCGGCAGCTTTTCAAGCAATTCCCGGACAGTGTTGACTAAATAAGGCAAAGCAGCCGGATCGCCGGGGCCGTTAGAAAGCAGGAGCCCGTCAGGTTCCATTTCCAGGATATCCCTGCTTGAGGTGCCTGCCGGCACAACCGTGATCTTGCAATTCTTACTCTCTAATATCCTGAGCATATTAAGCTTTATCCCGCAATCAATTGCCACAACCTTATATTTTCCTTTTTTATTCCAGGCATAAGGTTTTTTGCAGACGACCTCTTTGACCAGGTCAATGCCGACTAAACCCGGGGATTCTTTGGTTTTTTTCACCAGGCTCTTCTCATTCAGATCCTCGGTGGACAAAACAGCCTTCAAAGCGCCTTTCTGCCTGATATGCAAGGTAAGTTCGCGCGTATCAATACCCTCAATGCCCAAAATATTATTTTTCGCAAGGTAATCTCCAAGCGAATCCCGGGAGCGCCAGTTGCTGGCGATCTTGCTGTACTCCCTGACCACAAATCCCTCCACAAACGGCTTGCATGATTCCACGTCTTCGAGGTTTACGCCGTAATTACCGATCAAAGGATAGGTCATGGTAACGATCTGGCCTCTATAAGAGGGATCGGTGATGATCTCCTGGTATCCGGACATGCTGGTGTTAAAAACCACTTCACCATAACGCTCTCCGCTGGCACCGAATGAGCTTCCTTTAAATATTGTTCCGTCTTCTAAGGCTAATATAGCGTTCATATTTTTGTGGGGGGACACCCTTCCGATTGAATCCAGAAACGTCCCTGCTTTGGATCCAGAAACGTCCCTATTTAGTGGCTGCTGCCTTGATAAATTCCCTGAATAAGGGGTGTGCTGCATCGGGCTTGGATTTGAACTCGGGATGAAACTGCACCGCGATAAAATAAGGATGGTTCTTTAACTCCACGATCTCAACTAAGTCCTTCTTTTGATAGATACCGGAAAAAACCATTCCCTTCTTTTCAAATAACTTGCGGAATTTATTATTGAACTCATACCTGTGGCGGTGCCTTTCAAGAATAATATTTTTCCGATAAACTTTGGCAGCCAGGGTATTCTTCTTTATTTTGCAAGGGTATGCACCCAACCGCATGGTCCCGCCCATATCCTTGACATTTGTCTGTTCAGCCAGCAGGCTGATCACCGGATACTTGGTTTTGGACTTAAACTCCGTGGAGTTAGCATCCTTTAATCCGCAAAGGTGGCGGCCGAATTCTATCACCGCGCACTGCATCCCAAGGCAAAGCCCCAGAAAAGGTATCTTCTTCTTTCTGGCAAACTCAATCGCCTTGATCTTGCCTTCGATACCCCGGTTGCCGAATCCCCCGGGGACTAAAATCCCATCCACGCATCCAAGCAGTTCTTCCGGCCCCAGTTTCTCTATGTCTTCGGAGTCGATCTTTCTGACCTCTATTTTCAATTGGTTACTTATCCCGGCGTGAGTGATCGCCTCATAAATTGATTTATAGGCATCCTGCAGACCGATATATTTACCCACTACAGCCACCCTCACCACTCCTTTAGGAGAAAGCTGGCGCTCTACCACGTTCTTCTCCCAATCCTTAAGGTCAGACGGCCTTGAGATCAAGTTAAAATGGCTAAGGATTATTTCATCTAATATCTGCGCCTTAAAAACCATGGGCACCTGATAAATTGATTCAACGTCGCGCGATTCAATGACCGCCTGTTTGCGCACATTGCAGAATAAGGATATCTTCTCCTTAACTTCATCGGCAAGCGGCTTTTCCGTTCGGCAAAGCAATATGTCCGGCTGGATGCCGATCTCGCGCAATGTCTGTACACTATGCTGGGTTGGCTTGGTTTTTATCTCGTCGGCTACTTTTATGTAAGGAACAAGGGTGAGATGGATATAAAGGACATTCTTTTCCCCGGCATCCACTTTAAATTGCCGGGCCGCCTCTAAAAAGGGGAGGCTTTCAATATCCCCCACGGTGCCGCCTATCTCGATCAAAACGATATCCGCATTACTTACCTGGGCAACCTTCTTGATCCTCTCTTTTATCTCTCCGGTAATATGCGGGATAACCTGGATGGTTTTACCTAAATAATCTCCCCTGCGCTCCCGGGATATTACCGCGTTATAAACCTGTCCCGTAGTGGCATTGTTGAACTTGGTCATCTTGGCCCTGGTAAACCTTTCATAATGCCCCAGGTCCAGGTCGGTCTCGGCGCCATCGTCGGTGACATAGACCTCCCCATGCTGATAGGGATTCATTGTCCCGGGATCGACATTGATATAAGGGTCAAGCTTCATCAACGTCACCTTAAGGCCGCGCGATTCCAGGATCTTGCCGATAGATGCGGAGGCGATCCCCTTGCCTAAGCTTGAGATCACCCCGCCGGTTATAAAGATATATTTGGCCATAGTTTTATATGAAGAAGGCGTCTAGCGCCGTGTATCCGGCTCCTAAACGCCCTTGTTTTATTAAGTATAGCACCGCATAGTCAATTGTCAAATTATTTTTATGGCCCTGTCCCTCCCCATGTATCACCGGTGGGCGTAACATTGATTGTGATGGTGTAGGCGGAACTACCTTGAGGTGACTTACCGAGGGAAGTGCAGCGGGTCGCTGTGCCGGTAAAACCGGAGGCACCCTCCCCGCTTACCCTATAGTAAAAGTAGTGCGAAGAGCGGCAGGAATAAGGTATCCCGCCGCTATTGTCGGGGTTAATATCCCAGCCCTCCCACTGGTCGGAAAAAGAACCCACCTCCATATACCTGTCCCACCCATGCTGGCGCATCACCCCTAAAACTTTCTTTGCCTCGGCAACCCTGCCTTTCTCCACCGTTTTAGAATATTGAGTAAGGCCTACAGCGGCCAGTATCCCCACGATGATTATGACTACGATTAATTCAACAAGGGTAAAACCTGCGATTGGGGATTGTAATGAATAGAATGTTATGGCGGATGACTTGGCTTGATTTCGAGCAGGGCATGGAGGCAAGGAGCGGGCACGGTTCCGCCGGAGGCGGAGAGCGACGCCAGCCGACCCGAGCGCAGTTGCGGCACGCTGGGCCGCAACAAGCGTCCCTGCGAGAAACAATACAAGGCAGACGCGTAATGAATTATCCATGTTATTGCGCCAACCGCAAATATTCTTTCCCTTCCTTCCAGGGATTAAGGTAACGCTCGATGCTCAAACCCTTATCCTCAAGCAGGTCAACCAGGCGTTTCTTGTCAACAGGGGATACGATCTCGACCTTTGGCCGCTGGATATCGGATTCATTCTGGCTCCTGACCAATGCTATGCTGCCGTCATTTAACGCTACCACCGCTCCGATCGGCCAGAGGCCCATGATCTTAAAGAATTCATCCAGCAGCTCCGGATCAAAGGAACTCCCCTTTTCCTTGTTCATGATATTGTAAACCACATCCGGAGAATAATCCTGTTTGTAGCCCCTCCTTTGCGAAAGCGCGTCATACACATCGCAGATCGAGACGATCAGGGAGGCCACATGCGGCTTCCTTAACATCTCCAGGCGCGGATAGCCGGACATATCGTATTTCAAATGATGCTCGAAGCTGACAACCACAGGCAGTATCCCCAGGGCATCAACGTATTTCAACATGAATTCAGCTCCCAGGATCGTATGGCTCTTGATGCTGGCAAACTCCTGGTCGTTTAACCGGTCGGGCTTATGCAGGGTCTTGCGCGAGATATACATCT
>JAQUME010000049.1 GCA_028718245.1 Candidatus Omnitrophota bacterium
AACCGGATAGGCGTAAATATAATTATCCTTAAAGCCGTCGTCAAAAGTTATGGCAACGGTCTTAAAAGGCGGCCTCTTTTTTTCCCGCATCAGGCGGCTAACCTCCTCCAAGGTAACCACATTATAATGCCGCGATTTTAAGAACCGCATCTGCCTTTCAAAGGACTCAGGGGAAACTATCAGGCTATGCATCTGCGGGTTGACTTTCGGATTGACCGAGTGGTACATAAGTACCGGAACCATATACAGGCCCCGCATATAGTTAAAGAGAATAACGGCAATAATGGCTGCACAGGAAACAAATATTAATCTTTTATTCTTAAGCATTTTTTATAAACCCTCTCTGTTTCATCCGCCATTTTGGCCGCCGGGAAATTATCCATAATGAATTTGCGGGCCTTTATTCCCAGCTCCCCGCGCAACGGCTGGTCGCTGAATAATTTGATGATCGCCCGGGCCAGCCCGGCGCTATCAGCCGGCCTAACCAGGAGGCCGTTCTCCCTATCCCGGATCAGGGTCTTGATACCACCGACGGAAGAACCCACGACTGCCAGGCCTTGAGCCATTGCTTCCATCAGCGCCAGGCCCAGCCCCTCCTGCAATGAAGGCATGACGAATACATCCATTGCCGAAAGTATATCCCGGTTATTCTGGGCCTGGGCCAGGAATATAACCTTGTCCCTGATACCCAGGTCATTTACCTGCTCTACCAGGGCTCTGCCGGCTTTGCCCTCCCCTACGATAAGCAGCTTGGCCGAAGGGCAATCCTTTAAAACAATCTGCATTGCCTGAATAAGATAGGTATGGCCCTTAACATCGGAGAGCCGGGCGATAATTCCTACCAGGAAAGCGTCATTTACCCCCAACTTCCTCCTTGTTTTTTCTCTTGCCGAAAAATCCCCGAAACCGGCTGTGTCTATGCCGTTATTTATTACGCTTATCTTTTTTTCATCCAGCTTAAAATCCTGGAGCAGGTGCTCCTTTACCTGGCTGCTTATGGCGATCACTGCCTTGCCCCAGCAGGGGAACAACCGGCGCGATAACTTCGGCTTAAAAAAACCGTGACAGGTAAAAACATGGGCTATCCCCTTATTATAACGGCTTAACAGATCCCCCAAAACCTGGGTGGTCCGGCTGTTTGAATGCAGCACATCTATGCTAAGCTTTCTTACCTTGCCGCTTAATTTGAGAAAACTGATAATTATCTTCGGGCTGACCTCTTTTTTTGTCCTTAATGGGACGCGGATATGGGTTATCCCGGATTTTTTGAATTTATCCACCAGGCTGCCGCCGCTTGAGGCAACATAAACATTATGCCCTCTCTCCTTAAGCCCGCTTCCCAAAGTAAGCAGATAACTGGAGATCCCCCCTACGTTAAGATGATTTGCGATAAACAATATGTTCATTTAAGCAGCCTCTCCACTGCCGTCAGTACCTCTTCGGGGGTGATGGCGACCATACAGCGCTTGGTGCGGCATTTGGTCCGGTAACAGGGGGAGCAGGTCAGGTCCTTATTGATCACAACGTAATCCTTACCGGGGGGCAAATGCCTGGATGCGTCCGTCGGCCCGAAAAGCGCGATAAACGGCGTGCCTTGCGCCGAGGCAATGTGCAAAGGGGATGAATCCGCGGAAATAAATACATGGCATTTTTTGATCAGGGCAGCCAGTTCATTGACTGAGGTCTTGCCGCAGGTATTGATGATCTTGGTGTTTTTAAGGGAGCTGGCGAGGGCATTGGCGTAAGCCAGGTCCTGTTCTGTGCCGGTAACCACCACGCGGATATCCCGGAGACCCAGCTCCTCGCAAAGTTTGGCCAGGTACTGCCGCGGCCAAAGCTTGGTGCTCCATCTAAGCGATGCGCTGATATTGATCCCCACTACCTTTTGCGTTTCGCTTAACCACTGGCTGCTCAAAAGCTCCTCCACATGTTTTACATCTTCAGGCGACGGCCAAAGTTCTAAACCATTATCCAAAAGGTCAATACCGAGCATCTTCAATACCCGGAATTGATGGGTTACCGGGTCAACCTTGGGTTCTAAGTCCTTGATGCGGTGATTGAGCAAAAAAGAAAGTTTTTTATTATCATAACCATAGCGGTTAACGCAAGCCGATAGATATGCCAATATGTGGCTTGAGCGGCTGTTCTGCTGGTCAATGACTATATCAAAGTTCTTTTTTCTCAGGATCTTACCGATATTCCAGAGCCCGGCAAAACCCTTGTCTTTATTTTTCAGATCACAAACCAGCAGCTCGTCAATGTAGGGGCACCTCAAAAGGACATCCTTGGATTCCTCTCCCACCAGGAAGCTGATCTTGAAATTCGGCCTGGAAAATTTTTCCCGGATGGCCCTCAGGGCTGCCGTGGAAAGGATTATATCCCCCAAAGAGGAGAACTTGATTATCAGGAGCTTGAAATTACTCAAGGCATCGCGGTAAACATCTAAAGTATTCCTGACCATCAACTCCACATTATATTTCTCTTTAACCTTAGCATAGGCATTTTCCGCCAGGCTGCGGGCCAGGGCCGGATCTTTAAAAATACGCATTGCCGCCTCAGCCATTGCCTTGGGGTCAGCCGGAGGAACCAAAAGCCCGTTCTCGCCGTCTGTGATGATATCAACCACCCCTCCAACTTTAGTAGCTACCACCGGAACCCCGGCTGCCTGGGCTTCTACTATCACCCTGCCGAAGGCCTCATGGGTAGTGGTAGCTAAAACCACCAGGTCCAGGTGCGCCAATATCCCGGGGATATCCCGCTGGGTGCCTAAAAATTCCGTGCAATGCCAAAGCCCGAGCCTGCGGGTTAAAACCTGCACCTCCTCCTTATACGCCTCCTTGGATGCCGGGGCATCTCCGACAACCCAGATCTTCAGGCGCGGCACCTGCCTTGAGATGCGGGCCATTGCTTTGATAAAATGCAAATGGCCCTTTAAAGGAGTGATCCTGCCGATAATGCCTACGTTAAAATCATCTTTTCTCTTTGCCTGGGGGTCAAGGTATTTGAACCTCTCCAGGTCAACGCTGCGCGGCACGAGCCTTATCCTCTCATGCGGCACCCCGAAATCATCGATCATATGCCTGGCGATCACATTGCTTAAAACGATCACTCTTTTTGCCCAGCCCATCACATAACTGAAAAAATGCTTTTTGTAATGGCCGTGGCAGGTGGTGATAAAAACCGCGCGAGTGCGGCGGCAGGCGAAAAAAGCGATCCACGCAGGAACCCGCGAGCGGGCATGCACTACCTCTATCTCTTCATTTTTGATGATCTCGGCCAGTTGAGAGATCAATTTAAATATGGAGAAAACCGACTTCTTATGCACGGGCAAGGTGTAATGCTTAGCCCCGCTTGCCTCCACCTCCCTGACCAGAGGCCCTCCGGCAGAGACAACCACTGCTTTATGGCCAAGGCGCACCAGGTACTTACAGAGGTCCACGGTACCGGTCTCTACCCCTCCAACATTGAGTTCAGGCAATATCTGCAATATTCTCATAATATTTTACTTAGGGCCTCGGCTACCTTTAAATTATTCTGCGGCAGGCAAACCTGCGGCCTGTTTTTCCATATCTCTTTAATGCTGTCAGCCAGGGATCCGGCTTCTGTCAGATATATATATCCTTTATCATGATAATTACTTAAAAAACGCCGGTGCCTCCTGCTTAATCCTGGCGCTTTAAACACCGCAACATATTTTCCCGCGCTTGCCGCCTCGGAGACCATTGAGATGCTCTCCGGAGAAGTTATTATTATACTGCTTAAACCCAATATACCTCCCACAACATCCGGATGGTTATTCTCGTTAGCAATGACCAGGAGCTTACACCGGCTGTAACCGCCAAGTTCATTTTTAATAACCTGTTCTGCTTCGGCAGAGGTACGCCGCGAGGTAGTAAGCAGGATATCCGCGTTAAGCTCTTCGGCTGCCTTCTTGATCCGGCTGATCACTCCGGAGATAAGCGCTCCGGAGATAGAAAAACCCTTAGAGTCGCCGCCGACTAACACCCCGATGCATAAAGAAGATAAATCTCCCTTGATAAATCCCGATTGTTTTAATCTCCCTGATTTTTCTTTTAGAAGATCGGCGTCGATCAAATTAAGCGCGCCACTGGTTACCACCACATTCCTAGGAACCAAACCACGGCCTGGCGGCCAGTCATGCTCGGGCATAATTACTAAATCAAATTTTTTCAGGCTTATATTAGCCGGCCGCATCAGGACAATGGATTTGGCCAGGTTCTGGCGGGCTAACCGGTAATTCAGGCCGCTTACCGAGCTGCCGGCGGAAATAATTATATCCGGTTTAAGTTTCATCAAACTCTGCCTGCTTTCCCGGCTCTTTACCTCTTGGATAGAAAGATTGGTTCTTATCCCGCGGCCGCTCAATTGTTGAATAATTAATTTAGCCGCGCTCTCTGACTGGCGCAGGTGCCCGGTTTTTCCGTCGGAGAGTATAAGAAGCTCCCTCTCTCTGCCATACTTCCATATTTTATAAGTCCAGAGATATTCATGCGGATAGAGCCGGATATATTTTTCGTAAATACCGGCTAACCTCTGCAGGTTCTCCCGCAGGTCTTTTTGATCCTCCCCGGACCTGCTTACCGTATAAACCTGGTCCAGGATCACTTTGATGTAAGGTCCTTTGACGCGGGTGTAAAAAGTAGGGATGATGGAACAATCGTATTTTAAGGCCAGCTTCACAGCACCCGTGGACATGGAGGCCTCTTTGCCGAAGAACTTCACCAATTCACCGGTCTTTCCGCCCTGGTCCATGGTCATGCCGATGGCCTGGTTCTTATTAACTGTTTCAACCAATTGGCGCGGCCCGGCCTGCTTATAAATGATTTTTGCCCCCTGTTTCAAGCGATAAGAGTTAAGCAAAGCGTTTAACCTCGGAAAACCCTGATCGCGCACAAAAAGTACGAAAGGTACCCCGACATTGGCGCAGATAATATTGGAGAGCTCCCAGTCCCCCTCATGCACAGCCAGAAAGATCACCCCTTTGCCCCTTTTAAAAGCCGCATCAACATAATCCAGGTTTTCTATATTTATGTATTTTTCAAGATACTCTTTGTTTATACGCGGAATAAAAGATATTTCAATAAGATTCTGGCCAAAGGCCTGATAAGCCCTGCGGGTAATGCGCCTGGCCGCTTTGTAATCCCCGTCCTCTACCACGGCCTTCCTGATATTGGCGCAGGCGATAGCCCGGTGCTTCCTGTCAAATAAATAAATAAGCTCCCCCAGCCTTCTGCCCATAAAAAGGCTGACATTAAAAGGCAGAAAAGAGGTAAAAAGTCCTGCTGCCCTAAAGAGAATACAAGCTAAGTAATCTGCGGTTGAATTCTGCTTCATTTTTGATGATATTCAGTTTTATATCCAGGGCAAAAACCGGCAGGCCTGCGTTTTCTAGCCTAGCAATCTTTACCGCGTCCTTCCGGGTGGTAATAATCACCTCCAGCTTATTTTTCACCGCCTCCCCGGCGATCCCATCAAGCTCATTTTGCGTGTAATCATGATGGTCACTGAACCTGATCGGCATTCCGATGTTTATGCCCAGTGAGCAGAGACAATCCTCAAACCCCTGCGGATTACCGATGCCGGAAAATACCGCCGCATGCTTCCCCCGGAAAGAACTCAAATTCAGAACCTCATCCGGATTATGCGTATTAGTGAAAGAAACCGGCTCATGCCTTGATTCTACGATCAAGGCCCGGGGGTTTATCCCCCTTAACCTGGCGTACAACCCCTCTGTATCCTGTTCCGGAGCAATCCGGGTCAGCAGAAAAATATCCGCGCGCCTTAAGGCGCTTAATGGCTCGCGCAAGAAACCTGCCGGCAGCAAGCGGTAATTGCCGAAAGGGCAAGCCGCGTCGATAGTCACGATCTCCAGGTCCTTGAATATGCGCCACTGCTGCATCCCATCATCCAGAAGCAGCGTATCTGCCCCGTGCTCTTTGATCGCCTTGATCCCTGCCCTTACCCTGTCTTTATCAACCAATACATGAACCTGCGGAAGTTCTTTCTGCAGCATGGCCGGCTCATCACCCATACCCGCCAGGCCTTCTCCGCTAGCATCCCGTTTATAGCCCCGGGTCAATATCGCTATTCTCTTACCCGAGGAGGATAGCTTCGCGCAAAGGTACTCTACCAACGTGGTCTTACCCGTGCCGCCGAGAGTGATATTGCCCACGCTGATCACCCTGGCATTAAGCCGGAACGGCTTTATCCTGTAAACAAAGGCCAGGATAACCACTACCAAGTCATAGATAAGGGAAAGCATGAACAAAAATCCCCTTAGAAATGCGGCCAGCGGGCCTTTTATCTTGCCGGTAACCAGTTTATATAGATACTCTTTCGAAGAAGGCATATGACCTAAATCGCCTTAAGCAGCATTAAAGCGCCGATGATAATGAACATGGATGCGCCGATATAGCGGATCAGTTCGGGTTTGATGAATTTAGCCATCATCGCTCCCACTAAAACTGAGACTATCGTAACGATAATATAGGCGCTCACCGAGCCCAACCAAACGGAAACCGGCTTGCCGCTTTTAGCTGCCATGCCGATACCCACCAGTTGGGTCTTATCCGCCAATTCCGCGAAAAATACCGCACCAAAGGTAGCCAAAAAGACCTTCCAATCCATCTCTTTTCTCCTCTCTTTGATAAGAATTATTAACTAAATATGATACCATACAAGGCGTTGGCAGGCAAATGATTTTAGGGCTAAAAACTTAAGGATGGCAATAAGATAGGAAAGAAATGGGAAATGGGGACGTTCCCCAAGGGGACACCCTTTTTATAATCCCATGTTCTAACTTATTGATTTACCAACAAATAAAGATATAGAGGGTGGTACCCGGGGGAACGTCCCCCAGCTAATCCGGAGAAGTGAAGGAAAGGTTGCGCTCGATGAAGGCGATCAGTTTCTGCTGGTCAAGCGCGGAAATATTGTGGAATTCCACCCCTATTCCCGGATACTCATGCGGCTGGACATCTTTCTGGGGGACCCAGACCACCTTTGCCTCAAGGTCAAGCTCCTCATGCTTTGGCGCAAGCTTCATCTTAAGTATCACCTCATCCCCGAGCTTGAATTTATCGCAGCCGAAAATAAAGGCCCCTACCGCGCTTAAGTTAAGTATGTCCAGCTTAAGGCAATGCGGGGTTTTCTCATGTTTGGATTTTAGTTCCACCTTTAGATCTATGGGGAGGCGCTTAAACCTGCGGCGCAGTTGCATCTTCTTGATATTCTCAATGGCCTTATCCTCCCTGAAGCTGTTCAGCGCCAGGTCCTCCGAGGCGTAGAACTCGATCGTCCTGTCCATCCCGGAAACCGCGAAAATACCTTTGAGATGACTGGGACAATTGGCGAATTTCATCCTTCCGTCGTTATTCACCGCCTCTTTATAGGCAATAGCGACAACCGAGATACCCATATAATCGATCCCCTCGACATCCTCAAGGTTGCAAAGGATATCCAGATACCCGTCGCGCAGGCACTGGCCGACCACCTCAACCAGGTTAGCCGAATCCACATCGATCCGGCCGGCTAGGTCCAATATTACGACATTATGTTTTTGCCTGATCCTTAACTCTAACATGATATTTTAAACTCGATCTGAGGTGAGCCCTTAATGGTATTATGCACCGGGCAATTCTTGATGAATTCCGCAAGCGCCTTTTGCCTGCGCTCATCAAGGAGAGCGCCTTTCAGCTCTACCTCGACAAATATCTGCCTGAAACAAAACGGCGCATCCTTAGAAAGCTCGGCGGAAACTTTTACCTTAAAATTAGATAAATCCAGCTTTGCACCCTCGGAGTATTTGCGTATATATACCCCGATACAACTGCCTAATCCGGCCAGGAAGGCATCCAACGGACCAAACCCCTTGCCCTTGGCATCAATTACAAATTCGCTTTCACCGGTCTTAGCGGTAAAGTTAAGATCCTGATTATGCGTTATCTCTACCTGATACATAATCTCTCCTTTTGCGGCATAATAACATAAGCAGCCGGGGATTACAAGGTTGCCGCAAAATTTAATAAGCGCGCCTGTTGGGCTGTTTCTGCCAGAGACGAAAAAGCCCGGCGGACTCCTCTGCCAA
>JAQUME010000050.1 GCA_028718245.1 Candidatus Omnitrophota bacterium
CTCTTGGCGGTGATCAAAATGGTTTTTATACCGGCTTTATTCAGGACATAAACCCCTAATCCATCATGCACATCAAAGAACTTGGAGTCGCGGCCCCGGGAATCATAGATTATCCTGCCGTCGGTCAATACCCCGTCGACATCCAATAAAAGAAGTTTTATTTTTCCGGCTTGCTGCGCTTTGAGATCTTCAGGCATATCTTTTAGATTAAACCTGCCCTTAGCAGGTCCTGGATATCCAGTAGGCCCACTGGGCGCTTATTTTTATCCACCACCGGAACTTCATCTATCCGCTTAGACTGCAATATACGCATTGCCTCGGCTGCCAGCATATCCTTATAAACTAAAGTGGGGTTCTTGGTCATTACCTCGGATATTTTACGGCGGGTCAGGTCCTTATCGCTCTCCAGATGCCGGCGTAGGTCACCGTCGGTAAATATCCCTTTTAGCTTTCCTTTTTTATCTATTACCGTGGCACTTCCGGCGCGGGAGCGGGTAATGGCAAATAAAACCTGGGAGACCTTCTTATCCTCTTTCACTATAGGGTTAGAGCTGCCTGTGCGCATAATATCCTCTACCTTCAAAAGCAGGCGCCTGCCTAAAGCCCCTCCGGGATGGAAGAAAGCAAAATCCTTCTCCTTAAAACCTTTTTTCTCCAGTAAACATATTGCCAAAGCATCGGCCATCGCTAATGCGGCAGTAGTAGAAGCAGTAGGCGCCAGGCCTAAAGGACAGGCCTCTTTTTTTACCGAAACATCCAGGACCACGTCGGAATATTTGGCCAGGGTTGATCTCGGGTTTCCGGTAAGCGAGATGATCGCCGAACCTATCTTTTTTAAGATCGGCAGCAGCTGCTTCATCTCTTCGGTTGAACCGCTGTTAGAAAGAATGATCACGATATCATCGCCGGTAACCTTTCCCAGGTCGCCGTGAATTGCCTCAGCCGTATGCAGGAATAAACTGGGTGTGCCGGTAGATGCCAGGGTTGCCGAGAACTTCTGGGCAATGATCCCGGTCTTGCCCATTCCGCTGACCACCACCCTGCCTTTGGTCTTAAGTATAAGCTCTACGGCTTTGGCGAAATTTTTCCCCAGCCGCTTTTTAAGCAGGGTGATCGCCTGCGCCTCAATATCCAAAACCTCTCTTGCCCGCTTGATTATGTTTATCTTCATTCTATAACCTGTCTGATCGACTTGACCTGCTTCAAAAGTTTTTCCAATTCCTTAAGGTTGATCATATTTGCCGCATCACATGGCGCATTCGCCGGGTCAGGATGCACCTCCAGGAATAAACCGTCGCAACCAAATGCCACGGCTGCCCGGGATAACCCGCTGACAAATTCGCTCTGGCCTCCGGAGCAAGAGCCTTTGCCTCCGGGAAGCTGCACGCTGTGCGTAGCGTCGTAGATCACCGGGTAACCAAGATCGCGCATGATCTTCAAGCTGCGAAAATCCGTGACCAGGTTATTATAGCCGAAACTTACCCCTCTTTCGGTGATCAGTATCTGTTTATTCCCCGTGGATTCAACCTTCTTGATTATGGGCAGGATATCCCAGGGCGCAAGGAACTGGCCTTTCTTGATATTTACCACTTTGCCGGTTTTAGCCGCGGCGACGATGATATCCGTCTGGCGGCACAAAAAAGCCGGTATCTGGATAACATCCAGCACTTCCGCAGCCTCGGCGATATCTTTTACGCAATGCACATCGCTTAATATGGGGATCTTGAACTGTTGCTTTACCTTCTTTAAGATCGCTAATCCCTTTTTTAATCCCGGGCCGCGGTAAGAATCGATAGAAAGACGGTTGGCTTTATCAAAGCTGGATTTAAAAATAAAAGGTACGCCCTGCGTTGCCGCGATACGTTTGATCTTTCCGGCGGTTTCCAGGCAAAAACTCTCCGATTCAATTATGCAGGGCCCGGCAATAAGCACAAGCTTTTGCTTGTCCCCGACTTTTATATTCTTTAGATCAACCTGGCGCATTACTCTATCCCCTTTTGCAGCCGGTCTTTCACTTTTTCCAGATCCTCCGGCGTATCCACGCCAACGGTATCAAATTTGGTTTCAATCACCTTGATCCTGAAGCCCTCCGCCAGCACGCGCAGCTGCTCCAGCTTCTCCGCTTTTTCAAGGTTAGAGACCGGAAGTTTCTTATAAGTAAAAAGGAAATCCTTGGTATAGGCATAAAGCCCGATATGCTTGTAATAGGTAACCTCATCCATCCGGGAGCCGGAGGCAAGATACGGAACTTGAGCGCGCGAAAAATATAAAGCGAAATTATCCTTATCTACGACGACCTTTACCACATGCGGATCGTTAACCTGGGCTGCATCCGTTATTTTCTTCATCACCGTCGCCATATTGAGCGAGCGGTCCTCTAAAAGCGAGCGCGCCAGGTTGTCGATCGTCATCGGATGGATAAGCGGCTCATCACCCTGGATATTGACGATGATCTTCACGTCCAGCGGGTTAACTACCTCGCTGATCCTGTCGGTGCCGCAGGTATGCTCCTTGGAGGTCATCACCACCTTGGCCCCGAACTCAAGCGCCGCTTTCCTGATCATTTCATCATCGCAGGCAATGATCAGGTCATCCAGGACGCGTGACTGCTTTGCCCGCTCCCAGACATGCTGCAACATGGGCTTACCGCAGATATCTACCAGCACCTTGCCGGCAAATCTGGTTGATAAGAACCTGGCCGGAATAACCCCGATAACATCCATTTTATTTTATCCTCTCCAAAAGTTCTCCGGCAGTCACCGTCGCCGTGCCCAGCTTGCCCACTTCGATCCCGGCGGCCAAATTCGCAATGCGGGCTGCCTCAAGCTTAGAAGCCCCGCTGCAAAGGGCCATGGTGAAGACCGCGATCACCGTATCCCCGGCCCCTGAAACGTCAAATACCTCCTGGGCCACCGTGGGGATATGGACCCTGGGCTTGCCTTTTTCAAATAAAAACATCCCATCTTCGCCCAGAGTGATCAAGAGGGATTCTAATTCAAGATAACGCAATATCATTTTTCCCGCGCTGTCGATATCGCCGTGCGTCATCAATTTATCATTATATATTTTGAATTTATTCTTCTGGTCTTTCATCTTCAAATACCTGACCGCGTTTTGCGCTTCCTTCCTGTTGGGGGTGATACAGGTAGCTCCCCGGTAATGCTCAAAATGATCTTCTTTGGGGTCAACGGCCACAATTTTACCCAGCTTAGCCGCTTCGGAACTGATCAGGCCTAAAAGGAACGGGTCAAGCAATCCCTTGCCATAATCCTCGATAATAACGGCATCAAATTTTTTTATATTACCCTGTATGAAATCCTGCAGTTTATCCCTTGTTCCGCTTTTAATATTGTGGGTATCCTCCCAGTCCACTCTTACGACCTGCTGGTGCCCGGCAACTATCCGGGTTTTCATGATGGTCTGGCGGCCTTTTTCAATAAAGACCCCGCCGGTATCGATCTTTCTCAACTTCAGCTCAGGGAGCAGCCTGGCTGCCTGCTGATCATCCCCGACTACGCCCAATAAAGAGGCCTTGCCTCCGAGAGAAGCGATGTTATTTGCTACGTTTGCCGCGCCGCCCGGAAGATAAGTGCGCCTCTTTGCCCAGACCACCGGCACCGGGGCTTCCGGAGAAACCCTCTCTACGCTGCCCCAGATATACTGGTCCAATATCAGGTCCCCGGCTACGAGGATCCTGGCGCCTTTGAATTTATTGATTATATTTTTAAGCTTTGTCATATTTTTTCAATTACCGCCTGGGCCAGGAGAGGAAGCATTATCTCATGGTGGCCGATAATATAATAACCTTTTCCTCCGGACATAACCGGCCGGGATACCACGTTCTGAGCCGGACGATAATGGTAAACCATATCAAAGTTAGCGGTGGTAAAATCTTTTACTTTATTCCCCAGGTTGCGGCACAGGTTCAGGGCCTTTAAGAAAACCTCGGGCAAAAATACCGCCGAACCAAAGTTGGCAACCACTCCCCCTTTATTTAAGGAACGGATATTTTCCACAAGTATATGAAAATCCCTTAATGATCCTTCACCGGTAGAGCCAGCGTCAAATGACCGGTGCTGATGGATGATATCCGAGCCGATCCCCACAAACACACAGACCGGGACCTTGTGTTTATAAGCATTATAGATCAGGCTTAATTCCTTGTGCGCAAGCTTTGCCCCGGCCATAGCATTAGCCACGGAATAACCCAGCCCAAAACCTTTTTTTACTCCTTCTTTAACAGCACAGTTCAGGAAATCCGCGGTCTCTCTTCCCATGCCGAAGCTTCCGTTTTTAAGGTTCTCGGCGACATCCTCGGAGGTCTTTCCTTGAAAAGCCAGCTCAAAATCATGAATGATCCCGGCGCCGTTCAGGCAAATACAGGTGATCACTTTTTTCCTGATTAGCTCGATCAATACCGGGTTAAGTCCGCACTTGATCACATGCGCCCCGCACATGAAGATCACCGCTTTACCCTTCCTGTGGCTGGCAACAATATCGGTGGCGACCGCACGCAGGTCCTTTGCTTTCAGGATATTAGGCAAAGAATCCAGAAAGCTAGAAAAACTCTTGGCCTTAGCCGGTATGCGGGCAAAATCTGCCGCCTTCACCTTGCTCAGGCGCGACTTGACCGAATATGTCTTTATCTTGCAGGTATTAATCATTGGGAAGCTTTAATTTTATCACAATCCAGCGCTAAATCAAATAGTTATTTAACAGTTTAGGCGGCACCCGCCAGCATTCGGGCTGCCGAGCCTTGTTCTCGCAGCACCGCTTGCTCGCCCCGGCGTGGCGAGCTGCGCTTCGGTAAAATTCTCGCTCTGCCTGACTTTTTTAGCGGGGCATCCCTGCCCGCTCGAATTTTAAGATGCTGCTCGAATCAAGTCTCGCCATCCCGCCTGGCCGTATCCGTAAATGTCGATTTTATCCATAGATATTTTACCGAGGGATATTGTTAAGCGTGCATTAGAAATTTTTCGCCGAAAAATTTCGCACGCGGACAATATCCCGAGAGCGAAATATCAAAAGAGCAAATAAATTGACCTAAGCGGAAAACTTGACAGGGTCATTTCAAGATCGATTCAGCGGCGGCGAGGACATCGCTAACGCCTATCGCCTTGAGGCAGGCGAATTCCTTGACGCAATTATGCGCCAGGCACTGAATGCACCCTATTTCCTTATGCAGGTATTTATCCCGCTTGCCCAGCGGCCCCCAGCGCCTGGGGCTCAATCCCGCTTGAGCCCGGCCAAAAATTGAAATAACCGGGGTGCCTAACGCCGAAGCAATATGCACCGGCCCGGAATCATTGGAGATAAATAACCTGCTTCTTTTAAGTAGGCTGGCCATCTGGCTAACCGAGGTCTTCCCGGATAAATTTATCGCCTTTCCTTTTATGCCCTGCTCCACCTTATCCGCTAAACGCATATCCTTTGGCCCGCCCAGGATCAGGATCTTAAAATTATAACGCTCGGCCAGTTTTTCCGCCGCCTCGGCAAAGCGCTCTGCCGGCCAAACCTTGGAAGGGCAGCTTGCCCCGGGATTGATCGCCAATACTTTATCCCCATCCCTTATGCCTTCATTAACAAACAGCTCCTGTGCCCATTTCTCCGAATCATCTCTGACGGGCATGAACAGCTCCAGAGGATTGCCGGTTATGCCTAATTCACTAAGTAGTTCCAGGTTATATTCGGCCTCATGTTTTTGGCCTTTTTGTTTCGTGTGCTCTATTCTGCGCGTAAGCAGAAAGCCTAACTTACGGTTATAACCCAGGCGTTCGGGTATGCCGGCTAAAAAGGTCAACAAATGTGCGCGGTTAGCCGGGTGCAGGATTATTGCCAGGTCAAATTTCTTCTTCCTAAGTCTGGAGGAAAATTTAAGTGAACGAAAAAAACTTTTGTGTTTTCCGTCTTTATCATAAACAATGACCTCATCCAGATAGGGATTCCCCTCTACGATATCCCTGGCATACGGTGAAACCATCATCGAGATATATGCTTGAGGAAATTTTTGCCTTAAGGCTTTGATCACCGGAGTGGATAAAAGCACATCGCCTATGCGGTCGGTGCGGACAATAAGAATTCTGCTGTATTGTTTTTCCTTAGTTTCACGAGAAAAAACAACTTTATCTGACAATAGCGATTTGACCTGCTCTAAGACATCCTCCGGCCTTACGCTGGGCAGGCATACCAGCTTACCGAAACTACATTGCGCTTTTGCGCAGGGCCGGCAGAAAATATCCTTTTTTATGACTATGCTCTTCTCTGACCAGGGGCCGTATTTTTTCTCATCGGTAGGCCCGAATATTGCCGCAACCGGAATATTCAGGTAACTTGCCAGATGCATCACCGCAGAGTCATTGGTGATCAAAAGCCGCGCCTTAATTAACAAAGCCGCCAGTTGGCTAATTGTAGTTTTAGCGCAAAGATCAATAACCGAGCCTGCACAACCTTCCCGTATATAATCGCATACGGGTTTATCACCTGCGTCCCCGACTAAAACGATCTGCCATTCTTCCTGGCCAAGCCTGCGGCAGAGCTGCCTGAAATTCTCTTTGTCCCAGCGTTTTACATCGCTCCTTGCTCCCGGAGCTACCACGATCAACTTATCGGTGCCGGATATTCCCTTTCGGGTGAGGATATCCTCTATATATTTTTTATCCCCGGCATCGGCTGCTATTGACTTGGCCGAACTGTTATCGGGGACAAACCCCGAAAGCCCGGCCCGATAGAGATGCCTATCCTTCATATGCCTTAGCCCACCCGGGATAATACGCAGCGGAGAGCTTCTTTTTTTGGCCGGCAGGAACGCGCCGAAAAAACTGTTACGCAGGTCCACAACCTCATCAAAGCCCTCTCTGCTTAAGGAAAAAAATAACTTTATTTTCTCCCTCATCCGGCTATGCTTATCAAAGATGATCACTTTCTCTATGGCGGGATTATTGATAAATATCTCTTTGGGCCTGGGAGGCACAAGGCAGGTGATCAGGCCTTGCGGGTATTTCCGGCGCAAGGCATCCAGCACAGGAAGTGTCAGGATACAGTCGCCGATATTGCTTAAGGTTATAAAAAGTATCTTCATGCCTGCTTTGATTTCTTAATTTCCGCCAGGACCTCTTCGGCTGTAACTGCCCGCATGCAGCGGTTATCCCGGCAATGCACCTTATAACAGGGTATTACACAGCCGACATCTTTTTGCAGGATCACCGCGTTGGTTGCCGGATAAGGGCCGGTGATCTCCCTTGAGGTCGGGCCGAAGATAGCGATTATTTTTTTGGCGCCCACGGCATTGGCAATGTGCATGGGACCTGTGTCGCCGGTAACAAAAACATCCGCCCTCTTTGCCAAAGCAGCCAGTTGCTTGATATTAAAAACCCCGCAGGCAACCAGGGGCTTTTCCGTCATCAACTCTTTGATCTGCTTTGCCAGAGTCAGGTCCGCCACACTTCCGGTAATAATGACTTTTGCTTTAAACTCGCCGATCAATTTATCGGCCAACCGGGCCCAGTGATCCTTGGGCCAGCGCTTAGGGTTCCAGTTGCCGCCCGGGTTAAGAGCTACGACAAAATCCCCGCCTGTAACGGAATTATTCTTCAGGAAATCATCCACCGCCTCCTGGTCCTCGGGGCGGAAAACAAAATCCAGATACCTGTCTTCAACACGCAAGCCGGCCTTTTCAATGACATCCAGGTAATAATCTATGCGGTGCAGGGAATCCTTCTTGGGAGGAACGATCTTTTTAGTCAGGAGGAATGCCCGCTTTTTTGTATAATGTCCGATCCTCTCCTCGATCCCGGCCAGGCGGCAGATAAGCGCGCGGCTGAATGACCGGTGCAGCAGGAAGACCGTATCAAAGGCCTTATTCTTCAGCAGCCTTACAAAGTTAAGTTTGGAAAATATCCCTTTATGCCTGTCCT
>JAQUME010000051.1 GCA_028718245.1 Candidatus Omnitrophota bacterium
TGGGCATGCCTTTTGAGCTTAATTTAACGGTCAAGGATTTTAAGACCCCGGCATTCAATATAAGCACTGACCTGAATTTAAGTTTTTTGCCGGCTATCGCCAAAGAGAAATTCAGTTTTACTTATGTCAACTCCGCGCAGGGTAAGGCGGCTATGGCGCTAAAGATATTCCCGGACAATAAGGGCATCTGGCAGGTACAGGGGGGCGCTGATATTTCCGGAGGGGCTTTGAAATTAGGCAAGCAGGATATTCCCGTGGAGAATATCTTCGGGCACATCGGGTTTAGCCGGGATGGGGCCAGCTGGTCGGACCTGAAATTCAAATACGCTGGGATGGATTATCAAACAACGGGGAGGCTGGCTGATTTTTCCGCGCCCTCCGTAGAGATGAAATTGTTCGCCAAAGGCATATCATTGGCCGGGAATTTTAACGTGGCAGACAAAAAGATCAAGATAACCCTGCTTAAAGGCAAATACTTTGATTCTGAATTTTCAGCCAGCGGCAGCATTGATAACTCCGACAGCTCAAAGCCCCAGGCGGATCTGATCGGGACGATCAGCTTTAGCCTGGCAGATCTAAGCAAAATTATGGAGAATAACCCGGCGATAAAGCTTATGCGTCCGGCAGGACGACTGGAGGGGCAGTTCAGCCTGGCAGGCGAGGCGCGTGATCTCAAAGCCTGTTTTATCCAGGCGAGATTGACCGGTAATAACCTTTCCCTCTACGGCTTGAATTCACAGGGTTTTTCGCTGGATTATCTGCAGGAGCAAAAACTTGCTAAGATCATATCTAGCCGTATTGCCCTCTATGACGGCGCGATCGAGCTAACCGGCATAATGAATATGGACACGGTTAATCTTCCTTACCACCTGGAGATCCAGGCAAGCGGCATCAAGCTGGATAAGCTCAAAAATGATACTCCTGTTAAAGATAAAGACATAGCCGGTACTCTGGATATAACGGCCAAGCTTAATGGTTTTTCCGGAGACCTGGGCAAGCTCTCCGGCTCAGGGACTTTCCAGGTCAGGGAGGGGAAGCTCTGGGAGCTGAATTTATTCCAGGGAATGGGAAAAATGCTTTTTGCGAAGAAGGATTTTGCCAATATAATGCTTTCTGCCTGCTCGGCCGCCTTCCTGGTCAATAACAGGTTTGTTTATACGGATAATCTGAGGTTAGTCAGCGACATTGCCGATCTTTCCGGGCCGGTAAAGATCGGTTTTGACGGTTCCCTGGATGCTGCTTTTGACGTGGAGATCAAAAGCGATATGGTCCCCTTAAGCGGGACCTTAAAGGATGTCTGTACCATTATCGCGGGTCAAGCGCAAAAATTCGGGGTGATCAAATTAAGCGGTTCGCTGCGGGACCCGAAATATGTTTTTAAACCGGCGGTAACCGATATCATTAAAGGGATAACAGATACATTATTCAGGAGGGGGGAATGAAAGTAGGCCTATGCGCGGTGTTATTTTTTTGCTTGCTCAGCTTGAATGCCTACGGCCTGGAGGATAGGAATAGAGAGATAGCCCAGGAGCTGGCGCTTAATGAAGCGCAGGATGTTAAACCGCAGCCTGCCGAAGCTTACCGCCAGGCCTTGGACCAGGTGGTTAAGGAGGAGGAATATTTTCCTCAGGAATTGGAGTCCTACGCGCATTACATACCCTCCCGCGGAGCCAAGGGCCAGTCAGGAAAGGTCGCAATCATTGATTCGGCTTCGGAGTACAGCTATGAGATCAAGATCGCCGACAAATTACCGCTTGAATTTTCGACAGGCGCCAGGTATATAGGCATCGATAACTCAACTGTTGTCAAGCTTCCGGCGCGCCTGACCAAAGTTGATTTTGGAGTATCCACAGCCCTACCCTTTTTTAACTTCAAAGACACTTATCTTGCCATAGAGCTTAATCCGTCATTCCTTACGGATAACTGGTATGTACGTTCATCGGCTTTCAGCCTGAGCCAGCGTTATTTCCTCTTCCATAAAGTTGATGAAAAATTGAGTTTTATCTGCGGCGTAAGGATAGACCCGCATTTTGAAGATTCTTACTGGCCTATACTGGGCTTTATCTACAAGCCCAATGACCGGCTTACCTTCAATATCATTCCCGAAAGGCCGGAGATATCCTACGCCCTGGATAAAAAGCTTACGGTTTTTCTTGAAGGGGATAATACATCGGAAGAATTCAGGGTGACCAAAGATAACCTTAAGAATGTTCCGCTGCAATACAATGAGCTGCACTTAGGCGCGGGTTTCAGGTATAATTTTAACAAGCATGTCAAAAGCTCCCTCTCCTGCGGCAGCGTGTTCAACCGTTCCCTTAAATACCGGGATTCACTCGGCAAGGTCAGTATAGAAAATGGTTTTTACACCGAATTCCGTTTAGACATTCTGATGTAGGCGTGAAGATATTAAAGACCATAAGATCGATCGAAGGGCAGATCAGGGATTGGGTAGTGCCTTCGGTAACAAAAATTTCAAAGAGGGGGAATCCTTATCGGGTCTTGATATCCTGCATACTTTCTCTGCGCACCAAAGATAAGACGACTATTGAGGCGGCTGAAAGGTTATTTAGGGCTGCCGATACCCCGGCGGGTATGCTGAAATTAAGTGAAAGCCGGATCCGGAAATTAATTTACCCCGTCGGATTTTACCGCAATAAGAGCCGGGTGATCCTGGGAATAAGCAGGAGGATAATAGAGGAGTATTCCGGCAAGGTCCCGGCTTCTCTGGATGAGCTGTTGAAATTTAAGGGTGTAGGCAGGAAGACGGCAAACCTTGTTCTGGGCCTGGGGTTCGGAGTACCGGCTATTTGCGTGGATACGCACGTGCACAGGATATCAAATCGATTGGGGTGGGTAAAAACAAAAACCCCGGAGCAAACCGAATTTGCCCTGCGCAAGATCATTCCCCGCCGGGAATGGATCAAGCTGAACACGACATTAGTAACCTTTGGCCAGAATTTATGCCTGCCGGTTTCGCCGTTCTGCAGCAGGTGCGCGGTAAAAATGTTTTGCAGGAAAAGAGGGGTGAATAAATGGCGTTAGCCAGATTTTTAACAGCGGTTTTATCAGTTTTATTCGTTTTCAATTCCCGGGTAAACGCGGATACTATTTATTTGACGAACGGCCGCAGTGTTGAAGGGATGATCAGCAGGGAGGATGCCGATGCCGTTACCCTGGAAATAGGGTTTGGCTCGATGAAATTCTACAACGATCAAATAAGCCGGATAGAAAGGTCTTCTCCTGAAAGCGCCAAACTGATCAAGCAGAAATGGGAGGATAAGCGGCTGGCTGATGAGGCCAAGGCCAGGGATATGGCGGAAAAAAAGGAGCATGCGCCAAAAGAGGCAGGCATGGCTCCTCAAGGCGCGCACGTAATGGTAGAAACCCTGCTGAACAAGAAAGTCAAAGCCAATCTTGTCCTGGATACCGGCGCATCTTTAGTATTGTTGTCAGCTAATATAGCCAATAGTTTGGGGATAAATACCAATTCCCGGGGCGGGGATACGGTAGAACTGGTGATGGCAGACGGGAGCAAGGTGCGGGCAAGAAAAATAACCTTAGAGAGCGTTAGTGTCCAGGAGGCCGAAGTCAAAAGTGTAGCGGCGGCTATTTTACCCCAAAATGCGGGCGCTGCGGTCCCGGGGGACGGATTGCTGGGAATGTCTTTTCTGAACAAATTTAATTTTAAAATAGACCAAAATAACAAAAAGCTGACATTGGAGAAATTGTAAATGAAAACCTATACCGGTTACCTCACTTTCAATACCGCCAAAAAGCAGGAGTTTATCAATATTACGGATCAGGTGGAGGAGGCCCTGCGTAAAAGCACGATCAGGGAAGGCCTGTGCCTGGTCAATGCCATGCATATTACCTCCAGCGTATTTATCAATGACGATGAAAGCGGCCTGCATAAGGATTTCTCCGTCTGGCTTGAGAAGTTAGCACCCTTCGGCAAAGATAAATACCAGCATAACCTGACCGGCGAGGATAATGCCGACGCTCATCTGAAACGGACGATCATGGGCAGGGAGGTAGTGGTAGCGGTTACCAACGGTAAATTGGATTTCGGGCCCTGGGAGCAGATCTTTTACGGAGAGTTTGACGGACAGCGCCGGAAACGCGTGCTGGTTAAAATAATAGGTGAATGATATGAAAATTAAGAGTACTGAAATTAGAGTGGTGCTGGGGGATATTACCGAGCTGCGCGCGGATGCCATTGTCAATGCCGCTAATAATAAGCTGGTTATGGGTGGAGGGGTTGCCGGCGCCATCAGGAAAAAAGGCGGCAAGGTCATAGAAGATGAGGCGATAAAAAATGGGCCGATAAAGATCGGTACGGCAGTCGCCACTTCCGCCGGTGAGCTGGCGGCAAAATACGTTATCCACGCGGCAACTATGGGGATGGATTTTAAGACGGATGAAATAAAAATTCGTGACGCGGCTAAGAATTCTTTGAAATTGGCCCAGGAACTGAAAATAAGCTCAATCGCCTTTCCGGCCTTGGGCTGCGGCACCGGAGGTTTTCCTTTATTGGCCTCGGCAAAGATTATGGCCCAGGAGGCCTTAAGGCACTTGCGCGAAGAAAATAGTATTCTTAAGGAAATAATTTTCTGCCTGCGCGACGAGCAGGCATTCACGGTTTTTAAGAAGGGGGTATTAGGTTACCTTGAATATGTAACGACAAAATTATGCTCCGGGCCTTTTACCACTGTGGATGCGATCATTGAATTGCCTGAAGGGATCGTGGTTATTCAGCGCTCTAACCCGCCTTTTGGCTGGGCCTTGCCCGGAGGATTTGTGGATTACGGGGAGAGCCTGGAGGACGCGGTTGTCCGGGAGGCCAAAGAGGAGACGAACTTGGATTTGATCGGAGTCAAACAATTCCATACTTATTCCGATCCGCAGCGCGATCCCAGGTTCCACACAGTTGGGACGGTATTTATCGCTAAGGGCAAGGGCAAACCTAAAGCAGGGGATGATGCCGCGGGGCTAAAGGTGGTAAAATTAAGCGAAATTGAAAAGCTGGAATTCGCCTTTGACCACAAAAAGATCATTCAGGATTATCTAAAGCATAAGAGATGAAGAATAGAGGGGACGTTCCCCCAGGTACCACCCTGTGCGTTTCTATCCGGTTGTGAACCAATAAATTATAACATGAGTTTGTAAAAAGGGTGTCCCCTTGGGGAACGTCCCCTTTACGCGTCCCCTTTACGTCCCCTTTATTCTTAGCCTTCGCGAAGCTGTTTCTCGGCGTTCACAATATCGCGGTTGATCACGCGGATGGTTTCTTTGATCTTGTCTTTAAGCAGGTAGGAGGCGATCGGCGCCTGGGAGATCTCCCTTAAGACCTGCACGCTCATCCTGAAATAGCGCACCACTTCTCCTTCATCGCAATCAGTCATCTGTAGGGTTTTGTCAAAGTTTGTCCCCCGCAGCCAGGCCTCCATAGCCGAGCAGAGATGGAAATAGGGGAGCTTGCTAAAGGGATAGATCCTATAGCGGCGTTCCTTGGCCTTGATCCGGTCATAGGTTTCTTCGCAGGCCCTTTTGATACTGCGGCTGGATTTAGAAACACTTAAGGGCATACGCTGATTTCTGCGCGGCTCAAATACGATCGCGCTAGCGACAACCCCTAAACCGAATTCATCCAGCTGCTCCAGAACATTCTGTTCATATAATTCCGCCAGCACCAGTTCGTAGCCGTAAACGGTTTTGGCGAATTTACCTTTTTCCGTCAGTTCCCCGCTGTAAATATATCCGGAATCCTTAAGCATCCTTAGTTTGGATTCAAGCAGGTTTAATGCCTGTTTTTGTTCGTTTTTGCGCGACTGGTAATAGTGCAGGGAGAGGGGATAAATTTTAAACAATTCCTCATGGTATTTTTCGTAAAGGTTAAGGATGGTGGCGTATGATGTGTTAAGCTGGCTTTTTACCTCTTCGGGTTTGCCGAAGATGATCCTGCGCACCTCCTCAAAATTTACCCGCTGCGGATTGACCCGCGTATAAACAAAACCCTCCTCGTCTATACCCCGCCTGCCGGCGCGTCCGGCCATCTGGTAAAAATCCCGCGTTTTTAAATTACGCACGTAAGTGCCGTAGAATTTGCGCAGGCCGTCAAAGCAAACTGAGCGGCTGGGCATATTTATTCCTAAGGCAAAGGTCTCGGTAGTGAAAATAACTTTAAGCAGGCGGCTGGTAAAGAGCCGTTCGATAACTTCTTTCAAGGTCGGCAGCATTCCGGCGTGATGATAGGCAATGCCGCGCTGGACCAGCGGATAGAGAAGTTGGGCAGAGCGTTCATTTTTAAGGTCAAAGCGCACGAGCAGATCTTCATACATCCGGGTGATCTCCTGGCTTTGTGCGGAGTTGAGGAATTTGAATCCATGGAGCTCTTCGGCCAATTCCTCGGCGCGCCTGCGGCTAAAAACAAAATAGATCGCCGGAAGCCTTTCTTTCTCCTGGATGTGGCTGATCAGAGATTGCAGGCGGTTGGGTTTAGAGGAGCGCAGGCGTTTAAGCTGCTCGATCTTATCGGTGATCTCATTGGCGCACTGGAAACTGAAATGCAGCGGCACCGGCCGCGTATCCTCAATAACCACTTTTACGGTTTTGTCGTGGATTGATTCTATCCAGGCGGCAAACTGGCTGATATTGGGGATGGTCGCGGAGAGCCCGAGGAGGTTCATGTGCTTGGGCAAGAATATCAGCGATTCCTCCCAGACCGTTCCGCGCTCGGGGTTATCAATGTAATGGATCTCGTCAAAAATGACCCAGGAGTATTTGTCAAGGCTGGCCGGTTCATCAAGTATTTTGTTGCGGAATATCTCGGTAGTCATTATCAATACCGGGGCATGAGGGTTGATGGAAACATCTCCGGTGAGGATGCCGATATTATCCTTAAACTGGCCCTGGAAATCGCGGAACTTCTGGTTGGATAGGGCCTTGATGGGCGCGGTGTAGATCACGCCTTTGGAACATTTTTCAGTCGCGACGCAGGAAGAGATGATATGCTCGGCAATGGCGGTTTTACCCGCGCCGGTGGGTGCTGAGACGATCACCGAGTGGCCGTTATTGATGTGTTCAATGGCTTCCTGCTGGAACCTGTCGTAAATCATAATTGCCTGATTATTTTAGCGGCTGCCTAGCCTTGCCTCTCACAGCACCGCTTGCTCGCCCCTGCGAGGCGAGCTACGCTTCGGTAAAATTCTCGCTCTGCCTGACTCTTTTAGCGGGGCAACCATGCCCGCTCGAATTTTAAGATGCTGTTCGAGCCAAGGCTCGCCATCCGCTAAATAGGCAATCTTATATTGTTCACATTATAGTGTAAAATCATTGATTTATCTACGGAAAATAATATAATAAGGCAATGGGCTATGAAACGGCGTCCAGGAAGGCCTGGGAGGATTTATCTAAGCTTAAGCCTGCCAAGAATTTATCGGTTAAATTCCTGGCGGATGAGTATAGCATAGATACCGAAGAGGCAAGGATCGTCTCTTTATCCTGCAATGTCCCGGCAAAGGACTTTACCGGCATACTCATCCTGCATTATCTGGCGCGCAAAATTAAGGGTTTGCCGACGTTGGAATTGGAATGGCTTACTTTCCGGGAGCTCGCCGGGGTTGAAGGGTACTATGACGCTTTTCGCAAGCGCTGCATCCTGCCGATAGTCCGCAAATACGGTAAGAATCCCGATGCCGTTAAAGGGGCTTTGGAGAGGCTGCCGGGAAAGCCGGCGGAGGGAGGGGATACCGCTATCCAGATCGAGGCATTCGCCGGTGTGCCGGTATTGATAAAATTGTGGAAGGCAG
>JAQUME010000052.1 GCA_028718245.1 Candidatus Omnitrophota bacterium
TCGATGAGTCATTGGAAACTTATAAGAAAGCCCTTGAGCTGCGGCCGAGATTTCCGGAGGCCAGGGAGTATCTTGGAGAGGCATATATAAAGGCGGCGCTGCGTGAAATAAAAACCCTTAAAGGTTATGGCGTGGACGGGGAGGAAAATCTGGAGGATTTGGTAAAAGCGTTCAAAGAAGCTGCGGCCGGATTATAATAATTTATAAACTTAAAGAAGGAGAGGAAGATGTTTAGAAGGAATTCTGCGTTGATTTTGTTGATCGCACTGGCCTTGGTTTCAGCCGGGTGCGAAAGCATGGGGCCAAAGACAAAGACCGGGGCAGTTGCCGGAGGGATAGTCGGAGCCACCGCCGGAGGGATAATCGGGTATCAGAGCGGAAGCCCTGTTGCGGGTGCTGCCATAGGGGCTGCGGTAGGAGCCCTTGGCGGAGGATTGATCGGCAGCGCCATGGATGATTCTGATAAAAGGGCCCTGGCAGTGAACCCCAATCATCTCACCCTGATGAAGATCGCGGAGATGGGAAATCAGGGGGTGCCTGATGCGGTGATCATAGGCGAGATCCAGAGGACGCATTCGGTATATCAGCTTAATTCCGAGACCATCGATTATTTACAGAAGAATAAGGTGAGCAACAAGGTCATCGATTACATGCTTCAGACAGGCAAATAATATTTTCCTGTTCTTTGAAGGAAAGGAGGAAAATGAAATTTACGAAAATGAACTTGATAATAGGCGGGGTTTTGGCCACTTTAACTTTTTTAATCCAGCCTGTATATGCCAACGGCGGAAGCGGCAGCCGCGGCGGTCATGATGACGGCGGACATCGCCGCAGCCGGCATGATTATTACAGGTATCAGCGCTATTACCCCAAAGATTATTACTACCACAGGAAGATATATTTTTATCCGGGCAGGAGATACTATTACTACTATGATGTGTATCCGGCTAGAATAAACTATTACGGCTATGAAAAAACTTATGGCGCCGTTAATCCTGACTACCTGCCGATTACCAGTATCGCCAACATGGCTTCTCAGGGCCTGCCTGATTCGGTGATCATCTCCGAAATAGAAAGGACAGGGTCAAAGTATAAACTCGATACCGATACTATAAATTATCTGAGGCAGAACGGCGTAAGCGACGCGGTGATCGATTATATGCTAAAAACTTATTAAGTGGTAATCAGGGAGGGTTCTCAAAATATAACTTGATTTGGCGGGTATTTTTAGTATAATCAAGACTGTAAAAACAAATTAGGGGAGGCCGTAGAGCGGCCTGAGAGTTCTGTGTAGCGAGCAGATTACCCTTGGACCTGATCTGGGTAATGCCAGCGTAGGGAATAGATAAGCAATCAACCCTTATGCACGCGGCATGAGGGTTTTTTGTTGCAGAAAGCAACACACCGGCCTTTCCGATAAGGCCGGGGGTCTAGAGCGATAAAAGGAGGGATACATGAAATTAGATGAGATCAAGATCTCTAAAGCCATCATCGAATCCTACAACAATAAGCTGATCAACGCACTGGATGTCGATGTGGCTATCGTCGGCGCCGGGCCTGCCGGCATGGTTTGCGGTTATTACCTGGCCAAGGCAGGGAAAAAGGTAGTGCTCTTTGAAAGAAAGCTTTCGGTCGGCGGCGGGATGTGGGGCGGCGGCATAATGTTCAATGAGATCGTAGTGCAGGATAAAGCCAAAAGGCTTCTTGATGAGTTCGGCATTAAAAGCAGGTGCTATGAGAAAGGTTATTACCTGGCGGATTCCATAGAGTCGGTCTCAACCATTTGTTCTAAGGCGGTCAAAGCCGGCCTGAAGATATTTAACCTTATCAGCGCCGAAGACGTGATGGTGCGTAATAAAAGGGTGGCCGGCCTGGTATTGAACTGGAGCGCGGTTGAGATCGCTAAACTTCATGTTGACCCGGTGACCATGCGCGCTAAATTTGTCGTGGATGCCACGGGGCATCCGGCAGAGGTAGCCCGTATAATTGAAAGGAAATCCGGCATCCGGCTTAACACCAGGACTGGAAAGACCATGGGCGAGCAATCCATGTGGGCGGATGTGGGTGAGGATACCATCGTGAAGAATTCAAAGGAGGTCTGCGCCGGATTGTACGCCTGCGGTATGTGCGCCAATGCTGTATTCGGAGGCCCGCGGATGGGCCCGGTATTCGGCGGGATGCTCCTGGCTGGAGAAAAAGTCGCCAAGGACCTGATCAAAAAGCTATAGCTAATTCAGGGACACAATACTTAATTATTTTTCAGCAGCTGAAATGACAATTAAGTAATGTGTCCCTGAATTATTTATTGATTTAACCCCGCACCCGGGATATAATTATCCTATGCCACGGAGACAAACCAAAATTTCTGCAACCTGACTTGCGGGAAATTTGGTTTTTTATTT
Organism: Candidatus Omnitrophota bacterium; assembly: GCA_028718245.1. GTDB lineage: Bacteria > Omnitrophota > Gorgyraeia > Gygaellales > Profunditerraquicolaceae > UBA6249. The sequence goes on from JAQUME010000052.1 coordinate 2,403, forward strand.
TTCAAGGGAATATGGATAACAAGCAGCAAGCCGGGGAAAATCAATTATACAAAGTCCTTTCCAGTATCCGCGAAGGGGTTACCTTTAGCGACTCATCAGGCCGTTTCTATGTTTATAATGCGGCAATGGAGGAGATCACCGGCTACTCCATGGATGAGGCCAACGAATCCCCGGATTTTATCAGCCTGCTGTACCCGGACCCCAAAAACCGCAAGGCCGCGTTAAAAGGGATCGAAGAGCTTAAAAAAAAGAAGAGCACCCGCGAGATAGAAACAGTCATCGCCACCAAAAACGGCCAATTGAAGAATGTACTTGTCTCTTCCTCTTTGATCGATTACGGGGGCCGTGATCTGTTCTTGAGCGTTTACCGCGACAATACCAAATACAGGATGATCGAGAACCAGCTGATGGAGAACGAATGGAAGGTGCGCGCCATATTTGACGAGACCTACCAGTTCATCGGATTAACGACTACTGACGGGACATTGATCGAAGCCAACAGGTCGGCACTGGAATTCAGCGGCGTCCAGGCATCCGGTGTTTTGGGCAAGCCCTTCTGGGAGACGCCCTGGTGGGCACATTCCCCACAGCTGCAGGGGAAGGTCCGCCAGGCAGTAAAGAGCGCGGCAAAGGGTGAATTTGTCCGTTTTGAAGCAACTCATCTTGACAAGGACGGGCAGCTGCATTATGTGGATTTCTCGCTTAAGCCGGTTAAGAACGCCTCCGGTAAGGTTGTTTACCTGATCCCCGAAGGCCGGGATATTACCGAGCGCAAACAGATGGAGAAAAACCTGCAAAATGCCTATGTCAAGCTTAAGGAAACGCAGGCTCAGCTTATCCAGGCCGAGAAGATGGAGGCAATGGGGAGGCTGGCAAGCGGGGTAGCCCATGAAGTAAGGAATCCACTGGAGATACTCCTGCAGGGGGTCAATTATTTAGAGGAGAAGATCCCTCCGGAAGAGAAGAAGATGTTTGAGATCGTCCAAATGATGAAGAACAACATCAAAAGGGCTGACAAGATCGTGCGTTCAGTGTTGGAGTTCTCCAGGTCAGGAGAGTTAAGTTTAGGATCCGAGGATATAAACAGCGTATTAGAAAGCTCCCTGGAGCTGGTGCGCTATAGGATCAATACCTCGCATATAGAGATCATCAGGGAACTGTCCCCGGGCCTGCCCGGGATCCTGATCGACAAGAATAAGATAGAGCAGGTGTTCGTAAACCTGCTTTTGAATGCCATTGAAAGCATGCCTGAGGGCGGGAAGCTCTCTTTGCGTTCATACAGGAGCCGCTTAAAATGGCCGAGGCGCTCTGCCGGCAAGAAGTTGGGGGATTATCTCGGTTTTAAAAATGACGCCGTTGTAATAGAAATAGAGGATACCGGCTGCGGCATTCCGGAGGCGAACAAGAAAAAACTATTCGAGCCGTTCTTTACGACTAAAACCCCAAAAGAAGGGACAGGGCTTGGCCTTTCAGTCAGCAGGAATATAATCGAGCTGCATAAGGGGATCATAGACATAGAGAGCATTGCCGGCAGGGGGACCAAGGCAAGGGTTTTCTTAAGAAGGTCATAAGGAGGCTGTCATGGCTGTTAAAAAGGTGATGGTGATCGACGATGAGCCGGATTTCCTAAGCATAGTAAAAACTAACCTGGAAGAAACGGGCAATTACGAGGTGAAGATCCTCATAAGCGCCAAAAACCTAATATCCGAAGTATATTCTTTTGAACCCGATGTCATATTGCTTGATATGCTGATGCCGGCAGTAGGAGGCGTAGAAGCATGCGCAATGCTGAATAACGATCCCGTCGGCAAAAATATCCCTATTATAATAGTTTCGGCCCTCTTCAAAGATCAGGACAAATACAGCGCCTATAAAGAAGGGATCAACGATTATCTGGTCAAGCCCGTTGGAAAGAATGACCTTATCGCCGCGATCGAAAAAGCCTTAGGGCACGAGCATTAATTCCCCCGCATGAATATCCAGGTTTACCCAGGATCCGCGCCGCTTAAGTTAGAGGATAAAGAGGAATTTTACCGCGCATTAGCTGATAACCCTCCTTTGACCAGCGAGCTCACTTTTACCAATCTTTACTGCTGGAGAGAGCCGTATAATTTCAAAGTCTCAAGGCTTGATAATTTACTTGTTGTGCTTTCCGACACGGATTCAGGAAGAGAATTCCTTAACCCCATCGGCAGCGGTGATATAAAAAGTTGCGTAATTAAAATATTAAAGGATACAAAAGGCGAATTTATCCGTATCGGGGAGGAGCCCTCAGGCCTGTTCAGGGGTGAGGGGAGCATACAGGTAGATTATGACAGGGACAACTCGGATTATTTGTATGCGGCTAGCGATCTGATAGAATTGAAGGGAAGAAAATACGACGGCAAAAGGAACCTGATCAGGAGATTCAAGGCGGAGCATGAATACGAGTATCTAAACCTTGATGCCTTCAATATCGGAGAATGCCTTGAGTTTGAAGAAACCTGGTGCACGATCAGGGATTGCGACAGCGTCCAGGGCCTGAATAATGAAAGGCAGGCGATAAAGGAGATGATCGTTAACTTCCGCCATTTTACCCTTCTTGCCGGAGCGATAAGAGTAGGCGGGAGGATCAGTGCCGTGGCTATAGCGGAAAGGCTTAATCCCGGTACGCTTGTCATGCATGTGTTAAAGGCCGATCCCAGTATGCCGGGGTTATACCAGTTGATCTTTAATGAGTTCCTCATGCGTCAAAAGAGGGATTTTGCTTACGTTAACCTGGAACAGGACCTGGGGGCAGCGGGCTTGCGCCGGGCAAAGGAATCATATCATCCGTTTAAGCTGATAAACAAATATACCCTGCGTTTAAGAAACACATAAAAATTTGCAATAGCTCCAATTAATCTGCTACACTTTATTTTGATATTTCGCTCTCGGGATATTGTCCGCGTGCGAAATTTTTAATATCCCTCGGCAAAATATCTATAATCAAGCGGATGGCGAGGCTTGGCCTTGAGCAGCATCTTAAAATTCGAGCGGGCACGGTTGCCCCGCTAATAAAATCCGGCAGAGCGAGAATTTTACCGAAGCGTAGCTCGCCACGCCGGGGCGAGCAAGCGGTGCTGCGAGAGACAAGCCTCGGCAGCCGCTAATTAGGAATAAGGATATTCTAACAATGAAATTGGCGCGTTTATTCAACGACAAAAAACTCCTTAAGGAAAGCTGGTCGGTAAGCTGGCCGATGACCCTGATCATGTTCTTTATCTTCCTGATCGGATTTTCCGACGTCTATGTGGCCGGGATATTCGGCAAGGAGATACAGGCAGCTTACGGCCTGGCCAGCCAGATCTATTTCATTTTCAGCATTATCGTCTTTGCCCTTACCATAGGCACGGTTTCGGTTTTATCCCGGCTCTTTACTTCAGGCAAGAAAGAGGAGTTTGACCGCGCGCTGGAATCTTCGCTTATCCTGACCCTTTTATGCGGGGCCATATTCAGTATCTTGGGTTTTATCTTCTCCGGGCCGGTGATCCACCGGCTGGGGGTGCCGGAGGAGTTAAAAGATTATGCCGTTATCTTTACGCGCATTTATTCGGCGGGGCTGCTCTTCAGCTACTTTCTCATAAACACAAACGGCATCTTGCGCGCCTGCAAGATGATCAGGAATTCCCTCTGGACCATGTTCGTAGTTGCCCTGCTGAACATTGTCCTTAATTTTATCCTGGCTTTAGGCACCCCGCTTGGATTTAAAGGGATCGCCCTGGCTACCGTCGCAAGCAGCGCGATAGGCTGCCTGATGAATATGGTATTTATGCGCCGGCTTATCGACGGATTGCGCAGGGTCTCCATAAGCGCGGCAATAAGGATCCTGCATATAGGTTGGCCCGCGGGGCTGTTACAGGTGCTTTGGCAGCTGGCAGCGCTTGCGCTTTATCTTATATTAAGCCGGTTCCCCGTCCATAATATCGAGATCCTGGCAGCTTTTACCAACGGTTTAAAGGTTGAATCAGCGATATTCCTTCCGGCCTTTGCTTTTAATATGGCTGCTGCTGTGCTGGCAGGTAATTTTCTGGGCAGCAGGAGGAGGGAGGAGGCATTCAACTCGGGAATAGTCACCGCGATAGTGGGTGTGGTTATCGTTACGGCATTATCGGCTATTGCCATGATTTTTGCCCGGCCGATCGCATCACTCCTTTCCGATAACGCCATCGTAGTCAATGAGTGCGTAAGGTATATCCACATCAGCCTTATCTTTGAGCCATTCATGGCCTGGGGGATAATATTGGGCGGAGCCCTTAACGGCGCCGGGGATACAAGGGGGGTGACCTGGATCGTAGCGCTATCCGTCTGGCTGGTGCGCCTGCCTTTAAGTTACCTGCTGGGTGTGTATCTTGGTTTTGGAGCAGTCGCGGTCTGGTGGTCGATGAACGCCTCCATAATCGTCCAGTCGGTCTTTCTTACCCGTCGTTTCTTTAAGCGCGAATGGATCAGGCACGCGGAAGCGCTGGTTATTTAGAACGGATATGCTATAATCAATTTAATAAAACAGGAGGCAAAGCATGGGTTTATTATCGCTTTTGTCCAGTAATCCGGCGGCATTCGCCATATTGGCAGTAACGCTTTTATATTCGGTGATCCTGCATGAGATCGCGCATGGCTGGGTAGCCCGGCTTTTCGGGGATGATACTGCCTGGCGGTATGGAAGGTTGACCCTTAATCCCGTTTCGCATCTTGACCCCATCGGGACCATTATGCTATTTCTGGTGGGATTCGGCTGGGCCAAGCCGGTGCCGGTGGATTACTATAAATTAAAAAGCAGCCGTTTCGGGTTCTTCAGCGTTGCCCTGGCAGGATGCGCCACGAATATACTCATCGCCATGATCGCCCTGGTTTTCCTGCAGTTCGGGGCGGTCAATGAAAATTCGGCGCTGGCCACGATCCTGCCGGTGGTAATAAGGATCAATATCATCCTGGGGGCTTTTAACCTGATCCCCATACCTCCGCTGGACGGCTCAAAGATCCTGATGAGCTTTCTACCGCTTAACGCCCAGGAGAAATTAGCCAGGCTTGAGCCTTACGGGTTCTTCATATTGATATTCCTGCTTTTTAGCGGGCTTTTGAATCCGGTGATAATTTTGATGCAGAGCCTGATCTATGGGGCTATCGGCCTGTTGTTCAGCTTTTTTAGATAAAATGCCAAGAGCGAAAATAATCTGCACTTTAGGGCCTGCCTCGGATAAATACGGGGTTTTGCTGAAGATGATGCGGCTGGGCATGGATGTGGTGAGGTTGAATTTCTCCCACGGCAGCCTTGAGGCACATTCAGCCAGGATCAGCCTGGTAAGGGAGC
>JAQUME010000053.1 GCA_028718245.1 Candidatus Omnitrophota bacterium
ATCCCCAGGGCATCAACGTATTTCAACATGAATTCAGCTCCCAGGATCGTATGGCTCTTGATGCTGGCAAACTCCTGGTCGTTTAACCGGTCGGGCTTATGCAGGGTCTTGCGCGAGATATACATCTTTCCGATGTCGTGGAAGAGAGCGGCTACCCCGATATTCAATATATCGCTTTTCTCAAATCCCAGGCGGGAGGCAAAATACATAGAGAGAATAGAAACATTAAGCATGTGCGTATAGGTCTCCACATCATACCTCTTTACCGTCGCCAGCTTAAGCAATTCCTGGTGCTGCGAACCCAGGTTATCCATAATATTGCTTAAGGAAAATTTAAGGGAAAGGTGGTCGATCTTTTCGGAGTTAAGCACGCCGATCAAAACCTGGCTTACCTTGTCCACGGAGGTGTCGTAAAGATTAAGTTGTTCAAGGGCAAAGCTTCCCTTATCCCCCTTGTCATCAACTTTAAGTTTGCCTATGCTTATATTTTGCACCCCCGAAACAACCAGGAGCTTCTGGGGGTCGGCTTTAAACTCCTCTTTAGGCCCGGCAATAAGGCCGACGAATTTTCCCAGCTCCTCCTTGCTTAATCCGCGGAAAAAAGCCAGCCTCTCGATATTCCTCTCCTTCAAATAGAGGATCGCCGATTTCAAAAGCCTGCTTAGGTCAAAGAATATCTCTTTTTCAAAGGCCAGCTCATCGCCCACTATGCCGATGACCATCTCGGGGCGAGAGTTTAAGACATCTTCAAAGGCAGTGTAGGCCTTATCCAGGGATTTCTGGAACATCGGATGCACTGTGCCGTAGAGCTTGGCGGTCTGAAGGCAGGTGAGCAGCTCTTTAAAGGCTGTTTGAATTTCAGCTGACATTCCACTCCTTTAGTATTTTATCGGCTTTTTCGCGAAGCCGCCTGTTCCAGAAAAATTTTCTCCTCGCCAGGGCCTTGATATAGCCGCTTGCCTCCTTCAGGCCCAGTGAATAGACCATCTGCATATTCTCGATAACGACCCTGTTCCTGCGGCCCCATCGGCTGGGAAGGTTAAGCAGGAGCTTGAGCGCCTCCTCCCTGCCTGCGGGGTCAAGGACCAAAGCCGAAAGCGCCCCCCTTTTCAATAATATCGAATCCGAGTCCAGTTGGCGGATAAGAAATGCCGCATCAATGTTCTTGCCTCTAGCCATGGCATCCAGGACCTCAACCTTTACAAGGTGGTTGGCGGAGGAATAAATATATTCCAATATATCCAGCGTCGCAGGTACGGGGATCTCTCCCAGCGTGGCGATCAGGCTTAGAAGAAAATCCATATCCTGGAGTTTTTGCTCAAGCCTGGCGTAAAAACCCTTGAGGTCATCCTTAAATAACCTTAAGAATAGGCTTAAGATATATTTATCCGCCTTCTCCGCGGTAAATATTTTATCCAGGTAGGCCCCGGCCTCTCGGCTGGGAGAAGAAACCATCTCCAGAAGAAATTCCTGCTCAGGCGCAAGGGTGCCGTTCAATACGATATTCTCCACGGAAAGGGAAAGCTTTGTTTCAATCCCGGGACAGGCATTCTTGCCGTCTGCCTTTCTTTTTATCATCTGGGACCATAGCCCTTTCAGGAAAACGGCATCATTATCTTCCAATGCCCCGGCCATCTCTTTTTCTAGGATCCCCTCTACAAGGCTACCGTTATCGCTCTTTCCTCCGGATGAAAATATGCCTAAAACTATACTGCGGTAATTTGTCAGGAGCCCCTTGTGGTCAAAAAGCAGTTTACCGGAGAAGGATATGCTTTTAACCAAAGATTCCAGGGTGTTGCGATATACCGCCGACAAAGAATCTTCGGTTCCGGCGTTCAACAAATTCTGGATCTTCTTTACCGCGCCCGGATTATCCCTTAAATACCGCCCCTGGTCCCCTTCTTTTAAAAGATTACCGGCGATCCTGCCGGGATCCTCGGAATTTGATAACTTTGAGAATATCTGCAGGCTTAAAGCATTAAAATTATCCTCCTTCAGGATACCGTCCCAAAGCAGTGAGCTGAAATCATCCTGGTCTAAACCGACAAAAATAGGCTTAAGTTTAGCCAATTTATCGTCATTAAGGTGCTTTTTATTCCGCAGCAACCATAGGAAAATCTCTTTGGCGCATTTATCGAATTTTTCCCTGTTCGTGGCCCTTAAAGAGATCATAAAATCGCTGACCTGGGGGGATATGCCTTCGGCATTGAAAACATCCTTTTCATTGACCCGTTTGATAAGGGAACCGAATTCATCGGCAAGCCTGTTTAATTTACCCGCGTCATTGTTGCGCACGGCGTCCCTAAGCATATAACCCCAGATATCCACCCCTTCCTGGCCTTCCCCATGCAAAAGCGAGGAATAATCCAGCTCCCCCACGCTAAAGTGCGTAAGTTGTTTCCTCAATAGAAGTGCTGCGATGCCGCCGTTCTTAAAGATCTCTTTTTGCGGCAGGGAGATTATGGAAAAGAACTCGACTAACTCCTGGAGGTCAGCCCCTTTCCTGATCTCCAGGCTTTTGATCTTACGCTGATGCAGGAGGCGCGCCAGATCGTCATAGAAACCGCTTTTAGTCAGGTTCTTCCCGTCTGCCACAAGCCCCGAATCGGTTATCCCGATCTTAAGCGGGCTGAGGATGGAGAGGGCTGTTTCAAGCTTGGCTTTGAAATTTGCTACTGATTTGATGAAATAGGGATGGTCTTTGGAATAAGAAAAAGCGTTGGTAAGTACGATTCTCAAAGTGCGGAAAAAATCTTCAAGGATTTCTTCTTTGTTCATTAGCGCATATTTTACAACCAAAGAAGCGTCCTTGCAACTAAATTAAATTTGCAGCATGGCCCTGGAGGCTTTCTTGGCCATACCCATAGCTTCGATCACCGTGCCTTCCCCCCCGACAATGTCCCCTCCGGCAAAGACATTCCTGATCGAAGTTTCCATTCTCCCGGGGTCAACTATGATATCTTTATATTTATCGGTTTTCAGCTCCGGTGTCACGCTGCTTAAAACCCGGTTTGCCTGCAGGCCGACGGCGATGATCGCCAGGTCGCAGGGTAAGATAAAATCGCTCCCCTCCTGGGCAACGGGCTTTTTTCTTCCCGAGCTATCCGGCTCCCCCAGTTTACAGCTTAAGGCATTCAGTCCCCGCACAAGACCTTTTTCATCGCTGTAAAATTCCTTGGGCTGGATCAGAAATTTAAATTCGATCCCCTCCTCCCTGGCGTGCTCTATTTCAAGGCGCCTGGCCGGCATCTCTGTTTCAGTGCGGCGGTAGATAATAGAAACATCCGGTTTTATCCCGCTCATTTTTTGTAAACGCAAAGCGCTCCTGGCGGCATCCATGGCTGTATTGCCTCCGCCGATAACCAGAACATGCTCTCCGATATTTACCGGCGTGTGGTATTCCGGGAATTTATAAGCCGACATCAGGTTTATCCGGGTCAAAAACTCATTGGCTGAATAGATGTTGCAAAGGTTCTCTCCTTTTATGCCCAGAAATGACGGCACCCCGGCGCCTAATCCCAGGAATACCTTGTTAAACCCCTGCTGGAATAATTCATCCAGGAGAATGCTCTTGCCCACGACGACATTATTCCTGAATTCCACCCCCAACTCCTTTAAACAATTGATCTCGTAATCAAGCACTTCATCAGGAAGCCGGAAATCCGGTATGCCGTACCTTAAAACCCCGCCGTAAGCCTGCAGGCTTTCAAATATAACCACCTTTATACCTTTTCTGGCCAGTTCCCCTGCGCAGCATAATCCTGCAGGTCCGGAGCCGACTACCGCTGCCTTGATCTTTGAAAAGTCAGCATCTTTTTCTTCCGGCACCTTAAGATTATTCCGCCTGCCGTAGTCCCCGACAAATCTTTCCAGGAAATGGATATTGATCGCATCATGGCTTGCGTAGGCAAGCTTGCTTTTATTAAGCACGCAGGCCTTGCGGCACTGGTACTCTGCCGGGCAGACCCTGCCGCAGATAGAGGGAAAATTATTGGTCTTGCGGATGGTAAAATAAGCCCCCCGGTAATCCTTCCGGGTAACCTGAAAAATGAACTCTTTGATATCTATATTTACCGGACAGCCCTGGATACAGGTTGGATTCTTACACTGCAGGCAGCGGCCTGCCTCTAACAGTGCCTGGCTTTCGGAGTATCCGGCGACCACTTCATCAAAACTTTGGGTCCTGATATCGGCGGCTAACTCTCCGGCTTTTACCGGCTCTCTTCTCATTGGTTTAATTTCAGCTTACAAATATGCTTTTCCTTGTCCAGATACATACAGTTTCTTTTCTTCAGCTCATCCCAGTCTATTTTGTCCGCTTCGAACTCCGGACCGTCAACGCAGCTGAACTTAACCTGAGCCCCCACAGTCACCCGACAGCAGCCGCACATGCCCGTGGCATCAACCATAAGGGCATTGAGCGAAACTATACACCTGATAGAAAAAGCGCGGCTTAACCCGGCGACCTTCTCCATCATGGGGATAGGGCCTACGCTGTAAACCAGGTCATATTTTTCTTTTTTAAACAGCTCCTCCAAAACATCGGTAGTAAAACCCTTTCTGCCGCAGCTGCCGTCATCAGTTACCGTATATATTTTATCCGCCGCTGTCTTTAATTCATCTTCCAATATCAACAACTCTTTGCTCTTTGCGCCGATGATCACCGTAATATCATTTCCCGCCTCTTTCATGCCTTTTGCCACAGGATAAATTTCAGCGATCCCTACCCCGCCGGCGACCAGGATAACCCTGCCATAATTTTTGATCTCAGTGGCATGGCCCAGGGGCCCGACCAGGGCGTATAAATTATCCCCGGGGCCAAGCGCTCCTAATATTTTTGTGCTTAAACCTGCCTCCTGAAAAATAATAGTGATGCTTTCGGCCTTGGTGTCGGTCTCAACGATGGTGAGCGGGACCCTCTCCCCTTTTTCGGTAGGCATCACCACGACAAACTGGCCCGGCCTGGCTTTAAAGCTGATCTCCGGGGCGTTTAAAGTCAATTTTATTATCCTTGCCCCGGAATGATCGCTTAACACTTCTTTAGATAATATCTTATACGTACTCATCTCTTACCCCGCCTGCGACATGCGCGAATAATGATTTTAACTTATCCTGTTCGGAGGGCTCAAGCTGCTTAAAATAGCGGCTGATCATCGCGCAGCCTGCCGTTTTTACCGGCCCGGATGCGAAATCATCAATATATTCTTTCAGGGTGATCAGGGCATTCATGCTGCACTTGCCTTTGATCGTCCCGGGTTTGGCCAGCTTCATAAAACTCTCCCCCGTTCTCTCCATGCGGTAGCAGGCAGCGCAAAAGCTGGGGATATAATCATGCCTGATCAGGGTTCCGACTATTTCATCTAAGCTGCGATGGTCACCAAGGGAAAACTGGCCGCCGGCCTTTTTATTTTCCTCGCCGGTATATCCGCCCGGAGAAGTAGAAGATTCCGCGCTGATCTGAGAAACGCCCAGGCTTAAAAGAGTATCGCGCATCTCCGGGCTCTCGCGGGTTGACATGATTATGCCGGTGTAGGGGACTGAAAGCCTTAGGACCGCGACCACTTTTTTAAATTCCTCATCGGAGATCTTATGCGGAATATTAAAAGACACCTCTGCGCCCGGAGCCGGCTCAATGCGTGGAACGGATATGGTATGCGGCCCGACCCCGAGTTTCTGCTCCATATGCTCAACGTGAGAAAGTAGTCCCAGGGTCTCAAAACGGTAATCATATAAACCATAAAGAGCGCCGATACCGATATCGTCTATCCCGGCGCTAAATGCCCGGTCAACGCTATCGATCCGGTTATCAGGGTCGCTTTTCGGGCCCTTTGGATGCATGCGGCGATAAGTTCCGTCATGATATGTCTCCTGGAAGACCTGATAGGTGCCGATGCCGCTTGCTTTAAGCCGCTTAAATTCATCTACAGCCAACGGCGCGCAATTGACATTTACCCTTTTTATTTTATTGCTGCCTGCCTGGGCTGCATAAATAGCTTTAACCGCTTCAATGTAATAATCTATGTTGGATTTGCCTCCGGGAGCAGCTTCTCCGCAGACCATCAGTATCCTTTTGTGCCCGCGCTTTAAGAGCCACTCTGTCTGGGAGTTGATTTCAGAGACAGTCAAAGCCTTGCGCCTGATCAAGAGGTTATCCGATTTAAAACCGCAGTAAAGGCAGTTATTCACGCAGAGGTTGCTGATATAAAGCGGCGCAAAAAGCACCACCCTCCTGCCGTAGATCGCATCTTTGACAAAGCTTGCCGCTTCAAAGATCCTGGCCAAATACTGCGGCTCATCCACCGCAAGCAGGATGGCTGACTCCTCCAAGGTAAGCCGCTTGAGAGCGCGGCTCTTTTCCAGGATCGCATCGAGCCTTGCGCTATCGGCATTTCTTGCCGCAAACAATAAATTATTTATTTTCTCTTCATTAATGTATATCATAGAACTAAAGCCCCTCCAGGTCGGTCGGCGCCCTTCCCAAAGAGCGCAGCAGTGAAATTGTAGATTCGATCTGGCTGGAAATATCCTCGGATTGATGCGCCCTTTTCGGATAAATGGAATAAAACGGCCGGTATTTCATTGGGGTAACATTAAGCATAAGCGAATTTGCTCCCGCGCAAAGCCCGTCTTTTGCCGCATCCCCGCTTAAAGTTTCTAACGCGGTAGTCACCAAGATCTTGGCGTGACTGTTATCAATGATCCTGGCAATGGCTAAGGTTTTAAATACCTCTTCGGGCTGCGCAGGTTTAATTTCCGAAAAAGGAGTGTTCGGATGCGGGATAAAAGGCCCGAAACTGAACATCTCCGCATGCAGCTCTTTAGCCAGGAATATATCATTCAGGATATCCTCCTTTGTCTGCCCCGGCAAACCGATCAGGCCTCCGGTCAGGATGAGATACCCCATATCATAAGCCCGGCGCAAATGTTCGAGCCTGCTTTCTAAGTTCATACCCGGATGCATATCCCGGTAAAGCCCGGGGTTTGAGCTCTCAAAACGCATGAGCAGTCCCCTGGCGCCTGCCTGGTAAAGTTTTTCCAATCCATCGATACCTATTTCTCCAAAGCTGATAAAAATAAGCACCGGAAATCTTTCTTTGATCTCCTTAATAATATCCGCTAATTCCGAAACACTGTATCCGGGATCCTCCCCGCTTTGCAGAACCAGGGATTTAAAACCATAAATCTGCACAGCCTCTCCGGCAGCCTTTAATATTTCATCCTTTGTCATGCGGTAGCGTTTCAAACCTTTATTATGATATGATATGCCGCAGTAGCTGCAGCCCTGGCAACAATGATTGGATATCTCGATTATCCCGTGCACGCAGCAGGAGTTCTTGAAGTGTTTTTGGCGCAGGAAATTCGCTGTTTTGAAAAGCAGCTCTATGGCCTTTTTGTCTTTTAGCTTCAGCAAATACAGAAGCTCATCCCGCGTCAGATCCCTGGATTGGCTGGCCTTGTCCAATACCCCGAGCAGTTTTTTATCCGCCCCAATTCCGCTTAAAGACAAGCGGGAAAGTTTTAAATCCACCTCCTGCAATTCAAAAAAAGTCTCCTTCCATACCGAAAGGATACTCTCTGCTTCGGAGGCGGATATCTTGCTGACTACAAAACCACCTTGGGCGTAGATATAATCGCCTATTT
>JAQUME010000054.1 GCA_028718245.1 Candidatus Omnitrophota bacterium
ATATGGACAGGCAGTATTCTGTTGACCATCCTGCTTTTCCTCGTAGTTTTTGTCCTGACCATCCTGCTTTTCCCTTTTGACAAGAAAAAGAAGGTCACTCACGCGCAGTGCTTCTGGTGGTCGGATGCCGTGCTCGGCCTGAATCCCTACTGGAGCCTGAAGGTCATGGGTCTTGAGAATATAGATCATAAAAGGACTTATGTGATAATCTCTAACCACCAGAGCCTGGCGGATATCGCCGTGCTTTACCAGACCAAGATGCAGTTTAAGTGGGTGGCTAAGGCAAGTTTGTTCAAGGTCCCTTTTATCGGCTGGTGTTTGAGTTTGATCAAACACATCAAGCTTACCCGCGGCGACTTCGCCAGCATAAAAGAGATCTATCACCAGGCCAGCCTTTGGCTGCGGAAAGATATGTCCGTGTTATTCTTTCCGGAGGGTACGCGCTCCACTACTGACCGGATGAATGAATTTCAGAACGGCGCTTTTAAACTGGCGATCAAAGAAAAGAAGCCGATCCTGCCTATTTGTTTAAAGGGCACGCGGGATACCATACCCAAAGGCAGCTGGATCTTCAGCTCCAAGGTATCGGCAAAGCTTACCGTTCTTCCGGCAGTTGAAACAGAGGGTTATGGGCCCGGTGATTTTGCCCTGCTTAGGGATAAGGTGCGCTCCAGGATCGAAACCGCCCTGCTTTAAATTATGCTGAAAAATAAATTTTATCCTTTCTTAGTTCTTTCTCTTCTTGTTTTGTTTGGCTGCTGCCATACCCAGAGAAGAGATGTTCTTTACCAGGCATCAACCATACAGGCACTTTCTGCCGGAGATTATGACGGCCAGGCATCACTAGGCTGGCTTAAGGAACACGGAGATTTCGGCATCGGGACCTTTCAGGGTTTAGACGGGGAGATGGTGGTTTTGAGGGGAATATTTTACCAGGTTAAAGCTGACGGCCGGGTTTATCCGGTCAGGCGCTCTTCGGGTATTCCTTTCGCGCAGGTGACCTTCTTTGACGCGGATAAAACATTTTTTGTTGACCGGGAGCTGAATTACGCGGATCTGACCTGGTACCTGGATAAGTTATTGTCCTCAAAGAATATGTTTTATGCCGTGAAAGTGAGCGGGATGTTCAAATATGTGAAAACAAGAAGCGTGCCTAAGCAATCTCAGCCCTATCCAAGGCTTGATCAGGCGCTCAAAGATCAGAAGGTCTTTGAATTTCACGATATAAGAGGGACGATGGTTGGCTGGCGCTCTCCGCAGTACGCGGAGAAGATCGGCGTACCCGGATATCATATGCATTTTATCAGCGAAGATAAGCGAAGAGGCGGGCATGTGCTGGATTGCCTGACCGGGATAGTTAAAGCAGAATTTGACCAGACCGCGGATTTTTATCTAAGCTTGCCGGATAACCCGGAATTTCTTGAGCTTGACCTTGGGACACTAGCGGAGGGGATAGATGCGAAAAAAATATAAAATTTTACTTTTGATCTTAGCGGTATTTCTGGCTCTTTTTGTGATCGCCGGGATATTTGTCGGAATGTACGCGCCTAAGATCGTGGAGGACCAGATCCGGCAGAATCTAAAGGTTAAAGCCAGCGTTGGCAAAATAAGCTTAGGCCTTCCCCTTACCGTTACGCTGGAAAAGTTAGAGATAGGTAACCTCGCCAGCATAAAGAGGGTCTCTTTTTCACCGAACCTGATCAGTTTATTGTTCGGCAAGGTAGTTATCCACGGCTTAAATATTGTTGAGCCGGTGATCAACCTTGAGCAATCTGCCGACGGAAAATTAAACCTTCCGGCCCCGGAACAAAAAGGCGGCAAGCCGCCGCAAGTTTATCTGACCAGCCTTAAGGTGCGGGATGGCAGGATAATTTTTACGGATAGAAAGGTAAGCGGCCCGGGATATCAGATCATCGCGGATAAAGTGAATATAAGCGTTTCTAAAGTCCTCTTGCCGGTCACTTCGCTTGCCGCTAATTTCAACATGAGCGCCCGCTTTTCTAAAACCGACCTTAAGCCCTTTGGCAGCGCGGTTTTTTCCGGCTGGGTAGATCTTCCGGCCAAGAACATGGATGCTGAATTAGAGGTCAAGGATATGGATATCACTAATTTTTCTCCGTATTACGGCAACTTTATCTCCAACAAGAAACTTTTATCTTCCAAGCTCAATCTGGTTTCAACCTTTAAGGCCAAAAATAACGATCTGCATATCTCCACGGATTTTGACCTTTCCGGCCTTGTTTACGCGCAGGTCGATGAACTGGCGCCTCCGGACCTGATGAAAAACACTCTGGACCTGTTCACCGATAAGAACGGAAATTTGCGGCTGAAGTTCGATATAGACACTAAGCTGGATAATCCGGCTTTATCCGGAGATAAACTGAAAAAAACGATCTTAAAGGCGGCAATGGCAAACTTGAGCAGCCAGTCACCGGAGGAGCTGGTGGACAAGGTAACCAATATAATAGATAAATACAAGGATTTTGGGGAAGGGTTAAAGGAGATATTCGGAAAGTAGGTGCATGGAATGGAGCAGGTAAAAACAAAATCTTTAAAGAACATCGAAGAAAAGATGGAAGGCCTGGATGCAGGTTCTTTGCGTTATCATATACTGGAGAGCGCCAAAAATTTCAAGAGCTCCTGGGTAGAGCTGGGCAGGTCGCTCTATTCGGTATGGAAAGACAAGATGTATAAGGAGTGGGGGTATGTGAATTTTGACGTTTATGTCAGCCGCGAGATAGGCATACGTAAGCAAACGGCGATGAAGCTGCTCAAATCATATTATTTCCTGGAGAAGGAGGAGCCGCAGTATTTAAAAACGGATTATGCTGCATCTGCTCCCGCCGCCCAGATCCCCAGCTATGAATCGGTGGATATCCTGCGCCAGGCGAAAAACAAAAAAGCGCTGGATGAGGATGATTACAATAGCCTCAAAAAACAGATCTTTGAAAAGGGCAAGGACGCCCAGGAGCTAAAGAAAGATCTGGGGGTGATCATCCGGCAAAGGCAGGAGCTGGAGCCGGAGGAGGCGCAGGAAAAGAGAAAGCTGGCTACCCTACGGAGATTGCTCGGCCAGCTGCGCATGCTTAAGCAGGAAGTCCAGCTTCTGAAAATGCTTCCTATGCCGTTGATAAAGGAACTGGAAGAGATGATCAAAAAGATAGAAGGGGTAGTTCATGACAGCTGACGGGACGGAGAAAACAGCCCTGGAAAAAAAGATGGCGGCTTTAGGGGTGCGCGAAGAGGATATCGTGGAGAGCTTTATCCGCTCAAGCGGCCCCGGAGGCCAGAATGTCAATAAGACCTCTACCTGCGTGTATCTTAAGCATCTGCCTACGGGCCTTGAGGTAAAGTGCCAGCGCCAGCGCTCTCAGGTGCTTAACCGCAACCTGGCCAGGCATATCCTTTTAAGCAAGATCGCCAACAGGATGCGGCAGGATGTGCTTAAGAAACAGTCGCTTAAAGCAAAGGTCATGGCCAGGAACCGCAAAAGGCCAAAATCAGTCAAGCTAAGGATCCTTGAGCAGAAGCGCCGGCATTCGCTTAAGAAATCCAGCCGCAAAAGAATAATGCCGGAATAATTCAGGGACACAATACTTAATTCCCGATTTTCCCTTTTACGCAGAATTAAGTATTGTGTCCCTGAATATCTTGTGGTAGAATGTTGAACATTTGAAGGAGGAAGAGATATGGGTTATGGTTTAAGTTTTATCGGCGGGTTGATCTCATTGGCTTTGACGGTGTGGTTCGTAGTTTTCAGCGTTCTGGTAGTCGCTAAGCTGGATAAGATAATCGAACTGCTGGGCAAGAAATAAAAAAGATAATTGACTTGTAGGGTTAATTAGCGTATAATCTTAAAAATACGAAAAGGAGGGAGAAATTGGTTTTGGTAAAAGAAAAGAAGGCAAAATTGATTGACGATTTCAAAGTGCATTCCCGGGACACCGGATCCGCCGAGGTCCAGATAGCTATCCTGACCGAAAGGATCAATAGCTTGGGGGAGCACTTCAAATCACATAAAAAGGATTTCCATTCCCGCCGCGGCCTGCTTTTGATGGTAGGAAGGCGCCGCAGACTCCTCAAATACCTCAAGGATAAAGATATGAAGAAGTATGAAGAGCTCCTGGGAAAACTCAGCTTGAGAAAGTAAATCCCTTTTTAAGGTTTCATCCATAAAAAAAGAAAGAAGAGAGTTGAATAATGCAAAATAAGAGCTTAAAGATCAAATTCGGCAAGAATGACCTCGTCCTGGAGACCGGCAGATTAGCCAAACAGGCCAATGGTTCGGTCATGGTTACTTACGGCGGTACGGTAGTCCTGGTTACTGCCTGCATGTCCCGGGAGCTAAGGGAAGGCCAGGGTTTCTTCCCTCTGACCGTGGAATATCAGGAGAAAACCTACGCCGCAGGCAGGATCCCCGGAGGTTTCTTTAAGCGTGAAGGCCGGCCTTCGGAAAGCGAGATCTTAACCAGCCGCCTTATTGACCGTCCGATCCGCCCCTTATTTCCCGAGGGTTTATTAAACGATGTCCAGGTAATGGCGATCGTGCTCTCAAGCGACGGGGAAAACGATCCGGATATATTCGCGCTTTTCGGCGCCAGCGCCGCTTTATCCATTTCAAATATTCCTTTTAACGGGCCGTTGGCTGCCTGCAGGGTAGCCAGGGTAAACAACGAATTTGTCCTGAATCCTACTTACGCAGAACTGGAGAGTTCGGACCTGGAAGTAATAGTGACCGGCAACGCCAGCGGTGTGGTAATGCTTGAATCAAGGGCCAATGAGGTCTCCGAAGATATATATTTTGAAGCGGTAAAATTCGGCATGGATAGTTTAAAACCGGTACTTGCAATGCAGGGGGAATTCTGCCGTCTTTACGGCCAGCCCAAAGCGCAGGTTGAACTTAAGCTGGTTAGCCCGGCTTTAATACAGAAGATAGAATCACTATCCAAGGAAAAATTGAATGAGGTGTATAAGTTGAGCACCAAAGAGGAGCGTGAGGAGGAGATAGCTTTATTGCTCAAGGATCTGGAGGCCAAGTTGGCCGGAGAAGATATCCTTGCGGCTGATATCCAGGCAGGCTTGCATGAAATAGAGAAGAAGCAGGTGCGCAGGATGGTCGTTGAAGAGAACAAACGCATCGACGGACGCTCTTTTAAGGAGATCCGTCCTATCAGTTGCGAAGTCTCCGTGCTTCCGCGCACCCACGGCTCAGGACTTTTTACCCGCGGCCAGACCCAGAGTTTAGCCATCACTACCTTAGGCACGGGTGAGGATGAGCAGTTGGTTGAGGCACTGGAGGGGGAGAAGAAGAAATCATTTATGCTGCATTATAATTTTCCTTCTTTCAGCGTAGGGGAGACAAAGCCGGTGCGCGGTCCGGGCAGGCGCGAGATTGGCCACGGAGCATTGGCTGAAAAAGCCCTGCTTGCGGTCATGCCTTCAAAAGAAAAATTTCCTTACACTGTAAGAGTGGTCTCCGAGATCCTGGAATCTAACGGTTCCAGCAGCATGGCTTCGGTATGTGCTGCTGCTTTATCATTGATGGATGCCGGTGTGCCGATCAAGGAGGCTGTAGGCGGAGTTGCTTTAGGCCTGGTTAAAGAGGGGAATAAAGAGGTTATTTTAACCGATATAGCCGGATTAGAGGACCATTTCGGAGATATGGATTTTAAGGTTGCCGGCACTCGCAGCGGGGTTACCGCCGTGCAGCTGGACTTAAAGATCAACGGCATATCCCTGGAGTTATTAAAGAAATGCCTTGAACAGTCCAAAGAAGCAAGGTTATTTATTTTAGATAAGATCAGCACCGCATTAAGTGCCCCGCGCCAGGAGCTTTCCAGTTTTGCCCCGCGCATAGACGTGGTCAAGATCAACACCGAGAAGATCGGCGAGCTGATCGGGCCGGGAGGCAAGAATATCAAGGCGATCATTGCCGCAACCGGAGCCAGTATCGATATCAACGATGACGGAACGGTCCTGGTCGGTTCTACCGATGCCGCCAAATCAGAGGCAGCAATCAAGATGATCAAGGCGATCGCCGAGGATGTTGAGGTGGGCCGGATCTATATGGGTAAGGTAAAGCGGATCATGCCCTTCGGCGTCTTCGTGGAGATAGCCCCGCGCAAAGAAGGCCTGGTGCATGTTTCCGAGTTGTCGGCGACATTCGTGAAGAAGGTTGAAGATATCGTCAAGGTCGGCGACGAGTTCAAAGTCAAGGTCATCGGCATAGATGAGCTGGGCAGGATCAATTTAAGCAAGAAGCAGGCGGAACAAGCCGGTTAATTTTCTGAAGTGAGAGAAAGAAGATTAAATGAGGTCAAAGGCGTTATTTTAGTAGCTGCAGGGCTGATGGTCTTAGCCAGCCTTGTCCGTTTTGACCGCCTTGACCTTGTGTTTTACACCTCGCATCCCAATTTTCCTCCAAAAAACTTATTAGGTATCTTCGGCGCTCATCTGGCCAACGTGATCGTTTTTCTTTTTGGCGCTATCTCTAGCTTCGTCATTCCGGCCCTGGTCATTATGCTGGGGATAAAATATTTCCGCCAGGATAAGCCGTATTTGAGCATCCCGCGCCTCTTGGGCATGTTCGTGCTGCTGGTTTCATTAAGTTCGCTTATCGGGATGTTCAATTTAAGCAATGGCCCGCTTAGATTCCACACCGCGGGTTTCCTGGGAGCGCTTACCTCTAATTTCATAACCACCTATTTCAGCCGCCTGGGCGGCTTTATTGTTTTTATCACCTTTATCATCCTTTCGCTTGCCCTGGTAACCGAGATACTTATTTCATCCCTCTTCCAGAAGACATTTGAAAGGTCAAAATCTATTTTTTCCGGGATATTTAATTTTTCCGGCAGGCAGCGGTCAACACAAGTAAGGGTCAAACAGCCGCAAGCCGCCAGATTTAACGGTTCGTTGAAAAAAGAGGATCAGGCAGCGGCCAAACCGAAGATATTCATGCCCGAATCCAATCAGGCGCGGCCCAAGATACAGATCAAAAATAGGCCACAGGGCCATGGTTTGGCTTCCGATAGCCAAAGCCATAAGCCGCAGTCAGAGTTAAAGATCGGAGATTATCATCTACCTTCGGTTGATCTATTGGACCAGCCGCCTGAACCGGATACCAAGCAAATGAAAGAGGACCTTGAGGCAAGCGCCAGGATACTGGAAGATACATTGGAGGATTTTGGTATAGAAGCCAAGGTCACCGATATTATCCGCGGCCCGGTGATCACCCGTTACGAGCTTGAGCCT
>JAQUME010000055.1 GCA_028718245.1 Candidatus Omnitrophota bacterium
GCCAAAAGGGGATTTCATTCTGCCCCGGTTAAGGCGTAAGGCATAATCAATCCCATCCATAAGGTCGGCGCGGACCATGGATACCTCGTCTATTATTATCATATCCAGATTCTCAAGCAGGCTTTTGCCCCTAAGGCGCTTGATGGCTTCTTTCTGGATGATCTTCGGAGGCAGCCTGAAGAAGGAATGGATCGTCTGGCCGCCTACGTTAATTGCCGCGACACCCGTGGGGGCTAAGACGATTATGTTTTTACCGGTATTGGCCTTAAAGTATTTTAAAAGGGTGGATTTACCGGTGCCTGCTTTACCGGTGATAAAAAGGCATTCTTTGGTATATTCCATGAGATCAAATGCCGACTTGAATTCATCGTTTATATCAAGCTGCTCCGGGAGTTGATCTCTGGCTATTGTCTGGGTGGCAGATAATTTCATACGCTACTGCTTATCATCTATCGCTATGGATTTTCGCGCCCCTCCCGGCTCAAGGCTGAATTTCCTTAAGTCCACCTTTTTCCAGGCGGTATTTTCATAAGTTTTATAATAAAGGGTAAGGTTGGTCAGATCTTTGATCACTACCCATTGAGCATACCCTTCCATCATCACAAAAGGAGCGGGGTTTTCTTTGATCGCGCCCTTAGGGATATCCACAATGTTTAAAAGATGCTCTGCCAGGTTTATTGCCTCGGAGGAGCCTTTTACAGGCAAAGCCGCGTCCAGAGAATACGCGACGCGCACAAATCTTGACGGAGGGGTCCAGTCACCGGGCAAACCGAGCATGCCGCTGCCAACGCCGGTAGGCTCTATTTTTAGGCCGTTCAGTGTCTTCTCCTTTTTGTCATGCGCGTCCAAATTTATATAATTTCTTAAGTTACTGATCTGCCATTCAAAATCAGGGCGGTTGGTCATAACTCCAAGCGGATTATCATAAACTTTTACTTCTCCCTCAATAAACTCAATGACCAAATTCTTTCCGGAGGCATCGTGCAAAGCGATATGCATAAATAATTCGCCGTTTGCTTCTTTCAGGCTCATCCCCGCGATGTTGATCTTGGGTAGCGCTTCTTTTACCTCATCCACTGTCGCGAAATTACCCATCACCCAGCTGCCGAAATCAGCGATGGTTACAAATTTACCCGGGAGCTCCGCCTGATACTTCGCGCCAACAAACATCAGAGCGCCAAAGGACAGTCCTTTTTCATTGAAACCCTCTACATAGCAATTTTTAAGATCATAGGCGTCTATCCCCAGAAAACCATATTTATTCATCCAGGCAATACCTTTAATCCCCTTGTCATTGACGCTGACAAACTGTTCACCGCGCGGCACGATGATGACGTTAGAATGAAGATCCACGGGGAATTCCATGGAACGGCCGATAACCACGGTATTATCTTCGGCCTTGACCTGGAAATCCGTGCAGGCAAAAGATATTTTGGCTGTTAAAGGCAAAAAGAAAACTACCGTAATTAAGACTGCTGCCCTTAGTTTCCTAGTCATCTTTTCCTCCCCCATAGCCGGTGAAAATTTTCCCATGATTATATATACGCAAGACTATTCAACGCGTCCACGGAACTGGTGATCTCAAAATGCAGCACCTTGTTTTCCCCGGTGCCGAATATCTCTATACCCAGGTCATCGTAATATCTCTGTTCTGAATAATTATAGACATCTACCGACGACTGGCCGGACACATCCCAATCTTTGCCTCTTACCCCATAGCTGCCGGAAACGTAATCACACTCCTGCGCGAATATCGTATAGCTGAATACACGCCTGGCGCAATCACTGGTCCGGCATTTTGAGAAATCGCACTTGTTGTTCAGCATTATCGCCTGGTTAAACCAGCTGCCGTCTGTAGCTCTATTGATAGAATCTATGAAAGAACTATCTTGCGCAGCCGCGGATACGGCAGGTAATAATAAAATCAGCGATAATAAAAACGCGTAACACCGCATAATGTAATCCTCAGCTAAGAATTAGATTATAGCACTTTAACGGCTATAAACAAATGGATTCCAGGTATTCCCAGCGTTGATTGGCTTTGTCCAGTTCGCAGGAGAGTTCGTTAGAGCGGGCCTCGGCTTGCGCCCGCTCTTCAGGGGTTTTCTGATAAAATTTGATATCCGCGAATAACGCATAGAGGGCTTGCTGCTCCTCCTCCAATTTTTCTATTTTTAAGGGCAGTTCCTCTAATTCCTTTTGCTCTTTAAAGGTGAGTTTACGCGGGGTGACCGGCTTTATTTTTTTTACCGGCTCTTTTTTAATTTTGGCCTTCGGCGGTTCAGGGGCTGTTTCCTGAGGGCGCTGGCTTAGCCAGTCATCATATCCCCCGGGATATTCATTGACCACCCCGTTACCCTCCAGGGCAATGGTTGAGGTAACTACGTTATTCAGGAATTGCCGGTCATGGCTGACTAAAAGCAAGGTGCCGTCATAATCTAATAGTAATTCTTCCAAAAGCTCTAAGGTCTCGATGTCCAGGTCATTGGTCGGCTCATCCATTACCAGCACATTAGAGGGCTTGGAAAAGAGCCGGGCAAGCAGCAGGCGGTTGCGCTCCCCTCCGGAGAGGACCTTAACCTTGGTCCGGCTGCGGTCCGGGGAAAAAAGAAAATCCTGCAAATATCCCAAAATATGTTTGGGCTTGCCGTTAATGATTATGGTGTCGCTTGCGTCGCTGACATTCTCAGCCACGGTTTTTTCTTCATCTAACTGTTCACGCAGCTGATCGTAGTAAGCGATTTCTAAGTTAGTGCCAAGAGTGACTTTTCCTCTCTGCGGCTCAAGTTTACCCAGGAGAAGGCGTAAAAGGGTGGTTTTACCGCTGCCGTTGGGGCCGATCAAGCCGATCTTATCGTGACGCATGATATTGGTGGAAAAATCCCGGATCAGGCATTTATCTCCGTAACTAAAATGCAGCTGGGCCGCCTTGATCACTTTGTGCCCGGAGAGGGCTGACTTTTGCGCGCGCATGCGCACCAGGCCCTCTTCTTTACGCTGGACCTTCTTCTCCTGCCTTAAACGCTCGAGGGCCTTGACCCTTCCTTCGTTACGGCAACGCCGGGCCTTAACTCCCTGGCGGATCCAGACTTCTTCTTCGGCTAATTTTTTGTCAAAATGGTTCCATTCCGATTCTTCAATATCCAATGCCGCCTGTTTACGTTCCAGGAAAGTTTTATAATCGCACGACCAGCTGAAGATCCTGCCCCGGTCAAGCTCAAGTATGCGGGTGGCCAGGTGGGTCATAAACAAACGGTCATGAGTAACAAAGAATACCGTGCCCGGATAACCGGCCAAGAAATCCTCAAGCCAGGTAATGGAATCGATATCCAAATGATTTGTCGGCTCATCCAGGAGCAAAACCTCCGGTTTTAGTACCAGGGCCCTGGCTAAGAGCACCCGGCGTTTCTGGCCGCCGGAAAGAGTTTGAAAATCACTATCGGCGTCCAGATTCATCCGAGAAATAACATGCTCAACCTGGTTATTCACATCCCAGCTTTCGGTGCGGTCCAGCTCTGCCTGCAGGTTATCCAACTGGCGGAGTAATTCTTTGGTATGCTCGGTATGCAGACGATGGGTGAGTTTATGGTAGCGGCTTAAAAGATTGGCCCGTTCTCCCAGGCCGGAAAGGACGATATCATAAACATTGCCCTCCATCTGGACCGAAACTTCCTGGGGGAGATAGGCGACCTGGATGCCTTTTTGCAGGCTCACCTGCCCGTCATCCGGCGAAAGCTCCCCTGCTATTACCTTCATCAGGGTGGTCTTGCCCGCGCCGTTACGGCCAAGCAGGGCTACCCGTTCGCCAGGTTCCAATTGCAGGTTCAGGCGGTCGAAAATAAGCGGGCCGCTGAACTTTAAACTGATCTCTTGTAAACTAATTAATGCCATAGAACCTCGGTTAAAAAATTGACGATGGAAAAGGTTTTAAAGGAACCTATTGGGCGCGGTCCCGGCTGCGCTTGCGGAAAACCGGCTTTCTTCTGGCGCCGGGCCGGTGATCTTCCCTGCCCTGCGGTTTATCCTGGGCATCCTTGCGCTTAGAAAAACACTCTTTGCAGTATACCGGCCGGTCTCCGGTGGGCTTAAAGGGAACCTCGCATTCAGCATGGCATTGCGCGCAAATAGCTTTGTTGAAACTTTTCTCCCGGAAAGAGGAGTTATCGAAACGCCGGAAAGGTTTAGCGTATTCTTTTTGCGCCGGAGGCTTTTGAGCGGATTGGGCGATCAGCGTGTCGATCTTCTTTTCCAGAAAAGTCAGCTGCTGTTGAATCCTGCCGATCGCGGAGGATAGGTCCGGCTGGACAAGCGGCTCGGCTTCGTGAGTTTTGCGTTTAAATATTTTCTTCATTTTTACTCCTTTTGATTAGTGCTTCCATTTCCAGGCGGGTCTTTGCCCGTGAGGACTGTTCCCTTAATGGCCGAATATTACCGATCCCCTTGGTGTACCAGGCAAAAAATTTGCGGAACAGGATCACTCCGTTCCTCTCTCCATAGAAAGCTACCGAGGCGTCCAAATGCTCCAGCATTATTTTGATTACTTTGGTTCTAGCGGGCTTGGCGATAATTTTACCGGTTTTTAAGAATTCCTTTATTTCTTTGAATATCCACGGGTTCCCGAATGAGCCGCGGGCGATAACCAACCCGTCGCAATTTGTTTCGCTAAACATTTTTTGAGCTAATCGCGCTGAAAAAACGTCTCCACTGGCGATGACCGGGATAGCTAATGCTTTCTTAACCCCGGCGATCTCCTTATAATCAACATTACCGCCGTATTCTTGAGTTTTGGTCCTTCCGTGGATAAACACACCGCTGGCTCCGGCATCCTGGATATAAAGCGCTGCTTCCCTGGCGTTAACACTATCCTTATCCCAGCCTAAACGCATCTTTACAGTTACGGGGATCTTGGAATTTTTTACTACTAACTTAAGTATTTTGTTAAGTTTCCGGGGGTCTTTTAGCAGAGCTGCCCCCTCGCCGCGCCGGACTACTTTTTTTGCCGGGCAGGCGGCATTAAAATCCAGGATATCAAATTTATAAGGCTTTAGCACATCCAAAGCCCTTAGAATATATTTCTCTTCGCATCCCAATATCTGGACACCTAAAGGCCTGTCCTCGGGGGCGGTAGAAAGCATATGCCGGGTCTTTCTGCTTTTGTGCGAAATGGAACGGCAGTTAATCATCTCTACAAACGCCAGCTCAGCGCCAAACCCGCGGCAGAGCATGCGGAAGGGCAGATCAGTGACCCCGGCCATGGGAGCAAGGATCAAATTAGATTTCAGTTTTAAAGTTCCAATTTTTAACATTTTTATATAGCTGGGGACACCCTTCCGATTGGATTCAAAGACGTCCCTGCTTTGGGTTTAAAGACGTCCCTAGTTGCTAGTTTAAATTAAAGGATATATTTGGGATCTTTGATGAGGGGCTTATTTTTGATGGCTTCGGCGACGGCAGGCGGGATACCGGGCTTGCCTAATTTGTAATACATGTAGTTCTTATACCCTTCCACACCCGGCTGGTCAAAGGCGTTTATATTAAGCAGCTCGCCTTCAAAGGCAGTGGCCATCTCAAAGAAAAATAAAAGCGCTCCCCAGTTATACGCGGATATTTCGGGCATAATGATCGTGCAGTTCGGACGGTTCTCGCTTGCCAATGCCCACTCGGTTGCCTCCTGGGCCAGCTGCATCAGCCGGCTGAATTTCTTGCCGGAAAGCAGGTCACCTGAACCGGGAATACTTAAATCCGTCCTGAATTTCTCTACCCGGATGAAGGTAACAACCTTATTATTCTCCCCTTCAACATTATTCTGCTGGATGGAATGCAGGTCATTGGTGCCGAAAGCAGATATCGGGGTCCTTCCCTGATTGAATAAATTATCCTTATCCTTGAGCCAGTTTTCAACTCCGTCCTTACCCACTTCGATTTTACGGTGGTATTTCTTGCCCAGGCTTTCAGCCAAAAGCTGCACATACCAATCGGCGGTAGACTTAAGGCCCTGGGAGAAAGGCATTAATATTGCCAGGGATTTTCCTTTTTTCCGGTAAAGAACAGTGTGCAGGATGGCATACAGGTAAGCGGGGTTCCTCATCACATCATCGACGGAACATTGCTTGAGCATTGCCTTAGCGCCGGCGAATATCTCCTTTATATCTACACCCACGACAGCCAGATGCAAAAGGCCCATATTAAATTCCGAGAACCTGCCTCCCACTCCTTTTAAGAGCGGCAAGTTACGGAAACTTAACGCGTCTTTTTCCTGCTCGGCATCAACTATTTTACGTAAAGAACCGGACGCAGGATCAGTGATCGCCAGGATCTGCCTGCCGTACTTAGTTCCTACTGATTTTTTAAGCCAGGCCCAGACAACCATAAATGCCGCCTTGGTTTCCGTGGTTTCCCCTGACTTGGAGATAACTACGACAAATGTCTTTTTGGGGTTAAGGTTTTTCAACAACGCCTGCAAGGTATCCGGGTCAAGGTTATTGCCTTCCAGATAAATACGCGGGGATTTCTTCCTTAGAGATTTAAATTCATTGTAATAAGGCGGGCAGAGCGCATCCTGCGCTGCCTTTAAACCAAGATATGAACCGCCGATACCTAAAAATAGGACATTCTCGTATTTAGCGCGGATCTGGCCGGCCAGCTTGCGGATCCCGG
>JAQUME010000056.1 GCA_028718245.1 Candidatus Omnitrophota bacterium
TACAATTCGCTTGCCTGCGCCGGACTGTTCATCCTGTTGATCAATCCGAAGCAGCTTTTTGATGTTGGTTTTCAGCTGTCTTTTGCCAGTGTAGGGGCGATCGTTTATCTTTATCCGAAGCTCCGGAAATTTTTGCGTGTCGCCGATTACGGGAACAAGGTATTAAGGTTCATTTACGATGGCCTGCTGGTTTCTTTTTCCGCCTGGATAGGGACAATGGGGATCATTGCTTATAACTTCCGTATTATTTCCCCGCTAACTGTCCTGGCTAACCTGCTAATCGCCCCGCTTGCCGGATTGATCACTTTATGCGGCTTTACTCTGGTCTTAAGCGGGTTATTTTCCCCGTTTTTGGCCGGGCCTGTCAGCACAATCTGCCGTATGCTGGTCATCCTGCTTTTATATATAAATTCCGCGGTTATCAGCCTGCCTTTGGCTTATTTTTACCTTTGACAAAGCCACCCGGCTGTGATAAGTTTATAATATTATGAAACGCATAATTTTAGCTTTGTTGATCATTTTTCCCCTCTCTTTTCAGCCGGCTTATTCCTATTGGATCTGGACCCCTAAAAGCGGGAAATGGGTCAATCCCAAGAACCTGCCCAAGGATAATCCCAAGGAGCAGTTTGTTTACGCCAAGTCATTTTATGATAATAAGAAATATGATGAAGCTGTCCGCGAATTCCGCAAACTGATCAAGGCCTATCCCAAATCAGCAGAAGCCGCGGAGGGCCAGTATTACCTGGGCCTGACCGAGGAGGAGCAGGGTAAATTATATGAGGCCTATCAGGCCTACCAGATGGTGATCGATAAATACCCGTTTTCCGAGCGTATCCAGGAGATCATCGAACGGGAGTATAAGATCGCCGAAAAATTTATGGCCGGGGAAAAACGTAAAGCCCTGGGCGTAACCCTGCCTGTGGAGAACCCGGCTATTGAGATATTCGGCAAGGTTGTGGAAAATTCCACTTACGGCCCCCTGGCTCCCCAGGCGCAGTATAAGTTAGGCCTGGTCTTAAAGGGTTTGCAGCGCTATTACGAAGCAGAGGAGGAGTTTAACAAGGTCGTTTCGCGCTACCCGGACAGCGAGTGGGCCGCTGCCGCGGAGTTCCAGATCGCCTCAAGCCGCGCCAGCCTCTCCAAAGGCCCTGCTTATGACCAGGGAGCGGCGCAGGAGGCAAAGGAGAAATTTGAGGAATTTGTAAAAGAGCATCCTGATGCAGTGCTCTCCCTTGATGCCGAAAAGAATATCAGCAGCATCAGGGAAAAGGAGGCGGAGGCCTCTTTTAATATCGCCCAGTTCTATGAGAAACAAAGGGTTTTCGGTTCAGCCAGGATATATTATAATGATATAATCAATAATTACGCAGAGAGCCCCTGGGCTGCTCAAGCTGCAGCCAGGCTGCGGGCAATGGAAATAACGGAGCATAAAGATGAAAAGAATAAATAAAATGGGTTTATTTTTCTCCCTGGTTGCTATATGTTGCCTGCTGACCGCTGCTCTAAGCGGCTGCGGATATACCACCCGTTCAATGATCTCCGGAAAATACAGGACAATTTATATAACTCCCTTCCTGAATAAAGTGGATATAACCCAGGAATCCTATTCTGCCAGCAAGTACCGCATTTACCGGCCGCTGCTTGAGACGGATATTACCAGGCGGGTTATCAACAGGTATCTTTTTGACGGAAATCTGAAACCGGTTAAGGAAGAGTTGGCTGACCTTGTGCTTAAAGGTGAGTTGGTCGAGTACCGCAAGGATCCTCTAAGTTATACTGCCGATAATAACGATGTTACCGAATACCGCATTAATGTTTACGTGAACCTAAGCCTCTGGGACACCAAGGAGAATAAGTTGGTCTGGGAGGAGAACCGCTTTAACGGCAACTATTCATTTTTTGTCCGGACTTCAACGATAAATCCGGGGAGCAATGTAATCGTGGTATCTGAAGAAACAGCCGTGAATAGGGCGATCGAGGACCTCTCCCGCCGCATCGTCGAGCGCACAGTCGAGCAATGGTAATATGGTTTATTTACTTATCGGCCAGGATATCCAGGCCAAAGAAATCCAGCTTCAAAAAATAAAACAGGAATTCCTTCCCAAAGAGCTGCAGGATTTTAACTCCGACACATTATACGCCAAAGACACGGCCCTAAAAGAGATCCAGGAGAGGCTGGCGAGCCTTCCGTTAAAAAACGCAAAGAGAGTGGTTGTCATCAAGGATGCTCAATCCCTGGATGATGCATCCCGAGATTTTCTTGGCGCCTATTGCAAGAAGGCGCCCAAAGAATTGATCCTAGTCCTGGATTTTGAGCATTATGATCACAAGAACAGGTTTATCAAGGATTTGCAGGGCTGCGCGACAATAACCCGTTTCCGGGAGACGGTCAA
This sequence comes from Candidatus Omnitrophota bacterium, assembly GCA_028718245.1. Lineage (GTDB taxonomy): Bacteria > Omnitrophota > Gorgyraeia > Gygaellales > Profunditerraquicolaceae > UBA6249. The sequence goes on from JAQUME010000056.1 coordinate 2,394, forward strand.
TCCCGACGCGTTTAGCCTGGCCCGGCAGATCGAGTCAGGAAAGGCCGATGCTGCTCTGCGACTTCTGAACCAGCTGTTAAATAATGGAGAGGCCCCCGAGCGTATATTGGGGGCCTTACGTTTTGCCTGGGAGAGGCAGAATATGGGAAGCAAGGATTCACGCAGGCGCCTTAAGCTGCTTCTGGCCTGCGATATAGAAATAAAAACAGGCAGGTTGAAGCCTGCCTACGCTTTGGAAAAATTGATCGTCAGCTTATGCTGTTTTGCTCAATCGCCGCGTTAAGCGTGATTTTCTGCGGTTAGCCGTAGCCGGGTGGATGATATTCTTTTTCGCCGCTTTGTCCAGCTGGGAAAATACCTTGGCGATAAAAGTTTTCGCCTCCGTAACGTTCTTCTCGGAGAGCAGCTCCTGGAATTTCTTGATCGCCTTCTTAAGCTGCACCTTGATCTTAAGGTTACGGGTATGTTTCCTTTTGTTTACGCGGTTGCTTTTTAATGATGTTCTGCGTCTTGGCATATGTTCTCCTTGGTTTTTTGATTAAATATTAATAGCATAATTAATAATCCATGTCAACAGGCAAATATCCGCTGAGAAGTCATAATCACGCCGTAGCCCGTTCCGCGGCTGTTATCGGCCTGGCTACCCTTGCCTCGCGTATCCTCGGTTTCGTCAGGGATGTGGTTATCGCCAGGTTATTCGGGATCTACATCTACGCCCAGGCCTTTGTGATCGCCTTCCGCATACCCAATCTCTTCCGGGACTTAGTGGCCGAAGGCGCGGCAAATGCCGCCATCGTTCCCGTCCTAAGCGAATACAGCGTTAAGCGCTCAAAGGAGGAGTTCTGGGAGCTGGCTAATATCCTGCTTAACCTGTTGCTGGTTGTCTTAAGTGTAATAACTATCCTGGGTATAATTTTTTCTCCCCTGCTTGTGCGCATGATCGCTCCGGGTTTTATCAGTTCACCGGAAAAACTGGAAGCGACCATCCGCCTGAACCGGATAATTTTTCCTTATATCCTGCTTATCGGTTTGAGTGCTTATGCCACAGCCATGCTTAACTCTTTAAAGAATTTCGCGGTTTCGGCATTTGCCCCCTGCCTGCTGAATATTTCCATAATTATTTTTGCTTTGCTGTTTGGAGAGGGGATAAAGGGATTGGCATCCGGTATTTTAATAGGAGGGGCCCTGCAATTAGCGATCCAGGTCCCGGTTTTATATAAAAAAGGTTTTTATCCCAAGTTGGCTTTACATTTTAACCATCCCGGAGTGGTCCAGGTCAAAAGGTTAATGCTGCCGAGGCTGGCCAGCTCAAGCATATATCAGCTGAATAATTTCGTGGATTCCATCTTCGGCTCATTAGCCGCGGTCGTTGGCGACGGAGGCGTAGCAGTGCTCTATTTTGCCTATAGGCTTATCCAGTTCCCCATAGGCATTTTCAGCAATGCCCTTGCCCAGGCGATCCTGCCCACCTTATCTACGCAGGCCTTAGAGGATAGCCGGGAGGGCCTTAAAACTACCCTCTCCTGGGGGCTACGCGCGGTATTCTTTGTGATGCTGCCGGTAACCGCGGTCTTTATGGTCTTAGCCGGGCCCCTGGTATTTACTCTTTTTGGCGGAGGAAGGTTTGATACTACTTCAGGCCTGCTTACCTCCAATGCCCTGTTTTTTTACAGCATCGGCCTATGCGCTTACGCGGGCACAAAGATATTGCAGTGCTGTTTTTTCGCGCTAAAGGATACGGTTACCCCGGCTAAGATCGCCTTTCTTGCCCTGATCGTTAATATTATTCTTAACGCGGCATTGATGTTCCCGCTTAAGATAGGGGGGCTGGCCCTGGCAACATCAATTTCCGGGATAAATACTTTTTTCTTTTTATTTTTTATACTTAAAAAGAGGCTCGACGGTTTTGGGGAGCATAAAATATTGCCGGCCTTCCTGCGTATGCTGGCGGCGGCCTTTGGCACCGCAGTAGTATGTTTCCTGGTCAACCGTGCCTTAAATCTTTGGTGGGCGCTTTTTTGCGCAGCGCTCTCCTATATCCTGTTTTGTTATATGTTTAGAGTAAAGGAGCTTAAAGAGCTTAGCCGATGGATAACCAGAAAACTTTAAAAGAAAACATCTTATCCGCTCCGGATTCTCCCGGCGTTTACCTGATAAAGGATAAGGCCGGTAAGGTAATTTACATCGGCAAGGCAAAGTCCCTAAAGAAGCGCTTGAGTACATATTCGGGGCCCGGCCTGGAAGCGAAGACCGCGGCCATGGTATCAAACGCCGTGGATATTGAGCTCCGGCTTACCCAGACAGAGGGATTAGCTCTCTTGCTTGAGGCAGCCCTTATACATAAATATGAGCCTAGATACAATGTGGCTTTGCGCGATGATAAGAGTTTCCCGTATGTAAAGATAACCGACGAGGAATTTCCCGCCGTCTGTGTAACCCGGAAAGTAGGAACCGATTCCGGCCGTTATTTCGGGCCTTACACAAATGCCAAATTACTCCGCCAGGCATTAAAGGTGATCCGCAAATATTTCCCTTACCGTTCCTGCAAAAAGATGCCGAAAGTTCCCTGCATCTATTACAGGATAGGGCTTTCCCCGGCTCCCTGCGCGGGCAAAATAAATAAAGCGGAATATGACCGGAACATCAAAAGCATAAGCCTGATCTTAGAAGGTAAAAGCGATGCCCTGATAAAGAAATTAACCAAAGAGATGCGCATGAAGGCAAGGCAGCGTAAGTTCGAGGAGGCAGCGGCTTTGCGGGATAAGATACTTTCCTTAAGCAGTTTGGGCAGCGAATATCATCTTCCTCAAACCGGTTTAAGCGATCTAAAGGATCTCATTGGCCTTAAAACTCTGCCTATGCGTATCGAGGGGTTTGATGTTTCGGATATTTACGGTAAAGAGGCCTGCGCCTCGATGGTCTCTTTCCGCGGCGGCTCACCCGATAAAGACAATTACCGCAGGTTCCGCATCAAGGCGGTAGAAGGAATTGATGACTATGCCATGATCAGGGAGGCGGTGGCCAGGCGCTATTCCAGGTTGATCAAAGAGGGCCTCCTGCTGCCGGATCTGATCCTTATTGACGGCGGGAGAGGGCATCTTGAATCGGCGCAAAGGGAGCTTGTGAAATTAGGACTGAAAATTCCCCTAGTAAGTATTGCCAAAGAAGAGGAAAATATATATACTACAGCCAGGCTTAAGCCCTTAAAGTTAAGCCACGATACACCGGCTTTGAATTTGATCCGCAGGGTGCGTAATGAAGCGCACCGGTTTGCGCTCTCCTACCACCATGTTTTGAGAAGGAAAAGGATACTCGGCAGATGACCCCTTTCGCTAAAAAAGTTTATCAGGTTGTCTTAAGCATTCCATTGGGCCAGGTGCGCAGCTATAAATGGGTAGCGCAAAAGGCCGGTTCACCCGGGGCCTTTCAGGCAGTGGGCCAGGCCTTAAAGCGCAACCCTTACCCGTTGATCATCCCCTGTCATCGGGTGATCAGGAATGACGAGAAAATAGGCGGGTATGCTTTAGGCGCAAAACAAAAAAAGTTTTTACTGAAGCTGGAGAAAGATCTGGCAAAATGCTTGCTTTCCAAAGAATAAGAAGTTTTTTATTTTATTTGAGCCTGCTTATATTTTTTGGGGGGCTCCCTTTTATCCTGCTATTTGCCTTAGGATATAAATTCGATCCGCATGCCTTTAAGCTTGTAAAAACGGGGTTAGTCTATCTAAAGACCCAGCCTGACGGAGCAACTATATACCTTAACAATAAGATCATCCCGGGGAAAACCCCATCCAGCATCCGGGAACTCCTTCCCGGGCCTTATAAGATCACATTGGAGTTGGCGCGGCATTATCCCTGGAAAGGGGAGGTCAGCGTAGAGGCGGGTAAGGTCAGCCGCCTGGACAAGATCATTCTTTTTCCTCTGACCCCGGACCTGGAGCAGCTGAACCAGGAGCGGTTCTCCCTTTTCCGCCTCGATGCCGAAAACGGCCTGATCTATTATATTAATCAAAAGAACGGGGTTGTTTACCGGTCGAACCTTGATGGAGGAAATTTTGAGGATATCGCCAGCCTTCCCGAAAATTTCCCGGAGATCAAATACTGGGA
>JAQUME010000057.1 GCA_028718245.1 Candidatus Omnitrophota bacterium
CAAATACCTCTCCGGAGAACTGATCTGTAAATGTTCAAAAAGTAAAATGCCGGCCAGCTGCATGATCCCGGCGATGGCGCCTGCCCAGATAACGGTGGTGCGCTTGCGCGCTCCTTTGAGGAGCAGGACCGCGCATATGGAGGAAACCATAAAAATAAACCAGGCCTCAAACGGTTCGGGAGTTAAAGATGCCAGCGAGAAGGACGTTGCCAGGGCCAGGAAATAGGTTATCTCAAGGCTGTTGAAAATAAGCATGCTGATCATGGGGATGATCGCGATGGGTATGAAATAATAAGACAGGCCGTTAGCCAGCAGAATAAAGCCGGCGGAAAAAGAAACCAGGAAGAGAAAGGCCAGGCCTGAAAGTTTAAGGTTCCTGCTCCCGGCGAAGCCGGGCTTAAAGGCTATATAAAGTATGATCAGAAAAAACGGCACCCCCAGGTTAAGGCCGATGAAACGGCTGAAGAACAGGATAAAAACGCACAAACCAAAGGCCGCGCTTATATTCTTAACGGGTAGTTTTTTCATACGCCTCGATTATCCTTTGCACCAAAGCATGCCTTACCACATCGGAACCGCTGAAGTAAATGAATTTTATCCCGTTGATCTCTTTAAGTATATCCTGCGCCTGTAACAGGCCGATGGGTTTTGCCCCGGGCAGGTCGCTTTGGGTCATATCGCCGGTAATGACCGCCTTGGAATCAAAACCCAGGCGGGTGAGGAACATCTTCATCTGTTCGGCAGTGCAGTTCTGCGCTTCGTCAAGTATAATAAAGGCGTCATTCAATGTCCTGCCTCTCATGTAGGCAAGGGGTGCCACTTCAATGATCCCGGTTTCGATATATTTCTCAATACGCTCGGCCTCCATCATATCATAGAGGGCGTCATATAGGGGCCGCAGATACGGAGATATCTTGGCATGCATGTCCCCGGGAAGAAAACCCAGTGATTCTCCTGCTTCTATGGCAGGCCGGGTCAGGATGATGCGCCTGGCCTCCTGCTTTTTCAATGCCTCTACCGCGCAGGCCATTGCCAGGTAGGTTTTGCCGGTGCCTGCCGGGCCGATGCCGAAGACAATATCATGCTTTTTGATCGCCTCCACATATTCCCTTTGCCCTGTGGTTTTCGGGCCGATCTGCTTGCCCATGGAACCACGCATAATGCCGGTATCTAAGGCGCCCAGGCGTTGACAGCTCTCCCCCTTTTTTAAATTGGAGATCAGGTAAGAAAGGTCGCTTTTCCCTATTTCTTGGCTGCCGGTACGTAAGCCCTCAAGCAGGTATTCCACCAGCTCAGCCGCTTTTTTGATATTTCCGGCTGTGCCGCTTATTTTCAAGTGGCCGCCGCGCAGGGTCAGCTTGACCTTAAGCTCCTGCTCAATATTCTTGATATTGGCGTCATGGGACCCAAAGAGCCCCTGCGCCTCTTTTTGAGACTGCAGCTTGATTATCTTGTCCATGAAGTTTTATTTAAGGTTTTCTTTCGGCTCTGCCATAGCTGAAGGGATTTTCAGGGTTTGTCCGGGATAAAGTTTATCCGGAGTGCGTAAAACATCTTTGTTCGCCTCGTAGATGTCCTTCCATTTCCTGGTTGTGCCGTAGAATTTCCTGGAGATCTTCTGCAGGGTGTCATTTTTACCTACGGTATAGCTCTCAAAGGTTTGTTCTGCAGGGGCAGGCAGGGTTTCCTGGACCTCCACTACCTCTACCATTTCTTCGGCAGGAGCTGCCTGGCCGGCCCTTGCCGGTAATTTCTTGGAAAATCCCAGCTCTACTTCAACCACCCTGACTGTACGCGTAGCTTTTCTCTCTCCGGCTTCCGGAGGCACGCCCATAATATAACCGCGGTTGCCTGACACAGAGGTGAGGTCCTGGTCGATCCTGTCGCGGGTCAGATTGTAGGTCCTGGCCACGCAGCCTGACAGGGCTAAACTTAAGGTTAATAAGGTAATGCCGGCTAACTTGGATCCGTTCATTTTACTTTCCTCCTGTAATGGTTATACCTAATTCTTTTAATTGTTTTCTTTCTACATCCGAAGGTGCTGAGGTTAAGGGGCAGAATGCCGCGGAGGTTTTTGGAAAAGTGATCACCTCACGAATGCTTGACTCTCCGGAAAGTATGGCTAAGAGCCTGTCCAACCCAAAAGCCACCCCCGCGTGCGGGGGCGCGCCGAACTGAAATGCCTCTAATAGAAAGCCGAAACGCTTTTTTGCTTCTTCTTTTCCAATGCCTATAATATTAAATATCTTTTCCTGCAGCTCCTGGCGGTGTATCCTTACCGAGCCGCTTCCCAATTCCATCCCATTTAAAACCAGGTCATAAGAGCGGGATTTTACTTTATCCGGTGACTTATCCAGATCTTCAAGGCCGCTTTCAGCCGGCGCGGTAAAAGGATGATGCTCGCTCTCCCAGCGTTTCTCTTCGGCATTGAATTTGAAAAGCGGGAAATCCACTACCCAGCAGAAGGCAAAATCATTTTTTAATTCCGGGCGAAGGTCCGGCTTATCCGAGCCGTATTTTTGCATGGCTTCATCGTAGGGTATACGCTTAAAGGGGGTCTGGATATCTATATTTTTTAGTTCCTTCAGGATCAATTTCATTAAACCTTCGGTTAAGGCAAAGATATCCTCTTCATTGACAAAAGACATTTCAATATCCAGCTGGGTGAACTCCGGCTGGCGGTCGGCGCGCAGGTCTTCGTCGCGGAAGCATTTGGCGATCTGGTAATATTTTTCTATTCCGCTTACCATAAGGATCTGTTTGAATAACTGCGGGGACTGGGGTAAGGCGTAGAATTGCCCGATGTTTAAGCGCGAAGGCACCAGGTAATCCCGGGCGCCTTCAGGGGTGGATTTGGTAAGTATCGGGGTTTCGCATTCAATAAAATCAAGGTTGCCTAAATAGCCGCGGATGATCTTATAAAGGCTGCTCCTTAAAGCAAGGTTGTTAAAAACCTTTGTCCTTCTTAAGTCAAGGTAACGGTATTTAAGCCGCATCTCTTCGGTTATTTGGCCGGCATCTTCAATTTCAAACGGCGGGGTAAGGCTGGGGTTCAATATCTCAAGCTCTTTTGCCAGAACCTCTATTTCCCCGGTTGGCAGTTTGGCGTTGATCGTTCCTGCGGGCCGCTTATTCACTACCCCGGTTAATTTAATTACGAATTCACTGCGCAGATCTTGCGCTAACTTGTAGGCCTCACCTGATTCCTTGGGAATAAAAACAACCTGGGTAAACCCGTAGCGGTCGCGAATATCTATGAAGATCAATTTTCCGTGGTCCCTGCGCCTGGCAACCCAGCCGCAAAGCGTGACCTGCTTTCCAGTATCCGCGCTGTTAAGCTGTCCGCAGGTATGCGTCCTTAACATTTTAACTCCCCGGTTAAATTTTGCAAAGATACCTCTTTTTGTTCTCCGGTTGACATATTCTTAAGGGTAATAATGTTTTTCTTTAATTCGTCATCCCCCAGAATAAGGACATATTTTGCAGCCGCATCATTAGCACCGCGCAAAGCGCCTTTCAGGGATTTATCCAGAAAATCCGTGTCGCAAGGTATACCGGCTGATCGTAGATCATTTAATATTTTTAGCCCCGCGTTTTTTGCCGCATCACCCAAAGTAACCAGATAGACCAGGCCGTTTTTATCTTTATTATCCGCTATCTTAGAAACCAAAAGCAGCCTTTCAACTCCAAAGGCAAAACCGATCCCTCCCAGGTCCGGACCTCCCAGCTCTTTTACTAAATTGTTATAACGGCCGCCTGCGCCGATCGCATCTTGCGCGCCCAGCTCCGGATGGGAGATCTCAAATACGGTGCGGTTGTAATAATCCAGGCCGCGCACAAGATATGGCTCAACCTGAAATGATATATTAAGGTTTTTTAAGCCGTTTTTTACTTTTTCAAAATGTTCTTTGCATTCCGGGCAAAGATGCGACTCGCTGAGCTTTAGGTCTCCGACGATCTTTCGGCAGGTTTCATTCTTGCAATCCAGCACCCTTAATACGTTATTATTTACCCTTACCCGGCAGTCAGGGCAAAGCTCTTTGGCGTTTTTCTGCAGGGCTTCCTTTAATTTTAAAGTCAATGCCTGTTTATCTTTGGGGCAGCCTAAGCTGTTGATCTTGATCCTGTAATCCGCGATTGAAAAACCTTTAAGCAACTCTTCTGCCAGGGCAATTACCTCCACATCCAGCTCCGGCTCCTGCGAGCCGATCGCTTCGCAGCCGATATGATGGAACTGGCGAAGGCGCCCCTTTTGCGGACGCTCAAGCCTGAACATCGGGCCGATATAATATAATTTTACGAAACCGGCGGTTTTATCTAAATTATTTTCCAGGTAACTGCGGACGATGGAGGCAGTGCCTTCCGGCCGAAGCGCGTAAACATCCTCCTGGTTATGGATGAGGAACATCTGTTTCTGGACGATCTCGGTGGTTTCCCCCAGGGTGCGGTTAAATAAAGACGCCTCCTCTATCAAAGGGGTGCGGATCTCCCGGTAATTGTAAAGGGAAAATATTTTACGCGCCGCTATTTCTATTGACTGCCAGGAGCCTGATTCATCAGGCAGGATATCTTTAGTGCCCGGAACTCTCTTGAACATATAAATTCAGTATGTAGTAAATAGTAGTTAGTATGTAGGGTTCCCTAAATTCTACCTTCTACCTGCTAACTACCCTATAATTGGTCTATCTTATCTTTTGCTTCATTTCCAAGCCGGCTTTGAAGACGACTACTTTTCTGGGCGGGACAGGGATTACCTGGTTGGTACGCGGGTTTCTGCCTGTGCGGCTCTTTCTTTGTTTTATCTTGAATACCCCGAAATTGCGCAGCTCTATTTTTTCCCCTCTGACCAGGGCTTCAATAATGCAGTCAAAGGTCTTCTGCACCACCTCTTTCACATCTATTTGCTTTAGATTGGTTTCATCGGATACTTTTAAGACAATATCTTTCTTGGTCATTGCCGCCTCCTTAAGCGCAAACTTACACCGAGTCATCAAATAGATTCGGGTGCTAATGCTAACTATAATAATACCAAAAATTTAGGGTGTCAAGAAAATTCTGCGATAACCAGTGCTTCCCGGTATTCCGGCCTGGATTCCTGGGTGCAGCAGGTGGTTTCTTCCAAGACGCCTAACTTGGCAAGCCAGGTGATCACGGTTTCCCTTCTCTGCTCTAATTGGCCTTTAGCAGAGCTGGCAGCCATGAATTCCTTTATCCTCTGGCCTGAGACAATGATACCGTTATCAATGGCTCTACTTATATCAGCTTGCTCCTTATCCAGGTTAAAGCTAAGCAATGCTTGAGAACTTAGTTTGGGCAGGGAGAAATCAAGCCCTGCGAAGCTACCCATTGCTTCATAGGTAGTGGCGGAGGCCATGGCCTGGTGCTTGAAGTCGATTCCCCCCATTTTTTCATCAGGAATTGATACTGGGCGCAGCGAAGTATCTGTACCGACAGGAGAAGAGCCACCCTCTTTCATTTTTGGATCAAGATACCCTTCTATAATCAGCTCAGTCCTTACTTTTTCCTGGTTTTCTTTGTTAGATGATAATTCTTGCTGAAGTTGTATTAACTTACTACGCGCCTTACCTGGCCCAAGCCTGGCTAAATTACTCCTAATAATCCCTTCTTCTTCAGTTTCTACCGCCGAACTGGCCTGTTGCCAGTTGTTCCAGTCTATACCAATCATTGCCGCGATATTGTCGCTGATGACATCACCGCGTATATATTTTCCGCGGGTAGCATTGTACGGATAATCACAGATTAATGTAACGGATACGCCAATGTCCTTAAATGCTGCTACACGAACATTGCTGATGTTGTCATCCTGGAAAGCCTCCTCTATCTTTTTTGCCTCTGCGTTTGCAAAATCCCAGATGCGGGCAAGTTTTTTTGTATAATCAGGATCGCTCTTATTTACTGGAGACAATTGAAAGGTCATTAAATCTTTAGATTTCTGCTGATAAATGGCAATATGTAGCTCACCTACCTCCGAACTGGCCACTTTCGGCGCTGTCGCCTCGGTGGCAGTAGAAAACTCCGGGATTTCTTTAATTACATCCATTAAGCTTTTGTTAAGAATAGGCAAGAATTTTGCTCCTCTTCTAGAATATTCATCATAATTTGGATTATCCCGTTGTAAAGGAGCAAATCGAATTAAAGACCCGATCATTTCATAAAACTCATCTTCGGATACCTCACCGAGATTATAAGCCCAATTCTTAATTTCTCCGTCCTTGTCATAGTCGCTACATAGATAGGAAAATACCCGCCTGTCAACTCTATCGCTAAAATATTGCGTTAGCATTTCGGCTACATCTTTATCCTGCATATTTTTAA
>JAQUME010000058.1 GCA_028718245.1 Candidatus Omnitrophota bacterium
CCCACGGGTTTTCATAGAGGTTGGTGTCATCATCCCAGATAAAGCCGTTGCCAAGAGAAGGGATATAGATCAAAAGGCAGACTACGATCAGGAGAAAAAGCTGGATAAATTTTTTATGCCGCAGGATTATATTTAGATTCATAACCATTCCGAGAAAATATGTGGTTGGGACGTATGGACTCGAACCATAATAGCCAGACCCAAATTCTGGAGTCCTACCATTGGACGACGTCCCAGATATCGTGATGCGCTAAATCTGGCTCCAGCTTAATTAAGCCGGCTTATTTCTCTCCTGCTCATACCCTTCAAGCACCTTTTTCTGCAGGTACTCCCTGAACGCCTGGGTTATGGGGTGAGCGATATCCTTGTGCTCGGATTGAACCGGTCCTGACTCCAGCGTGGTTGAGACCCCGGCCTCAACCGGTAAAACCTGACCGCACTGATTGCAATATTTACTGCGCGATTCATTCTTAAAACCGCATTTCGGGCAAGGGTTCTTTACCTTACGGGAAGGCATGGCGATAAAAAGGCCGGTTGCGCCTTCAATGACCTTGATATTCCTTACTACAAAAGCGTTGTCAAAAGTAACCGTGGCGTACGCCTTTAATTTCTTGTCCGGAGAATCCTTTAAGATCATCCTGACTTCGGTTATCTCCATTATTGGCCTCCTTGCCGTGGCTAAGCGTTAGAGCTTACAAAGATCTGCCAAGATTTATGTTTTTTGCGCAATATCGCGCTTGCCTTCCGTGCCTCCCTGGCTGAACCGCATACGACAAATACCGCCGGCCCGCTTCCGGACATCATCACTTTTTCTAACCCTATGCCGTAAAGGGCTTTTTTAACCTGATCAACTGCAGGATATATCCTGGTCGTAACCGGCTCCAGGCTGTTAAAAAGATATTCCGGCCTGACCCGGAAGGCCCTTTTTGATAACTCGGAAATTAGTATTTTAACATCATGTTTAGGCCTTGTCAACCGGGAAAATGCGCCTCCGGTAGAGACGTATGTATCAAATTTGCGGTAGATCAAAGGGGTGGAAACCTTAATATTCGGGCAAGCCAGGATAAACCATAGTTTAAGCTTCTTTAAAGAGGTTAATGGTTTGATCTTTTCCCCTCGCCCGCTTCCCAAGGCAAACTTCGCGCCGGACACAAAGAAAGGGACATCGCTGCCTAATTCAGCCGCTAACTTCATCAGCTTTGTTTGCGGCAGATCCAGATCCCAAAACCTGTTTAACCCTAAAAGTGTGCTAGCGGCGTTTGAAGAGCCTCCTCCCAATCCGGCGCCGACAGGTATGCGTTTTTTTATCTCTATCTCAAGGCCAAGGCTTAGCTTATGGCTTTGCTTAAAGGAAGGCAAACCATTGCTCTCTAGCTTAAGTTTCTGCTTTAATAATGCCGCAGCAGCGTAGCAGAGGTTACTTTTATCTTTGGGCACCTGCGGGCTGCTGCATTTTATCTTGATCAATGAGTCCTTGCGCTCTTTAATAATAATGGTATCTGCCAGGCCAATACGGCAAAATAAAGTGCTTAGATCGTGAAAATTATCTTTGCGCTTGTTTAATACCTGTAAATAGAGATTTATTTTGGCGAAGGATTCAAGGAGTAAAGGAGGGAGTGAGCGCTTCATTAACTTATGCTTTATTTAGGAGAGGCCGGATAAAACTGCCTTTTCTATATCCAGTCCGGTCAGATTATATTCCTTCAAAAGGTCAGCCGGCTCACCCGACTGGCCGAAGCGGTTGCGGATACCCAGGCAGATGACCTTTTTGGGGAAATTTTCGGCAACCACCTCTTGCACTGCCGAGGCCAGGCCGCCGATAACATTATGCTCTTCGCAGACGACTATAAGTTTGGTCTCCTTGGCGGCTTTCAGGATGACCTCATTATCCAGCGGCCGGATGGTATGCATATTTATTAACCGCGCCTTAATGCCTTTTTGCGCCAGGTTCTTTACCGCTAAAAGCGCCTCGCTGACCATCACCCCGCAGGCAATAATAGCCACATCACTGCCTTCGGTTATGGTTTGGGCCTTGCCTAGTTTAAATTCACCCTTATTTTCAATGGTGGTGATTTTAGGCCTGCCTAAACGGATGTAAAATGGGCCGGGGGTCTTTAACGCGGCATTGACGCTATCTGCGGTCTGCGGACCGTCGCAGGGGACAATTACGTTCATGTTCGGCAGCACGCGCATCAGCGCAATATCCTCCAGGGCCTGGTGACTGGCGCCATCCGGACCGACGGTGATCCCGGCATGCGTGGCAACGATCTTGACATTGAAATTATTATAGCTGATCGAATTCCTCACCTGGTCCCAGGCGCGTCCAGAAGCAAAAACAGCAAAAGTGGAAACAAAAACCGTTTTGCCGCAACTGGCTAACCCGGCTGCAGCGGCCATCATATTCTGCTCGGCTACCCCAAAATTAAAGAACCTGCCGGGAAACTCTTTGGCGAAAAAGCAGGTTTTGGTGGAGCAGGAAAGGTCGGCATCCAGCACAACAATGTTCTTGTCCTGCTTGCCTAATTCTAATAAAGTTTGGCCGTAAACATCTCTTTGATAAAGCTGCTCTGCCATTACTTTAACTCCTCTAAGGCCTTGGCAGCCTCTTCCTTGGTGGGCGCGCGGCCGTGGAAACCCGCGACATTCTCCATAAAAGATACCCCTTTGCCCTTGACCGTGTGGGCAATGATTATCGTGGGCTTGCTTTTTACGGTCTTTGCTTTTTCGTAAGCGGAAAGGATCTCCCCCATATTGTGTCCGTCGATCTCAATGGTATTCCAGCCGAATGCCTGCCATTTTGCCGAAAGCGGCTCCAGGTTCATGACATCTTTGACTTTTCCGTCTATCTGAAAGCCGTTATAATCCAGGATGGCGCAGAGATTATCAACGGAAAAATGGGCCGCTGCCATGGCTGCTTCCCAGATATTACCCTCCTGCGATTCTCCGTCTCCCAGCAGGACATAAACCCGGTAATCCTTTTTATCTACCTTTGCCGCCAGGCTCATTCCCAAAGCCACTGAAAGCCCCTGTCCAAGTGAACCGGAGGCGGATTCGATCCCCGGAGTGCCGCGGTCAGGATGCCCCTGAAGAATAGATCCTAATTGGCGTAAAGTCAGCAATTCTTTTTTGGGAAAATATCCGGTTTCAGCCAAGATCGCGTACCACAGCGGGCAGCAGTGGCCTTTGGACATATGGAAACGGTCCCTGTCAGGCCATTGGGGATCTTTGGGGTTAAAACGTAAAACATTGAAATATAAAGCGGTGACCAGGTCCGTCGCCGACAGGCTTCCTCCGGGATGCCCCGAGCCTGCCCGGGCAAGCATTTCAATGATCAGCCTGCGGATCTCTTTTGCTTTATTCTCTAATTCCGCTAGCGTTAGTTGCTTATTTGCCATTGGTGAGTTTAAAGAGTTTCTGCTTTACCTTTTCCCGGTCAGCATCTAATTTCAGGGATTTCTCCCAATTTAACTTCGCGTTGTCCGGGTTGCCTAACTTTAAATAAACATCTCCCAGATGTTCGTATATCTCCGGGTCGCTTAAAAGAGTTGCCGCCTTTTCAAGGTGGCTTAAGGCCTCCTTAAACTTCCCTTTTTTGAAATAGAACCATCCTAAGCTGTCAATATAGGCCCCGTTTTCCGGCTCAAAGCTCAAGGCCTTCCTGATCATCGACCCTGCCTTATTGATACTCCTGTCCTGCTCCAGGTAAAAATAACCCAGGAAATTCAGGGCTTCGTGATAATCGGGTTTTAATTTAAGCGCGGCTTTTAGCTCTTTTTCCGCCGGGCCGTAATCCTTGTTTTCATAATAAATGCTGGCCAGGTAAAAATGCGCCTCGGCATCATCCGGGGCCATGCCGGTGATCAACTTAAAAATGCTTTGGGCTTCCTTTAATTTTTTGCGCTGCAGGTAGATGAGGCCCAGGCTTCTGTAGATCTCGATATTTTCCGGCTCAAGCTTGCTGGCATTTTTAAGCGCCAACTCATACTCTTGGGCGGCAAGTTCCTGCTTATTCTGGCTGGCATAAACCAGGGCCAATACCGCGTGCGGCTCTACTGCTTCCGGAGCCAGGGTGCTGGCCTGGTTAAGCTGGTCAATTGCCGACTCAGCATCATTCTTCTTGATAAAAGCCGACGCCAGGCTGAAATGCAGCAATGAACTGCCGGGATCATCTTTAAGGGCCTGTTGATATTCCTGGATCGCCCTGTCTATATCCCCGAGGTCTTCGCAATAAACCCCCATGATATAGTGGCTTAAAGACCGCGGCTCCTCCTTATCTGCTCCGAAGGCCTCTCCCGGTAAAGCAGACGCGGCCAATGAAAGGCAAAGACAGAGTGCACTTAGAAAATATCTGGACTTCAAAGGGTTAACCCCAAGCCCTCTTCTTCAAATGACGAAGACGGCGGCGCATTTTTTTGCGCTTATGTGTCTTGATCTTTTGTCTTTTTCTCTTCTTCCCGCAAGGCATAATTACCTCTCTCTAATAAATCACCTTGTTCAGAGGGTATTCAATGATCCCCTGTGCCCCGGCAGCTTTCAATGCCGGGATAAGCACCCTGACAACCTTCTCGTCGATGATCGTCTCAATGGCAAACCAGCTGCCTCCGCTTAAGCCGGAGATGGTGGGCCTTTTTAACGCCGGTAATTTCGCCAGCACCTTTTTAAGGTCCTCTTTTTTAACGTTCATCTTTAAGCCGACTTTTTCTTCGGCGCAAATAGCGCCCTTTAAAAGCAGGGAGAGCTGCTCCATCTTGGCCCTCTTCCAGCTGTCTTTATAAGAAACTTTGTTGGCGATAAACTGAGTGGTGGATTCGCAAAGGGTGGCGATCTCAACCAGCTTATTGGCGCGCAGCGAGCTGCCTGTCTCGGTCAATTCGACGATGGCATCCACAAGCCCGGCTGAAACCTTGACCTCGGTAGCCCCCCAACTGAACTCTACTTCTACCTTAACCTTATTTTTCTTAAAATAATCTTTGGTGACATTTACCAGCTCGGTAGCCACGCGTTTGCCGTTTAGGTGCTTAACGCTTTTTATTCCGGAATCCTGGGGCACTGCCAGGACCCACCTGACTTTATTCAAGCCCTGCTTGGCATAAGTAAGGTCAGTGACCCTGGTTACATCGGAGGCGTTCTCCAGTATCCAATCATTGCCGGTGATCCCGCAGTCAAGCGCACCGTCCTGGACATAACGGGACATCTCCTGGGCGCGCAATAAAACCGCCTGAATTTCCGGGTCATCTATGGAGGGAAAATATGAGCGGGAACTGGATAAATTCACGTTAAAGCCGGCTTTTTTGAGCATCTTAAAGGTAGACTCCTGGAGGCTGCCCTTTGGTAAACCAAGTTTTAAGATCTTATTTTTCATCTAAGTTTCCTTTAGCAAAATGCGCTGATTTGAAGTTTTATTATATCCGCATATTGAGGAGTTGTAAAGAAGAAATATTGAGGGACGTTCTTAAACCCAAGGCAGGGACGTTTCTGGATTCAATCGGAAGAGTGTCCCCATTTCTGCAATTAAGTACTGTGTCCCGGAATTACCCTAGGTGGAGCTCAAGCACATTCAGCTTATTCGCCGGAAGGTCAAGGATGACCTCGCGGGTGATGATCAAATAGCGGGACTTATCGATAGGCAGGTTTTCCGAATTAAGCCGCACTTTGGCGATCCGGTATCTGCCAAAATCAAGCCTGGCGGGATTTAGAAAGACTATTTTTATCCTCCTGCCGGCAAAAGTACGCCCGATACTGATACTTGTGTTTTTGCTAAAATGCGCCTTACTTAATTTTGGCTCGATAACCAGGTCTCCATTCCGGCCCCTGACCCCGAAAACCTGGGTGAGCATGGTAAGCATAAACCAGCTGGCTGATCCGGTCAGGTAAGAATACATCCCCCGTCCCCGGAGATCAAAATACTCCGGCAGGCAAGGGTAGATTTTACTGCTCCCGGTGTCGGAGGCCATTTTATAAAGGGAGCTTAAAGCCTTCCATCCATCTGCGGCATAGCCCTGTTTATATAAGGCGTAAGCGAACA
>JAQUME010000059.1 GCA_028718245.1 Candidatus Omnitrophota bacterium
ATTTATTCCGTTGGCGCGGTGGATTGGAATGTGCGTAATTTCCACGGCCATACTTATACCACCAAAAGAGGCTCCAGCTACAATGCCTATCTTATCATCGATGAGAAGATCGCTCTTATCGATACTGTTTATACTCCCTTTTCCCAGGAGCTGATCGACAATATCAGGCAGGTCATTCCTCCCGAAAAGATAGACTATATTATTGCCAATCATGTTGAGGTCGACCACTCAGGCGCCCTTCCTAGCCTTATGCAATTATGCCCTAAAGCCAGGATATTCGGCACCGCCAAATGCAAGGAAGGCCTTTATAAGCATTATTACGGGAACTGGGATTTTCAGGCTGTAAAGACCGCCGATAAATTGAAATTAGGCAGGCGCACCCTTACCTTTATTGAAGCGCCGATGATCCACTGGCCGGACAGCATGTTCACATATTGCCCGGAAGATTCCCTGCTTATGCCTAATGACGCCTTCGGCCAGCATTTTGCTGCCAGCGAAAGGTTTGATGATGAGGTTGACCAATGCAGCCTTATGGAGGAGGCGCAAAGTTATTATGCTAATATCCTCTGGCCGCTTAGCCCGGTGATCTCAAAAAAGATCGAAGAGCTGCAGAAGATGGATATTCCGATCAAAATGATCGCGCCCAGCCACGGGGTTATCTGGCGAAGGGACCCGGCTGAAATAATAAATTCCTATATCTCCTGGGCCAAAGGGGAAACCGCGATCAAAGTGGTCATGGCTTATGAAACTATGTGGGGGGCCACTGCCAAGATGGCCGAGCAGATCGCCGAAGGTATCTCCTCTAACCAAATAGATGTTAAGATTTATAACATAGCCGAGAGCGACCGTACCGAAGTGATCACCCAGATGCTTACCGCCAGGGGTTTTCTTTTTGGCTCCTCTACCCACGATAATGATATGCTGCCTAACATCGCTGCCTTCCTTGAGATCGTCAAGGGCCTCAAACCCAAAGGCAGAAAAGTGAGCTTTTTTGGTTCTCATGGCTGGGCAGGGGGGGCGCTTAAGGAGATGGAGGATATGCTTATAGACAGCAGGCTGGATATCGCGATCCCCCCGCTTTCCGTCAAGTATGCCCCCAGCAAAGCCGAATTAGCGGAATGTTTTGAATTCGGGAACAAATTCGCCAGGCTTTTAAAATGAAAGATATCCCCGCGCAAGTAGCCGATTTCCTGCAGCTCCAAGGGTTCGTAATAATTTCTTCAATAGATGAAGAGGGTTTTCCGCATAATTCCTGTAAAGGCATAGTTAAGATCGATAAGCAGGCGGGTGAGATCTATTTGATGGATGTTTATCACGGCCTGACCTGCCGGAATATAAAACGCCAGCCCAAGATAAGTATCTCGGCGGTTGATGAGCATAAATTCATGGGTTATTGCCTGAAAGGCAAAGCCAGGGTCATGCCCGACGATAATATCAGCCACGATATCATTAAGTCCTGGGAGGACAATATCACATCGCGCCTGGCCAAAAGGCTTTTAAAGAACCTGGCGGAGGAGAAGTCCCGCTCTCATCATCCTGAGGCCAGCCTGCCTGCGCCCAAACATCTAATTTTGGTTACGGTGGAGGAGATCGTTGATCTTGCGCCAAATCACCCTAGAAAGGAAGGTTCACATGGCTAAAACAGTTAAGATTTACAGCACCCCGACCTGCCCCTGGTGTATCCGGGCTAAGCAATTCCTAAAAGAAAACAATGTCGTTTTTCAGGATGTGGATGTATCCAGCGACAAACAGGCAGCGGATGAAATGATGCAGAAGACAGGGCAAATGGGCGTGCCGGTCATAGATATCGAAGGCCAGATCATTGTCGGATTCGATAAGGAAAAAATCAAGCAGGCATTAGGAATATAGGGTAATATGCCAATTTATGATTTGATAATTATCGGAGCCGGGCCGGCAGGCATCACCGCCGGCGTCTACGCGGCCAGGAAGAAGCTGAACTTTCTGGTGATCACCATGGATATCGGCGGCCAGGCTGCCTGGAGCGGGGATATTGAGAATTACACAGGCTATCAATTTATCACCGGGCCGGAGCTGGCAAGTAAATTTGAAGAGCATATGCGTAAATACGGCATTGCCTTAAAAGAAAATGAAGCAGCCATTGTCCTTGAAAAATCAGGAGAGGTTATCTCGGTAAAGACCGATAAAGGGGAATATCAGGCCAGGAGCGTTATCATTGCCTCAGGGAAAAAATCAAGAGAGCTGGGGGTCCCGGGGGAAAAAGAATTCAAGAACCGCGGCCTGACCTATTGCGCTACCTGCGACGGCCCCCTCTTCGCGGGCAAGGAAGTTAGCGTGATCGGCGGCGGAAATTCGGCGCTGGATGCGGCTTTACAGCTGATCAAGATCGCCAAACACGTTTATATCATAAATAACACCGGTCAATTAACCGGGGATGAGATCATGCGCCAGAAGGTTGAGGCAGCAGGCAATGCCACTGTTTTGAATAATTCCCAGGTGACAGCCGTTACAGGCGATAAATTTGTCAGTGCCGTCAAAATAAAGGATAACTCAGGAGAAAAAGAGTTAGCGGTGCAGGGTGTATTCGTGGAGATCGGGCTTATTCCCAATGTTGCTTTTGCCGGCAAGGTGGAGAGGAATGAAAGAGGGGAGATAAAGATCGATTCAGCCAATCAGACCAATATCCCGGGTGTTTTTGCCGCCGGGGATGTGACGGATGTTCAGGAGAAGCAGATCATTATCGCGGCAGGAGAAGGATCAAAGGCAGCTTTAAGCGCTTTCCGATATCTGGCGCGGAAGAAATTTTAAAAAAGGAGAGTAAAAATGAGAGAGAGAATTGAAAAAGCGTTGGATAAGGTCAGGCCCATGTTAGCAGCCGACGGCGGGAACGTGGAATTAGTGGATGTGACCCCGGACGGAGTGGTCAAGCTGAAACTAAAAGGAAGCTGCGGATGCTGCCCGATGAGTTCGATGACCTTAAAAATGGGGATCGAAAGGATATTAAAGCAGGAGGTCCCGGAGATAAAAGAGGTTATCGCGTTATAAAAGGCGCCTCCGATGGCACTTCATAAGAAGCTAGCCTCTCTTAAGGCGATAATTTCGGGATACGGCTCCTGTATTGTGGCTTTTTCCGGAGGCTCCGACAGCGCGTTTTTACTTAAGGCCTGCTCGATGGTCTTGCCGAAGGATAAACTCCTGGCAGTAACCGCGTTTTCGGCAACTTATCCTGAGTCAGAGTTGCGCAAGGCCAAGATATTGGCCGGAGAGATCGGCGCCAGGCACAAGGTGCTTAAGACCGCGGAGTTGAATAATAAAAAATTTGTTTCCAATTCCGTTAAGCGCTGCTATTTTTGCAAAAAAGAACTTTTTACAAAATTAATTTCTATCGCCAGGCGCAATAAACTCAACTTTGTCTTGGATGCCGGCAATATTTCAGACGAGAAAGATTATCGTCCGGGGAATATCGCTAAAAAAGAACTGAAAATAAAATCTCCTCTTGTTGAATCCGGATTTAGCAAAGAGGATATCCGTAAGGCAAGCAGAAAACTTGGCCTTTCTACCTGGAATAAACCGAGTTTAGCCTGTCTTGCTTCGCGCATACCTTACGGCACCAAGATAACCGTTGGGCTGCTTAAGCGTATTGCCAGGGGAGAGGAATATCTGGTTGGCCTTGGCTTCAAGCAGGTTCGGCTGCGCCATTATAACGGGCTTTGCCGTATCGAAGTGGATAAAGGCGATATAGGCAGCCTCTTAAACAGGCGGGAAGCGATAGTCGGAAAACTCAAAAGTTTAGGTTATAATTATATTACCGTGGATCTGGAAGGATACCGGACCGGAAGTTTAAATGAGGTGATTGATAAATGAAGAAAGTATATTTGGATTACGCGGCGACTACTCCGACTGACCCGCAAGTACTGGCTGCAATGGAGCCGTATTTTTTTGAGAAGTTCGGCAATGCCTCAAGCCTTCATGCCTACGGCCAGGAGGCTAAGAAGGCGCTGGAGGATAGCCGCCAGGCGCTGGCCGATTTTATTAATGCCAGGCCAGAAGAGATCGTGTTTACCTCCGGCGGAACGGAATCGGATAATTCCGCGCTTTTAGGGGCTGCCTACGCACTGGAGAAAAAAGGCAACCATATTATTACTTCTGCTATCGAGCACCATGCCATAATTGAACCTGCCAAATTCCTGGAGAAAAAAGGATTTAAGGTAACTTACCTGCCAGTGGATAAAGATGGCCTGGTTTCTCCCGATGATTTAAAGAAGGCCCTCACCGACAAAACCATTCTTGTCAGCATTATGCATGCCAACAATGAGATCGGTACAATTCAGCCGATCGCTCAACTTGCCAAGATCGCCAAAGAAAAAGGAATATATTTCCATACCGACACAGTGCAGACAGTCGGGCATATTCCCGTGGATGTGGAACAGCTTAACGTGGACCTTCTCTCGCTTTCCGCTCATAAGTTTTACGGGCCTAAAGGGGTAGGCGCTTTATATGTCAGGAAAGGCACGCGCCTGGAAACATTCCTGCGCGGCGGAGACCAGGAGAGAGGCAGGCGCGCCTCCACGCACAATGTTTCCGGGATAGTCGGCCTGGCTAAGGCCGTAGAATTGTGCCGAAAGAATATGGAAAGGGAAGCTAAATTCCAGTCCGCCATGCGCGACAGGCTGATCAAAGAGATCCCCGCCAGGATCCCGGAGGTCAGGCTTAACGGTCACCCCACGCAGCGGCTTCCCAACAATGTAAATTTCTCCATTAAATATATTGAAGGGGAATCAATGCTTTTGAGCCTGGATATGCTGGGGATCGCCTGCTCTACGGGTTCAGCCTGCACCTCAAGTTCTTTAGAGCCCTCGCATGTGCTGCTTGCCATCGGCCTGGATCATGCCACCGCCCACGGCTCCTTGAGGATAACCCTCGGCCGCTGGACCACCGAAGCGGATATTGATTATCTTTTGGAAAAGCTGCCGCAAGTAGCGCAGAAGCTGAGAGCGATGTCCCCGCTTTACGAGAAGAAATGAAGGAAAAAATACTGGAGTATTTGAATAAGGGGCATGATTATCTTTCCGGCGACCAGATAAGTTCACATCTGGGAATTAGCCGCCAGGCCCTCTGGAAACATATCCAGGATCTAAAGGATGCGGGCTATGATATCGTAGCTGTGCCGCATTTAGGTTATCGTCTGGAGTCAAAGCCGGACCGGATTTTTGCCTTTGAAGTTGCCAGAGGCCTCAATACGAAATTTATCGGTAAAAAAATATATTATTTTGATTACTTAGCCTCAACTATGGACCTGGCTATGCAGCTGGGCATGCGGGGATCAGCCGGAGGGACCCTTGTGCTGGCTGAATCACAGACCAAAGGCCGAGGCAGGTTAGGTAGAAGCTGGTTCTCCCCGAAATACAAAGGGATTTATCTTTCCCTGATCTTAAGGCCGGAGATCTTACCGCAAGCCTCTCCAATATTGACTCTTTTAAGCGCGGTGAGCATCTGCGAAGCGATAAAGACCATTACTGCCTTAGAGCCGCAGATAAAATGGCCTAATGATGTGCTCATCCATAATAAAAAAGTTGCCGGAATCCTGACTGAAATGAACGCCGAGGCGGATAAGGTTAATTTCGTGGCCATCGGTATCGGGCTGAATGTCAATAATGACAAGAAATCTTTGATTGCTCAAGCCACCTCTTTAAAAGAGCAAGCAGGAGCGCAGGTTGCCAGGGTCCTGCTTCTGCAGGAGCTTTTGCGCAGGATAGAAAATAATTACTTTCTGCTGGAGGACAAAGGGGCCAGGGCCATAATTGAGAAATGGCGCAGCTTGTCCCTTACCCTGGGCAGGCACGTCAAGGTCTATTACCAGCACAAACATATTGAGGGCTCTGCCGTGGATATCGATGAAGACGGCACCCTGCTTATCCGCAAGCCTTCCGGGCTTATCCAGAAAGTCTCAAGCGGGGATGTAGTGCACTTCCGCTAATAGTAAACCATATATAAATTATTGGTTGACAATTAAACCG
>JAQUME010000060.1 GCA_028718245.1 Candidatus Omnitrophota bacterium
ACTTATAAAGCCGGAGTGAATGTCCGCGGCCTGGGTACTTTGTTCGCCGCTTGCCCGGGCAAGGTTTATTTTACCCGCAAGAAGACCAGCCACGGCAAGGTGCGCACATTCGTCAATGTCGCCCCGGCTGTAAAGAAGAGTAAGTAAGCTTACTGATGCCTGACCCGGCCAAGCGCTATTCCAACACAAAATATATCGTAAGTGCCATAGCTGTTGTTTATTCCCTGGCCCTGATCCTGATCATTTTGAGTTCGAGGTTCTCCTGGGCCGTGGAATATTCCCTTACGCGCTTAAACCTGCCGCACTGCTTATTAACCGCTGTATACCTTGCGGTCCTTTCGGCTGTTTATTATTTATTGAATTTACCGCTAAATTATTACGCAGGCTTTAGCCTGGAGCATGAATTCAATCTCTCCAAACAAAAATTGGATGATTGGTGGATGGATCAGCTAAAATCCGGGGCGCTGAGTTATATAATTTCACTGATACTGGTCCTGGCTTTTTACTGGATCCTGGCCAGGTTCGGTGATTGGTGGTGGCTGGCTGTTTCCCTGTTCTGGGTGTTCTTCAGCCTGGTCCTGGCGAAATTAACCCCGGTTTTGATCATCCCGTTATTTTTTAAATACAAAAAATTAGATGACCAGTCCCTGCGGGAAAGGATATTCAAGTTGGCCCAGAAAATGGGGGTGAAGCTGATGGATGTCTTTGAGATAGATTTCAGCAAAAAGACATTAAAGGCAAATGCCGCTTTTACCGGGATAGGCAGGACAAGGCGGGTTATCTTAGCGGATACTTTGAAGGACAAATACAGCCACGACGAAATAGAGGTGATCCTGGCGCATGAGTTCGCGCATTACCGGCTTAAGCATATAATTAAATTGATCGCTGTAAATTCCCTGGTAACCCTGGTGTTGTTTTTCCTTATTTTTAAGACCAGCGGATATGCCCTGATGCTGTTTCGATTGAAATCCCTGGCGCAGTTAGCCAGCCTGCCTCTGGTATTCCTTTATTTTATGATCTTCGGTACGGTAATGCAGCCTCTGGAGGCTTTTTTAAGCCGCCACTTTGAAAGGGAGGCGGATAAGCTGGCCCTTGAAGTTACGGGAACAAAAGAGGCATTTATTTCGCTTATGGAAAAGCTGGCCGGGCAAAACCTCGCCGATAGAAATCCTCATCCAATAGCCAAATTCCTGTTTTTTGACCATCCCCCGATCGACGAACGCATCAAATTAGCTCAGTAGCTCAGGGACGTTCTTAAACCCAAAGCAGGGACGTTTCTGAATCCAAAGCGAAGGGTGTCCCCCTTTGCCGCTGGAGTGTTGGTGATAGGGGACAGGTTAGCTTATGTTTTTAGTAACCGTCCCTAGGTGAGGAAGTTGAGGATGAGTTGGCTGGCGCGGGTTGCGGCGCCGGGCTCGCCCAGGGAGGATCTGACCGAGCTGAGATTTGAAGCGATTTTTTGAAGTTCTTTTTGATCGCTCAGGATGCGCAATACTTCCGCGGCGATTTTTTTTGGCCTTGCCCTGAATTGCACAAACTCCGGAATGATCTTTTTGCCCGCCACGATATTCACCATCCCGATATAGGGGAGCTTTACCTGCGGCCGGTACAAAAGATAATTTAACAGGTTCATCTTATAAATTATCACAAAGGGTTTCTGCATGATCGCAGTTTCCAGCGTGGCTGTACCGGAGCAAACCAGGCAAAAATCAGCAGCTTCCATGCAGTCGTAAGTTTTTCCCTCTACTACCTTAACTTCAAGATTTGATCTCTTGATCAAGCAATTATAAACATCCCAATCAACCTGGGCGGGCTTGGCAATGATGAATTGCGCTTCAATCTTGGCTTTAAGCACCCGGGCGGTTTCAAGCATTATGGGAAGTATTGTTTTTATCTCCTGCTTACGCGAGCCGGGGAAGAGGGCGATGGTTTTTTTGTTATCGGATAATCCTAAGCCGGACAAGAATTCTTTTTTGGTCATAGTCGGTTTAGCGATATCCAGGAGCGGGTGCCCCGCAAAATCCGCATCCATGCCGTGGCGCGAATAGAATTCCTTCTCAAATTTAAAGAGCACGATCATTTTTTTGATGTATCTTTTGATGGTTTCTATTCGTCCCGGACGCGACGCCCATACCTGCGGGCTGACATAATAAATCGTGGGGATGGAGTTGTTGATCGCTTTAGCCAGCCTGAGATTGAACCCGGAGAAATCCACAAAGATTATCGCTTCGAATTTATCTTTTGTTATTTTATTTAAGATAAATTTCTTGAGGGAGAGGAATTTAGGGAGTTTCTTTAAGACATCGATAATGCCCATCACGCTTAAGCCGGCTGTGTCGTAGATGATCTCTGCGCCTGACGCCGCAAGCAAGCGGCTGCCCACCCCGACTATTTTTATGCCGGGGGTTATTTTTTTTATCGCCGAAACCAGGGTCGCGGCGTGCAGTTCGCCCGACGGCTCGCCGCAGATTATCAGGATCTGTTTTTCAGCCATATCTGTTTCTGGATCTTCAGGGCAACTGCCAGGGCCTCCCTGGCCACGCTGCCGGAAACAAGCGGTTGAGAATTATCGGTTACGCAGGCGATGAATGATTCCAGTTCTTTTTGCAGGGGCTGCTCTTTTTCTATGGGCAGGTTTTCTTTGGTTATCTGTAATCCGGTTTTGCGGTAAACCGATGCCTCGGCATTTTTGTAATCAAGGGAGATGTAGGTATCCTCCTGGAAGATGCGGATCTTGCGCATGGTTTCGTCGGACACGCGGCTGGCAGTGAGATTGGCAATGCAGCCGTTCTTAAAGGTAAGCCGGGCATTTGCAATATCTTCAAATTTAGTCAGGACATTGACCCCCACGGATTCGATCTTCTTAAGCGGAGAGTTTACCAGCCCTAAAACAATATCAATATCATGGATCATGATATCCAGCACCGCGCCCACGTCAAGAGAGCGGTTGGGAAATATTGAGAGCCGATGGCATTCGATAAATTTAGGTATTTTGATTATTTTAAGGGTGGCTGCGAAGGCGGAGTTGAACCTTTCAATATGGCCGACCTGGAGGATCAGTTTATTCCTGGCTGCTAGTTTTATAAGGCTGTCAGCTTCTTTGAGGGTAAGGGTAAATGGTTTCTCAACGAGGGTATGCACCCCTTTATTCAAGAAATCCGCGGCTATTCTTTGGTGCAGGGCGGTAGGAACGGCAACGCTTACCGCATCTACCTTGCCGAAAAGCTCTTTATGGTCGGCATATCCAGCTACTCCGAGGTTTTCGCAAACCTGGTCCAGATACTGTTGGTTGATATCGCAAACAGCAACAAGCTCGCAGTTCGGGCTTTCCTTGTATATCCTGGCGTGAATGCTGCCCAGATGCCCGACACCGATCACACCTACCTTGATCTTACCCATGCAATAATAATAGCAAAGCGCCTGCCTTGTTTCAACAAAAATCTTGACAAATGCGGGAGGGGGTAAACTATTGACTGATAGCAATAAGATTAAACCAACATAATTTTCCATTAAACGTGAGGAATTAATGTTTACCAACCCTAAAAATATCGTATCAGACAAAGAACATGGTTTCACCCTCATCGAACTAATTGTCGTTATAATCATCGTGGGAATCCTGGCGGCACTAGGCATGACCCAATGCTCCAAAATAGTTGAGAAATCACGTCTTGCCGAAGCTAGAATACGCATAGGTACTATGAAACAACTTGCCTATGAATATTACCTAAATAATGGTACTTGGGTGGGCATGGGCCTTGCCGATGTAGGAGTGGATAACACTTGTACATCCAGCGGTTTCTACAGGTATTGGATTGATAATCCCTCAAATTACTTGAACTTGGTTGGGACTAGGTGTACGAGCGGGGGAAAGACCCCAGATGCTTCAGCGACGTATACGTACTATTTGCATTATAATCCTGGTTGGGCTGATGCCCATTGGACATGTGAAGGTGCCTGTCCGTAGGCTGGTCGGGGCGGTTGCACAAGTCGTCTATTGGGTCTTTGGATTATAAGCGATATCTCAAAAAGTTAAGGTAGACTTTTAGTTTTTATAACCTTTTTTATTCCTACAATTTCTCCCTCATTCTAATCTTATTAATAATGGAAAGAGGGATTTTTTATTGTTTTTGCCGAAGGGTATTGTTAAGCGTGCAATTAGAAATTTTTCGGCACGGCTATAGCAAGATGTGTGCAAGGATTTACGGCGAGTGCAGGCAATTCACGATGCGTAAGGAACCTTGTGCTGCCGAAAGCGAGCCGTAAACCGTAGCGCACGGCGAAAAATTCCGCACGCGTACAATACCCTGAGAGCAAAAACAATGAATAAAAAGTTTGCTATGCCCCGCCGGATATGCTAAAATACACTTTCTTGAAGAAAGGCGTAAAATGAAGGATTACTTTAAGTTATTGAAGTTTATAAGGCCTTATCTGGGCAAATTCGGCCTGGCCAGCGTTTGTATGGCCTTTTCCGCTGTTTTTGACGGGGTATCCCTGGCTATGATGGTCCCCCTGGCGGATAAGGTGCTCACCAACAGGCAGATCATCGCTCCCGTCAAATTACCTCATTTTTTGGCTGCTTTGGTGGATAAAATCAACAGTATCAGTCCTGAGGTCCTGCTCAACTATATGGCCATAGCGATTATTTTGTTGTTCATCCTAAAGGGTTTCTTCAGCTTTATGCAGAGTTACCTTATGTCGGATATCGGCCAGCGGATTGTCAGGGATATCAAAGCCAAGCTTTATGCCAAATTCCAGATGCTTTCTCTGGATTATTTTACCCATAAGCGCGGGGGAGAGATGATCTCGCGCATTACCAATGACGCCAGGATCGTGGAGAACGCGGTTTCTTACGGCTCAACGGACCTGGTCTATCAGGGCCTCCAGGTGATCATATTTTTCAGCCTGACCCTCTTCATTTACGCCAAGTTCGTTATTTTTATCCTTCCTCCGCTGGCGATATTGGGTTATTTGATCTCTAAGGTGGGCAAGAAGCTGCGCAAGCTCTCTAAATCCTCCCAGGAGAAGATGGCGGATGCCAACTCCATACTTTACGAGAATATAATCGGCGCCCGTATCGTCAAGGGTTTCAGCATGGAGGAGTATGAGATCAATAAATTCAACAAGGTAAATAATGATTATTACCGCGTTTGCATGAAGTCCATCAAGCGGACCCTGCTTTTAAGCCCGGCTACCGAAATATTGGGCTGTATCGCCGGTGTTTTTGTCTTTGTGCTCGGCGGCAGGGAGGTTATCGCCGGCAAGATATCTTTCGGCGTTTTCGGCTTATTTATCGGTTCGCTTTTATCCACCATCAGGCCGTTCAAAAAATTAAGCCAGGTGGCTTCATTGAACCAGCAGGCAGCCGCAGCCAGCGAGCGTATCTATGAGGTCCTGGATGCCCAGCCTTCGGTGGTCGAGGCTCCGGATGCCGGGGAGCTTAATGATTTCCGGAAGAATGTTGTTTTTGATGATGTCTGGTTCAGCTATGGGGAAAACCATGTGCTTAAGGGGGTGAATTTAGATGTGCCCCGCGGCTCGATGCTCGCGGTTGTCGGGCCAAGCGGCAACGGAAAAACCACCCTCTTGGACCTGATCCCGCGTTTCTATGATCCCAAGAAGGGCAAGATAATGATCGACGGTGTAGATATCAGAGCGGTCAAATTAAAATCATTACGCCGGCAGATCGGTATTGTTACCCAGGAGACGATACTTTTTAATGATTCGATACGGGCGAACATCGCTTATGGCAGGCCCGAAGCGGGCGATGAGGAGGTCAAAAAGGCCGCGCTCCAGGCCAATGCCCATGATTTTATCAGCCGTATGCCCCAGGGCTATGATACTGTTATCGGAGACAGGGGGATGCGTATATCAGGCGGGGAGCGCCAGAGGATCGCCATAGCCCGTGCTTTACTTAAGAATCCTCCCATTCTTATCCTTGATGAAGCCACATCCCAGCTG
>JAQUME010000061.1 GCA_028718245.1 Candidatus Omnitrophota bacterium
CCTTAACCTTATTTTTCTTAAAATAATCTTTGGTGACATTTACCAGCTCGGTAGCCACGCGTTTGCCGTTTAGGTGCTTAACGCTTTTTATTCCGGAATCCTGGGGCACTGCCAGGACCCACCTGACCTTATTCAAACCCTGCTTGGCATAAGTAAGGTCGGTAACCCTGGTAACATCGGAGGCGTTCTCCAGTATCCAGTCATTACCGGTGATCCCGCAATCAAGCGCTCCGTCCTGGACATAACGGGACATCTCCTGGGCGCGCAGCAAAACCGCTTGAATTTCCGGGTCATCTATGGAGGGAAAATATGAGCGGGAGCTGGATAAATTCACGTTAAATCCGGCTTTCTTAAGCATCTTAAAGGTAGACTCCTGGAGGCTGCCCTTAGGAAGACCGAGTTTGAGGATTTTATTTTTCATTTAAGTTTCCTTTATCAAAATACGCTAATGTGGAATTTTATTATATCCGCATATTCATAGATTGTAAAGAAAAAATAAAAATTTATCCTTGGTCGCGGGTCCTGCCACTGCGGCACCCGCAGGACACAAAATTAATTTTCACAAAACTAACCAACTATAGGGACAGTTCTATTGAAACTTATAGATACGGTAAGAGTTAAACAGAAACGGTCTTGGGGATTGTTATGGAGGATTGAAAGTTTGCTAATATCGAACGCCGTAAGATTCCCAAGTATCTACCCCAGTGCTGAAATCAGTTTGAAGACAAAGTCCTTGAAGAGGAGAAACTGTCCCCTGAGGAGGCTTTCCTTGTCCCCAACCATTCACGCCACATCGAGACGCACAGGCATGCAAAATTGGGTCGGTGGCCGAAGCCGGATGACCCCAGAAATCATAGGCAAAATAATGGGTTGACCTACATGGATACGGGATTTGATCGGAGGAAGAACCTATGTTAACATCGGGATATGCCATACCAGTTATCGTCCCATTTTCTAACCGATAAGCAAATGCAAGCTTACGGATCTGTCCTAAGATCATCTTTGCTTCAGCGCCGCGTCCTCTTTCCACTATACTAGAGTATTGACTAATACCTAGCGCCGCAAGTATCCCTACGATGATTATGACGATGATGAGCTCAATTAACGTAAAAGACCTTGGGGAGAATTTTGACAGGGGAGATAAAGACTTTATTTCCATGTGTATAGTTTACCCCCCCGCCAGGAAATGTCAAGTTTTTTGCACAAAGAGTATGAACGGTATGAACTGGTATGATAGGTAACAATCCGAACCGGAGTGATAGGTTACACTTAGGCTGCTGGTTTTGGAGCGAATGTCGATTTTAGCAAAAGCAGCTTGAGCGGCAAGGGTATCCCCGTGGAGCGAAGCGACAAAACGGGGACGGCGAAGCTGTCTGAGTGGTATTTGCCAGAGCAAAAACCACGAGTTCTGCAGCCGCCGAGCCGCGAAAGACCTTTTGCGTTAAGAAATCGACCTGAGCTACAAAAGCAGCAGGCTAGGTGGAACAGGGAATATTGCAGAATTAATCCAGGTGGATCTCAAGCAGGCTCAGCTTATTGGCGGGCAGGGCGAGAATGACCTCGCGGGTGATGATCAAATAGCGGGACTTATCGATAGGCAGGTTTTCCGAATTAAGCGCTACCTTAGCGATCCGGTATTTGCCAAAATCAAGCTTGGCAGGATTTAGAAAAATTATTTTTATCCTCCTGCCGGCAAAGACGCGTTCAATACTGATGCTTGTATCCTTGCTAAAATGATCCGCGCTTAATTTTGGCTCGATAACCAGGTCTCCATCCTGTCCCCTGACCCCAAAAACCTGGGTGAGCATGGTAAGCATAAACCAGCTGGCTGATCCGGTCAGGTAAGAATACATCCCCCGCCCCCGGAGGTCAAAATACTCCGGCAGGCAAGGGTAGATTTTACTGCTCCCGGTGTCGGAGGCCATTTTATAAAGGGAGCTTAAAGCCTTCCATCCATCTGCGGCATAGCCCTGTTTATATAAGGCGTAAGCGAACATCACTACCATGTGGCTGAAGACCGCGCCGTTCTCCTTGTCCCCGTAGGAAAAAGAAAATGCCCTGCCCAGATCGCGCATCTCGCTTTTAAAATCCGTATTAAGATGAATGCCGCCGGTATTTCGGTCGGCTAAATACTTGTTTACGCTTTGCAGGACTTTACGCACCTGCCAATCATAAGCAAAGCCCGACATTATGGGAAAGACCTGCGCGGTAAGGGTCATGCGCACCCTGCCACCGCTCTTACCCTCCAGGCGTTTCTTACGGTTATCATAATAACCGTTAAAAAAACCTTCTTTAAGCCACTCGGTATTACGGATATGCCGCTTGATCCAATCGGATCTATCCTTAAGGGCTTTGGCCAATTTCGCGACATCCAGAGAAACTCTTCTTCCGGATAAAGGGGTGGATACCCTGGAGAAATACTTTTCCAAAAGCTTGCGTTTTGCGGAAACACTCCTATAATTTATCCTAGCAAGCAGCACACCTATTTCTTCAGCTGCCTCTATCCTCCTCCTGCCGGACTTAAGCAGCAGCCCGGAAAGTGTTTCCAGATTCTGAGCATATACCGCGCTGAATGCCACGCTCTCTCCGTTTTCCTTGGCCATATCCAGGCCGTCATTCCAGTCAGCCCCTTCCAGGCGGATATGATTATGACTACCCACATTAAGGAATTGCACCAGGTTCTCAACCAGGAGATGCTCCAGGATCGTCCCCGAATAGGCCTTGCCGAAGGTAGTTTTCAATTTATTCCCGCAGGATGCCGTCCAGTTATTATCAATCTGCCCGGCGCGCTTTATCTCGTGATTACGGAAATAGCCGGCCATTTCAAATAGGATATTAAAATCTCCGGTTTCATTGATATAGAGATCCAAAGTCAATAACGGCCAGATGCCGTGGTCCATCCACACCCGGCTGATATTATTCCGGTCGGCGATAAACTCACCTGTGTCCTTGCCGATGATAGTGGCGTTAGAGCCGTCGATCTTTACCCCGCTGAAATTATTGATAAGCAGCACCCGCACCTTCTGCGGGTCGCTTAAGATCAACCCCAGGCAATCCTGCCAGAGGTCGCGCCAGCCCCGGCCGCCTTTACCGTAATCAAAATCCGGCAGAAAGGAGCAGCCGAATATTTTTCTTAATACCGGCTGGATATTCACCCAGCGCAGCCAGTTGTCAAAATCATTGTCGTGCGTTGTAATATTTGTCCCCCGGCTTATCTTTTCCCAGAATTCTTCGGTTTTCCGCAAGGCAGCGGTTATTTTATCCGGCCGGTTAAATTTGGTGATCATCTTCGTTATTTCCTGGGGATTCCGGGTTATTCCCATAACCACCGTATAGGTCTTTGATCTTCCTGGCTTTAAAGAAGCTGCCTTGAAACTAAAAGCCCCCATGGCCTCCTTGCCCTGGATATCATTTGATCCGGCGGCAACATTCCCGAATACTGCCTCAGGCGCCTCCAGGTCCCCGGCATCTCCGCAGAACATATCCTGCGTAGGATAGAACCTCTGCGGCCAAGCGCCATTTTCATCCCAGCCCAGGACAAAATAATTATCCTTATTCTTCCGGTGCCCGGCTTCGTCAAAAGCCAGTGTCGGGCAGGAGACTACGCCGAACTTGTGCAGTTTTATACGCTGCAGCAAGCTGGTCACCTGGCGGTGGTCACGGAGATTATCCGCTGAACGGGCATACATGGGGATGGCCGCGGTAGGAGTAAAATTTATTGGTTTAGGCGAAATATTGGTAAGCTCAACCTGCATTATTTCAACCGGCTCCCCTGCTGCCGGCACAAATGAAAGGATCCGGGCTTGCAAGCCGATATTCTTATTCCGGCGGGTGATCCTTTGCCAGAGCATGCCGGCCTCCAGGAAAAATTCATCCTGGTTTATCTGTTTAAGGTCTTTTGAAACTCCGGCAGCTGACCAGATTTTATCGGGGCTGAGGCGGATCCAGAAGTTACGGGAAGCTCGCGAACTCTGCAGGTCAATGCGCGAAACAGGGGCCAAGAGGAATGAACTTTGCCCGGATTTGACATCTCCGTGCAGGTCGGGAGTGACTGCCGACATGATATTTTCATTACCGAGGGGAAAATAGAGGCTTTTTATCTTACCCGCCCCGGCCGAATAAAAACTTCCCGAATTATCCGTAAAACTCCAGAGTTTTCCCATAGAGGATTAAGTTAGCATAACAGGCGGGCATATTCAAGAAAAAACTGTTTTTGGATGATTTTAGGTAAATTTTAAGGTATAATTATTATATGAATAAAAAACTATACGCGGCCGCGGGACTTATCCTTTTCTTTTCATGTCTTTTGACCACTTTTGTATTTGCTGAGGAAGATCTTTCCAGATTCTCATTACATCTACGGAAAGGGCAGGAGGATTTTTCCAGGACTTCACTTGGCTTGAAAAGAGGGCGGAAGGATTTTTCCAGGACTTCACTTAAACTGAAGCAAGGGAGAGAAGATTTTTCCAGCCGATCGTTTAATTTAATTAGAGGCCAGGAGGATTTTTCCAGGACTTCACTCGGGTTAGAGAACAATCAGGAGGATTTCTCAAAACTTTCATTTGATCTGCAGGATGATCAGAAAGATTTCTCCGGAGTATCATTCAACTTATATGATCACCAGGAGGAGTTCTCCACCCTGTCATTTAAGTTAAGCAATTAATAACCCGTGCTCCCGCCCCAGACCCCAGCTACACTCAAAGTTTTATTATAAGTCGCGGTATTCGGTGTTTTACCGCCTGAAGCGCATCTGTTGGCTGTGCAGGTGCCGGTGCCCGTATCGCAGACATAAGAAAAATAATGCGTGGTCGCGCATGCCGTAGGAGCCGATACACCTAAGTTAGCCACTGCTGCATAAGCGCCATTCTCAAAGAAATTGGCAATTTCAGCGCTCCTCAACGAACCTAATACGAGCCTTGCTTCTGCCGCGCGCCCCTTTTCAACGACCTTAGTGTACTGGGTCATGCCTACGGAAGCCAGGATCCCGACGATTATGATAACCACGATCAACTCGATAAGCGTAAAACCTCGATTCATCATTGCACCTCCAGTCTTTCCTAATTAATTATTTTATTCCAAATTGCAGGGTTGTCAATATTTATCTCAAGTTTTTAGGTTTTCCGAAAGCGTGCTCTAATTCCGGTCTATTTACGGTAAGGTTTAAGCAGCCGTAGAAACTCAGGATCAACTTCGCTCCCTAATTCAGTCACTTTATCGCAATGCTTAACCGCTAAATTATATTGTTTTCTTTGAAAATAAAATACCGCTAAATTAAAATGCGCTATCGCAAAGGCCGGATTAATTTGTACCGCTTTATTCCATATTTCTATAGCTTTTTCGGTCCAGCCCATATCCGCGTGTGTGGAAGCCAGGTTATTAATGGCATCCAGATACTTCGGGCTGACCTGAATTGCTTTTTCATACGCTTTTATAGCCTCTGCCTTACTGCCAATAGAATAATATGCATTAGCGAGATTATAATAAGATAGCGCATTAAACTTACTGTCAGGATTTATTTCTATGGCTTTATTATATGAATCCCGGGCTTCTTTGTTTTTTCCCATCTTAAGGGTTAAATTACCCAGGGCATTATATAGCCCTATAGCACTTTCAAAATTAGGATTAAATGCCACGGCTTTTTTATATGAATCCAGGGCTTCTTCGGTTCTGCCGGTATTTGCATAGATTGCCCCTAAATTAGAATAAGCTACCCAGGCCCTTGGATTATCCCGGATTAAATTAAGCCAAAGCGAACGGCTATTTTTATAATTTTTAGTCAATTCCACGCTTTTGGCGCACATATAAATTATTATAATGATAAAAATCCCCCGGCTCAGGATTTTATATGCATTAGAAGATAAAAATGCAAACCTTTCCTTTAGCCTG
>JAQUME010000062.1 GCA_028718245.1 Candidatus Omnitrophota bacterium
GAATCAGCCCAGGAAAGCGGCATAGATCCGGCTAAAATTGTCATTGATCCGGGTATCGGCTTCGGCAAGAAACCGGAGCATAATCTTGAGATAATCAATAAGCTGTCGGATTTTAAGATCCTGGGAAAGCCCATACTCTTGGGGGCTTCACGGAAATCATTCATCGCTAAGATTGTGGGGGCAAATCCCGCTGACCTGGCCCTGGGTACGGTTGCCGCAGGCGTAATGGCGGCAGAGAGAGGGGCTCATATATTGCGGGTGCATGACGTAGAAGAGATCAACCGGGCTCTAAAAATAGTGGCGGCAGTAAAGAAAGAAAACTATGTTTAATTTGATCCAATACTGGAAACCTTTTACCGAGGTCATTGTCCTCTGGTTCGTTATTTACCAGCTGATGCGCTTTTTTGAAGGTACCAGGGCCTTGCAGGTGTTACGCGGAATAATCATTTTGCTGCTGGCTTTTTTCATTTTCCAGAAACTTGATCTAAAAGTTTTGGATTGGCTGCTCAAGAAGCTCTTCGGGATATCGGTCATCGCCATTCTGGTCATCTTCCATCCGGAGATAAGGCAGGGCCTGGCCCGGTTAGGCAAGCGGCAGCTATTTAGAAATAATCCCGGGGAAAAAGAACTGGATATTATTGTCGGGCAGATCACCCGGGCCTGTGAAAACATGGCCGGGAATAAGCTGGGAGGCCTGATCGCCATTGAAAAAAATGACTCATTGGCGGCATATATCCAAAGCGGGGAGATCATAGATTCCCGGGTGTCGGCAGACCTGATCGAAGCGATCTTTACCCCTAACAACCCGCTCCACGACGGAGGCCTGGTGATCCAACGCGGCAGGATAGCTGCTGCGGCATGCATTTTCCCTTTGACCGATATCCAGGAATTAAGCCGGGTCTTCGGGACCCGGCACCGGGCAGCTTTGGGCTTAAGTGAAGAGACCGACGCTATTCTGATCATTGTTTCCGAGGAGAGGCGCGATATATCCATGATCTACCGTAAGAAATTTTATAAGGACCTGGGCAGCGAAGAATTGGGGTCCAAGATAAAAGAGCTGATCAAGGCGAAAAATGAAGATTAGGCACAGGATAAATATTCTTTACCGCGTAAAACTTTTATTCACCTACCACCCCTGGTTAAAGCTTATTTCTTTGATCCTGGCAATAATTCTCTGGTTTTATGTCAGAGGGGAGTCCAACCGTTAAGTCATGCCTGATCTGGGTGTAAACATAGACCACGTGGCAACCTTGCGCCAGGCCCGGAGGGGGATTGTGCCTGATCCCGTGTACGCGGCATACTTATGCGAAAAAGCCGGGGCAAACAGCATTGTAGCCCACTTGCGGGAAGACCGCAGGCACATTCAGGATAAGGACGTTCTTCTTTTGCGCCAAAAGATCAAAACCAGGCTTAATCTTGAGATGTCAATAGCGCCTTCCATCATAAAGATCGCTTGTAAAATAAAACCTCACCAGGCCACCCTTGTTCCGGAGCATAGAAAGGAACTGACCACCGAAGGAGGGCTGGATGTTATATCTAACTTCAGGAAAATATCCGCGGCTATAAGAAAACTCGAAAAGGCGGGTATTCCGGTAAGCTTATTCATCGATCCTGATAAAAAGCAGATCGATGCCTCTAAAAAAACAGGCGCCGGCATCATTGAGTTGCACACCGGCCGTTACAGCGAGGCAAAAGGCAATAAACAAAAGGAAAAATTCTTTAATGAAATTAAACAGGCGGCCGATTATGCTGGGAGCATCGGTTTATCGGTCAATGCCGGCCACGGCCTGGATTACGCCAATGTCAGGCGCATTGCCGGAATTCCCGGCATAGCAGAGTTGAATATCGGATATTCCATTATCTGCAAAGCCGTTTATGTAGGTTTATTCAAGGCAGTTGAGGAGATGCGGGAGTTGGCCAGATAATGTTTATCAGTACGGGAGTAGATATTACCGAAGTCCGGAGGATCCGCCAGGCAGTTGAAAGATGGGGGGATGATTTTTTGCGCCGTGTCTTCACTGAAGAGGAATTAAAGAACGCCGAAAACAGAACTTCCCTTTATCAGCATTTAGCCGGCAGGTTTGCCGCCAAAGAGGCGGTCTTTAAAGCAGCCGGGGACAGCGGGATCTCCTGGCAGGATATTCAGATAAGCAATGACCGGCAGGGAAAACCCATCTGTGTCTTTCGTAACGGCAAAGGAAAAAATATGGATGTGTGTATTTCAATTTCACATGTTAAAACCTATGCGGTTGCCAGCGCGGTTATTACAAAGAAAAGCCCAAACTCATAAAGGCGACTACGGCCACCTGTTTATCCTGGCGGGTTCTGCCAGGTTCTCGGGGGCAGGATTGCTTTGCGCGGAGGCAGCTTTACGCTCCGGCGCCGGATTAGTGACGTTAGGCCTGCCGAAAAGCATAAATCTGGCGGCAATCAAGATCAAGCCCAAAGAGGTTATGACCTTGCCTCTTCCAGAAACAAAAGAGGGGACGTTAGGCCTTAATGCCTTTACCAGGATATTCCAGATGCTCAGGCAGGCGGATGTGCTGGTCATCGGCCCGGGCCTGGGGAATAATAAGTCAACTTATGCGTTGATAAGAAGAGTTATAAATAAGTGCCCGGTCCCGGCAGTTATTGACGCTGACGGCCTCAATGCCCTTAGCAGCAACTTGGGAATATTAATGAAACATAAGGGAGTAACCATACTTACTCCCCATCAAAAAGAGCTTAGCCGGCTTTTTGGATTGGATATAACCAGGGTGCAAAAAGACAGGAAATTGATTGCGAAAAAGTACGCTAAATATTATAATAATACAATTGTCCTTAAGGGGCACGAGACACTTGTAGCCGGCAGCGGGGGAGAGCTGTATGTGAACAAGACCGGCAACCCGGGGATGGCCACAGCCGGCAGCGGAGATGTGCTTAGCGGGATGATCGGGGCTTTTCTGACGCAGGGATTGGAGGCGTTTAGCGCAGCTAAATACGCTGTCTATCTCCACGGCCTGGCCGGTGATATAGCGGCTAAAGATAAAACGCAGATGGGCATGATCGCGTCGGATATTATTGATAGAATTCCGGAGGCGATAAAGAGGTGTAGTTGATATGGCTATAACAAAACAGAAGGGTGATATCGCCGAAGCTTTCGTTACCTATTTGCTTAAACAAAATGGTTTTAATGTTTTAATCCCCTGGGGTGAAGATAATAGATATGATCTTGTTACGGAAAAGAACGGAGTTTTTAAACGTATTCAAGTTAAGTATTCTACTCCTAAAAATGGAACAGTTGAAGTAAGGGTAAGAAGCTGCAATAATTACAATGTTATACATTATTCACCCAAGGACATAGATATCATTGCTGTATATTCATCTAAACTAAACAAGGTATATTTTGTTCCGTTAAATGGTATTAA
The DNA here is from genome assembly GCA_028718245.1 of Candidatus Omnitrophota bacterium. Lineage (GTDB taxonomy): Bacteria > Omnitrophota > Gorgyraeia > Gygaellales > Profunditerraquicolaceae > UBA6249. The sequence goes on from JAQUME010000062.1 coordinate 3,408, forward strand.
AAATAAAAGTATATGTAAATTGAGGTTAGAGCCGACTAAGAATAAACAAAAGAAATTTATAGTTATGGCTTCAAATTATGAATCCAGGTTTGATTTACTCGAATAATAATTCTGCTGGCGTAGCTCAGTTGGTAGAGCTCCTCACTTGTAATGAGGAGGTCGCCCGTTCAATTCGGGTCGCCAGCTTTGGAACGAGTAATATATGGGCAGGTACCCAAGTGGCCAAAGGGGACAGACTGTGTAAACGCAGCGTCTTGCCGAAAGGCAGGATGGAAAAGTAGGTGAATTCAGGGAAGCCCCAAGATAAACTTGGGGTAATCCTGAGCCAAGCCCGCCGTAATGCATCATGGCGGGAAGGTGCAGAGACTAAGCGCCTACCACCTAAAGCGAAAGCCAAGGTGATGAGATAGTCCAAGCCTCGAGGTAACCCGGGGGCACTTGAAATCTGTTGCACCTGTGCTTCAGAGGTTCGAATCCTCTCCTGCCCACCATTTTACATCGCAGCACCCGGGGCTAATTGGCGCCCGACGCCTATAGGTATTGCGTCGGCGTGCGCTAGGTAGCGCAAATTGCGCGGGTGCGCGCTAGGTAGCGCGGGAGTAGTTCAGTGGTAGAACAATAGCCTTCCAAGCTATATATGGGGGTTCGATTCCCCTCTCCCGCTTAACTAAAAGTATGAGCACTGCCATTAAGGAAAACACAGAAATGCTCCACAAATTACTGGATAACGCCGGTGTGATCGTGTTTTATCTGGATCGCAAGGGAAGTATCCTGCTTTGCAATAAAAAGGCGCGGGAAATAACCGGGCTAGATGACGAAAATATTGCAGGCAAAAACTGGCTTGAGATTTTATTCCGCGATAAAACCAGCGCGATCAAGAAAGATATGCTTAAGGCGGTAATGGATGAGTCCATGGGGCTCAAGAGAGAAAAGGATTTTGAGGGGGTCATCCTGGACAAGGATGGCAATGAAAGACTTATCTCCTGGAACCTGGCGCCTGTTCAGAATGAAGGAGATCAGGCCGAGGGGAACATATTGGTCGGCCAGGATATTACCGAAGCAAGAGAAAAGACCTGCCCCTCAAAAAATATTGATAAGACTTTTAAAGAAATATTGTCCGGCATAAAAGAATACGCCTTATACCTGACCAATCCGGAGGGTTTTATCACTTATTTCGGCATGGGTTCAGAGGCGATGCTGGGCTGGAGCAAGCAGGAGATCATTTTTAAGCATGCCGGGGTCCTGCACTATCCCGGATCATCCGGCGGCGGTTTAGAACATATCCTGAAAAATGTCCGCAAGTCCGGTAAATATGAAACCGAAGCCGAACTTGTTACTAAGTCCGGGCAGGCCATCCCGGTGATCCTGACTGCTAACCGGTTCCTGGATTCAGGCGGCAAGGCCTCCGGCTACATTTTTATTGCTAAGGATATAACCGAGAGAAAAAAGATGGAGTACCAGGCATTTCAGGCGGAAAAACTGGCAGCGCTGGGTCAGCTTTCTGCCGGTATAGCCCACGAGATAAATAACCCGCTTCTGGTGATATCCGGAAGGGCGGAATTGCTGAAAGGGGAGAAGGACGGCCAAAAGCTAAAGAAAGGCCTTAATCTGATCGATGCTCAAGCCCAGCGTATCCGCAGGCTGGTTGACGGTATCCTGAAATTTTCGCGTAAGACAACCCCGGTTTTTGAGAAGCTTGATGTAAACGAAGTTATTGAGTTGGTTTTGCCGCTTATCTGCTGCAATGCCGTTCCTACGGCTGAAATTGAGATCAAGAAGGAGTTTGAAAAAAACATGCCCCGTATAAAAGGCGATTCTCATCAACTGCAGGAGGTTCTTCTGAACCTCCTCATAAATGCTTATCAATCCATGCCCGAAGGCGGAACAGTCACTATCACCACGGGAAATTTCCAGGATCTTTACGCGCAGGTATGTATCACTGACACGGGAGCGGGTATCCCGGCGCAGCACTTGAAAAACATATTTATGCCCTTCTTCTCCACGAAGGACTCCGGCACGGGATTGGGGTTATCCATCAGCCATAACATTATTAAAAGCCACAACGGCTCGATTGAAGTGGAGAGCCAGGTTGGAAAAGGATCGACTTTTACCATTAAATTGCCTTTTATCCAAAAGGAGGTGCCCGGTGTCTTATAAAGTTCTGGTTGTGGACGATGAGGATGAAGTAAGGAGCCTGCTTGATGATCTGTTGAACAGGGAAGGCTACCTTTCAAAGGCCTGCGCCACCGGTGAAGCGGCCATTGAGCTTTTAAAAAAAGAAAAATTTGACGTCGTGCTCCTGGATATCAAGCT
>JAQUME010000063.1 GCA_028718245.1 Candidatus Omnitrophota bacterium
GAGCATTCTATTCCTATCAAAATGAACACGCTAAAGCCGTCCGCTTGCAGGGGGAGGTTGACGAATTGACGGTCCGTCAACGCGCAACCGAACTCAAGCTTGAGGATTCCAAAAAAATGGCCACCCGCCTGCAGCTTGAATTGCAGGAGGTCAAAGGCCAGATAGATACTTTGAGCAAGGAGTTAGCTCAGGAGAAATCATCGCGCCTGGATGCTTCAAATAAATTAGAGCAGCTTAAGGCAGACCTCCAGCAGCAGAAAGCTTCGCGCCAGGATTTAGAGGAGAGGCTTAATCAGACCGGCAGCGAAGGCCTGAAAATGAAGGAGCAGATCAGGGTTATACAAAAGCAGAAGGATGAACTGGAAGCCAAGCTTAAAGAGCTTGAAGGCGGTGCAGACGGGGTGGAGCTGGGTAAGGTAGTTGTCAATGGCGAAACTCCTCAAGAGGGGGCGCAAGCTGAGGCGGCTATAGATGCAAAGGCCGATAAAAAAGCAGCTAGCCTCAAAGCAAAAGTGCTTGAGGGCAAGGTTATGGTGGTGAATAAGGATTATAATTTCGCGGTAATAAATTTGGGCTCTAAGGACGGAGTCAAAATAGATGATGTATTCTCGGTGCTTCGCGGGGGCAAGGTTATCGGCGAATTAAAAGTTGAGAAGGTCCATGAGTCGATGTCTGCTGCCGGATTTTCCGAGGACATGAAAAATATAATAAAAGAAAATGATATCGTAGCGCAAAAGGCAAAATGAAACCCGCTATAAAGAGTGTTGGTTTCATGCCTTTTGTCATAAAAGAGCATCTTGTTCCCCGCGGCAGGATTACACTTCCCGGCGACAAATCCATAGCCCACCGAGCGCTGATCATAAGCGCGTTAAGTCGGGGCAAAACAATTATAAAGAATTTTCCCGTTTCCGGCGATCTCCTTGCCACCGCAGCTGCTTTGTCTGCTTTAGGTGTAAAAGTATCGTGCGGCAATAAACAGGTTTTAGTCCAAGGCAGGTCCCTCTGTGGATTACTTGAGCCCAAAAAACCTTTGTTCGTGGCTGATTCCGGAACGACCATTCGCCTGCTCCTGGGGGCATTAGCCGGCCAGGATTTTACGGCTACGCTTACGGCCGGCAAATATCTTTCAGCCAGGCCGATGGCCAGGGTGAATATACCCTTGCGTATGATGGGCGCATGTATCACCGCGAAAAAGAAGGACGGGGATGAATACCCGCCTATTGTAATTTCCGGGAATAAACTTAAAGGTATTTCTTACCGGCTGCCGGTTGCCTCGGCCCAGGTTAAAGGTGCTCTCCTTCTGGCAGGTCTATATGCCAAAGGTAAAACCCGGGTCATCGAACCGGTTAGGACCCGTGATCATACCGAGCGCATGCTCAAGGCCTTTGGCGCAGGAATAACTGTAAGCGGCAATAGTATTATTTTAAACCCCGGCAGGGATTTGATCAGCCCCGGAGAAATTTATATCCCCGGGGATATTTCTTCGGCTGCATTCTTCCTGGTTTTGGCATCGATCATTCCCGGCTCTAATGTTATCATCCGCAGCGTCGGCCTTAATCCCGGAAGAAGCGGAATAGTCAACGTCCTGAAAAGGATGGGGGCTAAGATCAAGGCCGTATATCCTAAAAATGGGCCGGGCGGCTTTGAGCCGGCGGCCGATCTTGCGGTAACCGGAAGCAGGCTTAAAGCTGCGGTAGTCAGCCCTAACGAAATACCAACTTTAGTTGATGAACTGCCTGTTCTTATGGTCGCTGCCTGTTTTACCAGGGGCCGTACCGTGATCAAAGGTGCCGGAGAATTAAGGGTTAAAGAAACCGATCGTATTAATTCCATGTCCTGGAATTTAAAGCGCATGGGAGCGGATATCCGGGTGCTCAAATCCGGGGCAAGGGAGAGCATCGTTATAAACGGCATAGGCAGGCTTAGGGGAGCAAAACTAAAGAGTTTCGGGGATCATCGCACTGCCATGAGCATGGTAGTAGCGGCTTTGGCTGCAGAAGGCAGATCGGAAATTGATGATGTGAGCTGCATCAACAAATCCTTTCCCGGGTTTATCGCCACATTAAATACTCTGTTAAAGTAAGTTAGGCTTCGTAAGATCCCGCAAAAAACGCGGGATTAACTCGCGCAGGTAACTTACCTCGAACTTCGTTCTTCGTAAGTTACGCGCTCGTTAACTTTTTATTTGACATAGACTTTAAACTCTGTTAGAATTCCACTATTGACTTAATCGGAGATAATATGGGAAAATTCGGGCAGCAGCTTACCAAAGCGATCAACTTTATTTTAGGGCTTTTTTCCAATGATATGGGGATTGACCTGGGAACAGCTACGACCCTGGTTTTTGTCAAGGGGGAGGGGGTTGTTCTCTGCGAGCCTTCGGTTGTGGCTATTGAACGCGGGACCTCGCACGTATTAGCCGTAGGTGAAGAGGCCAAGCGCATGCTCGGCCGTACCCCGGGGAATATTATCGCTATCCGTCCAATGAAGGACGGGGTTATCGCTGATTTTGAGATCACCGAAGCCATGCTGCGTTATTTTATCAAGAAGGTCCATCACCGCAGGGTATTGGTCAGGCCCAGGATCGTAATCGCTATACCTTCCGGCATCACGGAAGTTGAGAAGCGGGCAGTAAAAGATTCCGCGGAGCGCGCCGGCGCAAGAGAGGTATTCTTAATAGAAGAGCCGATTGCCGCGGCTATCGGGGTAGGTTTGCCCATTCAGGAGCCTATCGGCAACATGATCATTGATATAGGCGGCGGGACTACCGAGATCGCCGTGATCTCCTTAGCAGGCGTAGTTTTCTCGAAATCCATCCGTATCGGCGGGGATGAGATGAATGAAGCGATCATTGAATATCTTAAAAAGACCTATAATCTTATGGTCGGAGAACGCACAGCCGAAGATATTAAGATAAAGATCGGCTCAGCCTATCCATTGGAAGAAGAGATGAGTATAGAGGTTAAAGGCAGGGACCTGGTCGCCGGCCTCCCCAAGACCGTGACTATAACCAGTGAGGAGATCCGCGAATCTTTACAGGAACCCTTGCGCGCCATACTTGAAGTTACGAAAATGTCTTTAGAGAGGACACCTCCGGAATTAGCCGCTGATCTTATTGATCATGGTATTGTCATGGCGGGGGGTGGATCCCTTTTAAGGGGTCTGGATAAATTGATCTCCGAAGAGACCGGCCTGCCGGTGCATATAAGCGAAGATCCGATCACCGCCGTTGCCAATGGCACAGGGCGCGTGCTTAGCGAGATCCAGTATCTTAAGAAAGTTACCGTATCGGTTAAAACGGAAACGCGTAGTTAATCCTTGCTTGGTTCCTCAATGTGCTTAAGTTACCCCGCAAAACATTAATCAAACTCGCAGTTGTCGCCTCACTGGTACTTTTTTTATCCTATTCCCTGATCCATCTTAAGAATCCCGTTCAAAAAACTTTTAAGCCGCAGCTTTCCCTGGTTAGCTTGCTGAAACGCGAGATCGGAGGCCTCATATTTTATCACCGCAATATGGTTGAGAAAGAAACATTGCAAAGCGCTGTGGATTCCCTGCGCTCGCGTTTATTTGATTCAAGGGAGATTTATCTGGATAACGCACGTCTTAAAGGCCTGCTTGCTTTCAAGCAAAAATCCGGGTTACGCCTGGTTCCCGCCAGGATCATCGGCCGCTCTCCGGACAGCTGGTCATCCAGCGCCACTATCGATAAGGGAAAAAATAACGGCATAAAGCGCGGGATGGTCGCGATCAGCCCACGGGGACTGGTAGGCAGGGTGGCTGAAGCTGGCGATAGCACCAGTAAGATACTGCTGATAAATGACCCGAGCCTTGGCGTTTCTACTATTGTGCAGCGTTCGCGGCAGGAGGGATTGGTTAACGGCACTCTCGGTTCCAGCCTGATCATGCGCTATCTTCCTAAAGATGCCGATATCGTTATCGGCGATGTGATAGTCACATCAGGATTAAGCCAGGTTTATCCTAAAGGGCTGTTAGTGGGCAGGGCCGTAAACATTGGGAGCGATCTCTCCGGGCTTAACCGTTACGCGATCATCAAACCGGCTGTAGATTGTTCATCGATAGAAGAGCTTCTGGTCATTATCCCATGAAGAAATGGCTGCTTTTGGCGGTTGTAATGGTGTTAGCCGTGCTGCAATTGAGCTGGCCGGAATTCCTGGTTTTCTTTCACGCTCGGCCTGACCTGCTTTTGATCTTTGTTGCCGCGGCTGTTTTTTATTTAGACTTCAGGATCGCTTTGGTCTTTGCCATTATATGCGGATTGCTCAAGGATACTTTCCTACCCGGAGATTTTGGGATAAACACGGCCTTATTCAGCCTCTGGTGTTACGCGATCTGGAAGCTGGGCAGGCAGATATCCACAGAACAGAGCATAGTGCGCCTTGCCATAGTATTTATCGCAGCCTTCTTGAACAACATCATAAGCGGAGTGCAAAGCGCGAATCTCGGCAATTTTATTCCGGCCGGCATCTTCTTGCGTAATTTGATCATTCCTTCGTTTTATACGGCGGCATTATCGCCCTTGGTCTTTAAGCTTACCAAAAAGATAACCGCATAGCCTCTATGGATAGAAAAAAGATATTCTTTTATTTCTTGGGCTTGATGTTCGTTGTTCTGCTCATGGGCCTGGCGAACCTGAATGTATTTCAGGGTGGAAAATTCCGGCGGTTAAGCAAGAACAACTGCATCCGCCTGATATCCCAGTCAGGCACCAGGGGCAATATCCTGGACCGTAACGGTGAGATCATAGCCGGGAACAAGATTTCGTATGATGTGATGATCATGCCCCAGGAGCCTGTACAGCTTGACCGGGCAATAGCCGCGGTCAGCCGAGTATTAGGGGTAGAGGCAAAAGAATTAAAGGATGCTTTCAAAAAGAATTTTATCTCCTCCAGCCTTCCCACTACCGTAGCCAATAATATAGAGCCCAGGAAGGCGATCATCCTGGAAGAGTATAAAGTAGAAGAGCCGGGTATCATTATCCAGCCAAAGCCCCTGCGTTATTACCCTCACCGGTCAAGCGCCTGCCATGTTCTTGGGTATGTGAATGAGATCGACCGCTGGCGCCTGACTAAGCTGGAGGATTATGGATATAAGACCAAGGATATCGTGGGCTTCGGCGGGGTAGAGGAGAAATATGATTATTATCTGCGCCAGGAGGAGGGAGGGCTGTCCGTAGAGGTGAACCACCGCGGAAAATTTACCCGCGTCCTGGGTTTTCAGCCGCCGGTAAACGGCAGGGATGTCCAGCTTACCCTTGATATCAGGATACAGAAGATCGCCGAGAGCGCCTTGTCCGGAAGAAAGGGCAGTGTGATCCTGATGGATCCGCAAAACGGGGCGGTCCTGGCATTGGCCAATTATCCCGATTATAATCCTTCTGTTTTCGTAAGCAGGCGCACCCCGGCCATTAACAACTTATTCAATAACCCGGATTCTCCGCTGATCAACCGGGCGATCCAGTCAAGTTATCCTCCGGCTTCTGTTTTCAAGGTAGTTGTGGCAAGCGCGGGGCTGGAATTAAAAAAGATAAACCTTTCCACAAATTTCCTCTGCCGGGGATGGACGATGGTAGG
>JAQUME010000064.1 GCA_028718245.1 Candidatus Omnitrophota bacterium
TTCCGCGGTTAAGCGCATCAATGGACAATCCTAGCCCGGGAAGGATCAGCCCTCCTTCATAAGCCCCGCTTTTGGAAATGACATCGAAAGTGATCGCGGTCCCGAAATCTACGACTATTAAAGGCGAACCGTAAAGTTTTACAGCGGCATAAGCATTGACCAGCCGGTCCTGTCCCACTTGATCTGCCCTGCGGTAAAGGTTCTTGATCGGTACCTTTATCTCCTTACCTATTATATAGGGCCTTTTGCCGGTTCTCCCAGCCAGCTCCTTTACGATAACCCTGGTTACTCCGGGGACAACACTGGATATAAGGGTATCTACGGATCCCAGAGATGTTATCTTCTTAAGCAGTTTATTGCGTGAATATTGTTTAGTGGGTATATCAAAGGTTTTTTTAAGTACAGTCCCCTTAAAAACCCCGAAGCTTATATTGGTATTGCCGATATCAATTGCCAGTAGCATTCTTTAACTCCTTTATTTTATCCCTTATGACAGCCGCCTTTTCAAATTGCAGGTTACGGCTGGCCAATTCCATTTCATATTCTAACTCGGATATATATTTATGCAACTGGTATTGCTCAAGCCCCTCTCCGGTAAGCTCCTGGACAAACGTTTCAGCCTCCTCCAGCTCTTCAATTCCCTCTCCGATAGCCTTCTGGATGGAGCGGGGGGTTATTTTATGCTTTTGGTTAAACTCAAGCTGGGCCTCTCTTCTGCGCTTGCTTTCACTGATCGCCTTTTTCATGGAGAGGGTGACTGTGTCGGCGTACATGATAACCGTGCCGTTGATATTACGCGCTGCCCTTCCTCCTACCTGGATAAGGCTGGTGGCGGAGCGCAAGAACCCCTCTTTATCCGCGTCTAATATCGCCACTAATGACACCTCGGGCAGATCCAGGCCTTCACGTAACAGGTTTATCCCGACTAAACAATCAAATTCCTTTTGGCGCAGCTCCTTCAGGATCTGAGAACGCTGGATGGTCTGTATTTCGGAGTGCAGGTATTTTACCTTTAATCCCTTTTCAACCAGGTAATTAGCCAGGTCCTCAGAGCTCCTCTTGGTGAGGGTTGTGACCAGCACCCTTTCGTTCCTTTTGGCCCGGGTAGTTATTTCTTTAATCAGGTCTTCGATCTGATTTTGGCTAGGCTTTACGATTATTTCGGGGTCAATTAACCCGGTGGGCCGGATGATCTGCTCCACGATTTTATTCTTGCTAAGCTTAAGCTCATATTCGTTGGGAGTAGCCGAGACAAAAATAAACTGCTTATTCAGGACTTCAAACTCGTTGAATTTAAGGGGCCGGTTATCCAGGCATGACGGCAGTCGGAAACCATAATCAACTAAGACGCTTTTACTTGCTTTATCCCCCTCATACATCCCCCTTATTTGCGGGATGGATACGTGCGACTCATCAATTATGGTCAGAAAATCTCCGGGAAAATAGTCTATCAGGCAAAAGGGCCTTGAGCCGCTGGGCCTTCCGGAGAGATGCCGGGAATAATTTTCTATACCGTGGCAATAACCGATCTCTTTAATCATCTCCATATCATAGTTGGTCCGTGATTCAAGGCGCTGCGCCTCTAAAAGTTTATTCCTGCTTCTTAAGTATTCCAGCTGCTCTCCCAGCTCCTGTTTTATAGAACGGATAGCTGTATCAACCTTATCCCCGGCTACGATAAAATGTTTTGCCGGATACACGGCAGCCCTGGAAAGCGAAGATAACACCTCTCCGGAAACCGGGTTTATCTCCTGTATCTTTTCAATAGTGTCGCCGGATAATCCTATGCGCAGGGCCTTCTCCTGATAAGAAGGAAAAACCTCCACGCTGTCCCCTCTTACCCTGATCTTACCCCTGACAAATTCATAATCATTTCTTTCATATTGTACCTGGATCAATTTCATGATCAGCTCGTCTCGGGGGATCTCCTGGCCAACCTCCAGGAAAACCAGGGAACTTTTGTAATCCGCCGGATCACCCAGGTTATAAATACAGGATACCGATGCCACGATCAGGACATCCCTGCGCGACATAAGCGAAGTTGTAGAGGAAAGCCTGAGCCGATCCAAGCGGTCATTGATAGAAGAATCCTTTTCAATGTAGGTGTCGGTGGAGGGTATGTATGCCTCTGGCTGATAGTAGTCATAGTAGCTTACGAAGTATTCCACCGCGTTATGCGGAAAGAATTCCTTGAATTCGGAATATAACTGGGCAGCCAGGGTTTTATTATGGGAGATCACCAGGGTGGGAAGGTTAACCTTGGCAATGGCATTGGCCAGGGTAAAGGTTTTGCCGCTTCCTGTGACACCTAAGAGAGTGGAATAGCGTTTTTTATCGAGGAGGTCTTTAGAAAGTTCTTTGATTGCCCTGGGCTGGTCGCCGCATGGCTTAAAACGGGAGACAAGTTTGAATTTATCCACTAAACCACATCCAGGCTGACATCCACGGATTTTACCGAGTCCGTCAGCTCTCCTACTGAAATTATATCCACCCCTGTGGCGGCGTATTTCTTTATATTGTCCAGGTGTATGCCGCCGCTTGCCTCAAGCGCCGTTGGCGGGTGGTGGCTTTTAAACTCGGTAGAATTCCGGACCTTTACGGCTTCGGCGATCTGGCCGATCGGCATGTTATCAAGCATGATCACGTCGGGCTTAAAATGCAGGGCGTGGTTAAATTCATCCAGGTTCTGCACCTCGATCTCGATCTTATACCCCGGGGGCACGCTGGGCAGCTTGGAATAACCGTCGGTGGCTTTTATATGATTATCTTTGATGAGGATCATCTCATCCAGGCGGATTCTGTGGTTATGGCCGCCGCCTATCCTTACGGCGTATTTCTGCAGGTCTCTTAAGCCGGGCATGGTTTTACGCGTATCGGTCAGCTTTGTCTTAAAAGGCTCTACCTCTTTTACGAATTCGCGGGTCTTTGTGGCGATCCCGCTTAGCAGGCTTAGCAGGTTAAGGGCCACGCGCTCAGCCGTAAGAATGGAGATGGCCTTTCCGCTTATAACGGCAAGCGTCTTTTTAGCCGCAACCGGCTTACCCTCTTTGACCTTGGCTTCAAACTTTATGCCCGGGTCTACGGTCTTAAATACTTTTTCAGCGACGGTGATCCCGCAAAGCAGGAAATCTTCCTTGGCGATGATCTTGGCTTTGATCTCTTTATCTTTGGGGATGGTAAGCTGGGTAGTGATATCGCCGCGGCCGATATCTTCAATAAGGGCATGCCTTATGATGGACTCCAGCTTTTCCGGGTTGACCGCGGGTTTGCGCTCGGACAGGAAATATTTATCGTAGGCCATTTTTGATCTCCTCCAGTTTTATAAGCTGCGCGCGCATGTCATTTAATTTAGCTATCTCTGTCTCCACTATTTCTTTCGGCGCGCGCCTGGTAAAATTATCATTAGCCAGCATGCTTTCCTTATTTTTGACCTCGGTTTGCAGTTTATCGATCTTCGCCTGATTTTTCTTTAGCTGCCCGGCGACATCAACTATCCCGGCAAGGGGCATCACAATATTCATATTCTTAAGCACGCAGGCATACTCGTTTTTCTGCGGCAGATGCCCATATATTACGGCCAGGTTATCGATCTTAGCCAGGTTTTTTATGTAAGGCGCCAATTCCTGAAGAATTTTTTCATCGGACCTGTCCTGAAGGACCACTTTTATCTCGATCCGGCTGGTAAGGCCGACCTCCAGTTCTGCGCGCATGTTCCTGACCGTGTTGATTATATCAAAACCCATCTGCATCTGTTTTTCACAAGCGCTATCGATCAATTCTTTCTGCAGATGCGGCCAGCGTTGCAGCATGATGGAATCATGCGAACCGGGGAGCTTTTGCCATATCTCCTCGGCGATAAAGGGCATAAAAGGCGAAATCAATCTTAAATATTTCTCCAGGACCTTGAACATGACCACCTGGGTGTTTTTGCGGCTTATCTGCGGCTTGATCAGCTCCAGGTACCAGTCGCAGAACTCATGCCAGAAAAATGAATATAAGCCATTGGCCGCCTCGTTGAATTTGAAGTTATCCAGATCCTTTTCTACGCTTTGCAAGTTAGAGTAAAAACGGCTTAATATCCAGCGGTCGGCTATATCCAGATTTTCCTTTTTAAAGAATACGCACAGGTCCACCGCCACATCTTCGGGTTTGAGGTTCATCAAAATGAAACGTGAGGCATTCCATATTTTATTGGCAAAATTCCTGCCTTGTTCAAACCTTTCTTTAGAGAGAAAAACATCCTGGCCCTGGGCGGTAATGGAGATAATGCTGAAACGCAGGGCATCCGCACCGTATTCGGCGATGATCTCAAGAGGATCGATCACATTGCCTAAGGACTTGGACATTTTCTTGCCTTCTATATCGCGCACAGTGCCGTGGATATATACATCTTTAAAAGGGATCTGTTTCTTGAATTCCAGGCCGGCCATGATCATCCGCGCCACCCAGAAGAAAATGATCTCCGGGGCAGTAACTAAAGCTGAAGTCGGGTAGAAATATTTCAAGTCTTCATTAGGGACAGTCCCCTTCGGAGAAAGTCCCTTCGCTTGCGGCCAATAAAAAGTAGCAAAGGGCCACAGCCAGCTGGAAAACCAGGTGTCCAGCACGTCTTCATCCTGATAAATGTCAGGAGAACCACATTTAGGGCATTTATCGGGCTTGCTCCGCGAAACAATAATCCCGTTGGCCTTATTAAAAGGGGACGCTTTTTGTGAAATGCAATTCCTGCAATAATATACCGGAATGCGGTGGCCCCACCAGATCTGGCGGGAAATGCACCAGTCCTGGATATTCTCCATCCAGTTAAGGTAAACCTTCTCCCAGCGCTGCGGGTGGAACCTGATCTTTTCTTTCTTGACCGCGTCTATTGCCGGTTTAGCCAAAGGTTTCATTTTGACGAACCATTGTTTTGAGAGGTACGGCTCGACGATAGTATGGCAGCGGTAGCAGTGCCCGGCGGAGATCGCGTGCGGATCGATCTTCTCCAGTAAACCCAGAGATCTCAATTCTTCTATTATCCCCTCCCTTGCCTTGAAACGGTCAAGCCCGGCGAATTTTCCCGCCGATTCGTTCATCGAGCCGTCAGCACGCATCACATTAATGAAATCCAGCTTATGTTTCATACCAAGCTTATAATCATTGGGGTCATGAGCCGGAGTGACCTTTACTGCACCTGTTCCGAATTGCGTATCCACCATGGTATCCGCTATAACCTTGATCTGCCGGTTGGCCAAAGGCAGCATCAGGGATTTTCCGATATATTTTTTATAACGTTTATCCTTAGGGTTGACCGCAACCGCGGTATCCCCGAGCATGGTTTCCGGCCGGGTTGTGGCAACGATAATAAACTCTTTTGGGTTATCTTTTAAAGGGTATTTCAGGTAATAGAGGCTGCCCTGAAGCTCGGCATGAGCTGCTTCTTCATCGCTTAAGGCGGTCTGGCAGCGCGGGCACCAGTTGATTATATACTGGCCCTGGTAGATCAGTTTTTTTTCATAGAGCCTGACAAAAACCTCGGTAAC
>JAQUME010000065.1 GCA_028718245.1 Candidatus Omnitrophota bacterium
CAGCCAGCTCCGAAGTGAGAAAATGCGTGGATACAATATAATCAAAATCTCTTTTTTTAAGATGCTCAACATATTTACGGCAGCTGAGATAATTTACGATTACAGCGCTCTTGCGGCTAAGCCAGCGGGTTGGACTGAATTGTGTAAGCCAAAAAAAGAAACTCCACAGCCAGACAGCGTAGTGGATAAGGAATGGGTAGCCAAACTCATAGCAAAAGCGGAAGATCGGCCCGGTGAAATCAAGGATATCCGTCAGTTCAAGCTCCAGCTCCTTACGGTTGGTTTTTAAATAATCATACAGGCCTTGAGCCGCCCTGCGGTGGCCGGCGCCTGCTGAAGCATAGGTGATCAATACTTTCATTTTTTAACTCGTCAGAAATTTGGCTGCTGTGAGGAGATCCTTAAATATAAGATCCGGCTCTGCTTCCCAGTGCTTGCGGGTTGCCAATTTATCCTTGCCGGTCAATACCAGGATGGATTTAGAGCCCGTTGCCTGGCTGGTGAGCACGTCACGGATACTATCGCCGATAAAATAGACGCCTTTTAAACTAAATTTAAACTCCCTGGCTGCCTGCTTAAGCAGGCCTGGCTTTGGCTTGCGGCAGGAGCAGCCGGCATCTTTATGATGCGTGCAGTAATAAACCTTGGTGATCCTGCCTCCCGCGGATTCGATCTCTTTAAGCATCCTGGCGGTTATCGCATCCAGAGTCCTTTGGGCGTATATGCCTCTACCGACTCCCGCCTGGTTCGATGCCACGAATATCTTAAAACCCTTCCTGCTTAATAAGGCGATGGCTTTCTTTGCGTTCGGCAGGAACCTGAATTTCTTAAGGGAAGTAACATAATACCTGTCCCCGGGATATTTATTGATTACGCCATCGCGATCTAAAAATACAAATTTCATCGGCAGGATCCGTTACTTACCCTTATTTTGCATTTCTCTGAATTTCGCGTAGCTTAATATCTGATACAAAGAATCAAAGAAAGCGATAATAAACCCATACATGCCGTCCTTATACGCCTTTTTGCGTAAATACCTTCTGAAAAAACGGTCTACCGCTCTCCAGGTAGCCCAGCCAAGCGTCATTTTCCGGTCAATATTTATCCACTTCACTGCCTCAAGGGTTGACTGCCGGTTCACGCTAGCCAAAAAATGCTCCAGGTCCGGATAACCCTTATGTATGATATCAGCCTTCAGATGTCCGCAGGGCCCGTCGCTAAAAGCCCGGGGGTGCACCTCCGCCTCCTCATACCTGAATTTATCTTTCTTGAAAAGCCGAAGCTTTGAGGCAGGATACCACCCTCCGTATTTAACCCAATAGTTCCCGATATAATTCCGTAAAGGGATATCGTAGGCGACAAATTCGTCAGAGCTAATGGCTTTTTCAATCTCTACTCTAAGTTCAGGGGTAACTGTTTCATCGGCATCCAGGCTTAAAACCCACGGGTTACTTGCCTGGGCATAGGCCCAATTCCTGTGTTTGCCCTCAATATCCATCTTCCGAAAGAAAATTTTATCCGTATATTGCCTGGCTATCTCAACCGTCCTGTCGGTGCTCTCGTCATCAACCACGATTATCTCAGGCGCCCATTTTACCGAGGCAAGGCAGTCAGCAATACAGGCCTCCTCATTCTTCGTTAAAACCACAACCGATAACTTAGCCATTAATTTTCTCCTTTAGCGTCTGAATAATATAATCTTTTTCCTCACCTGTCAGTTCAGGATAGATCGGCAAGGTAAAGATCTGCCTGGCTGCCATTTCCGACTCCGGGAAATCCCCTTTCCTATACCCCAGATATTCAAAACATTTCTGTAAATGAAGCGGGACCGGATAAAATATCCGGGAATCAATGCCTTTTGCCTGCAAATACTCCACAGCACTATTATTTGAGGCAGCCGACCTTAAGACATACTGGTGATAAATGTGCGTAGTATAGGCGGGCACAAACGGAGGCTTGATATCAAGCCCATCTAAATTACGGTTATAATATTCAGCTACCTCCTGCCTCTTTCTATTCCACCGATCCAGATATTTTAACTTAACATCAAGCACTACTGCCTGGAGCGTATCCAGCCGGTTATTGCGGCCTAAGAGCAGGTGGTAATATTTGTTTTTATTCCCTTGGTTGCGCAAGATCATTAATTTCTCAGCGACGTTCTTATTATTGGTCAGGATAAGGCCGGCGTCCCCGAAAGCCCCCAGGTTCTTCCCCGGATAAAAACTCACTGCCCCGCAATCCCCTATGGTCCCGGCCTTCCTGCCTTTATATTCGGCGCCGAATGCCTGGGCCGCGTCTTCAACCACCTTTAATTTATATTTGCGGGCCAGCTTTAGGATCCCGTCCATATCCGCGCACTGTCCGTAAAGATGCACCGGGATTACCGCCTTGATCTTAGCTCTCTTGCTTCCGGATAATATTTTCTCGACGCTCGGCAAAGAGATATTATAAGTATCTTTATCTATATCCGCGAAAACAGGAACTGCTCCGATCCCTGCCACTGCTCCTGCTGTCGCGTAATAGGTAAACGCGGGGCAAATTACTCCATCCCCGGGCTTAATTCCCAGGCTAAGCAAAGAAAGACTGATGGCATCGGTTCCATTTGAAACTCCAATGGCATATTTTGCCCTGCAGTATTTGGCAGCATTCTCTTCAAACCTGGCAACACCGGCGCCCAATACAAAGCTGGTATTGTCAATTACCTCTTTTATCGCCGAATCGATCTGGCCCCTGATAGGAGCGATCTGCCTCTTCAAATCCAGTGCGGATATTTTCATAGCCTTCCTTTAACTTAAAAGCGCTTTGCTTGCGCTGAAAACCTCATCGCTGCTTACCGACTTTAAACACTCCCTGTCTTTATCGCAGGCCGGCAGCCGGAAATTCTTGTAGCATGGCCGGCAGGCCATATCCCACTTTAAAACCACATGATTCCTGCTTGAGGGGAATGGTCCATAGGCCGCCTCGCTTACCGGGCCAAAGATGGAAACCGTCTTAACCCCCAAAGCAACCGCCATATGCATCGGACCGCCGTCATTGGTGATCAGCAGGTTACAATTCTTGATCAAAGCAGGTAATATCCCTAAGGAGGTCTTGCCGGTCAAATCTACCGGTTTATTACGCATGGCATGCACTATAACCTCGGCGATCCGGCGCTCCGATTCATCCCCCAAGATCACTACCTTGGCCTTAAGTTCAGAGATCAATCTGTCGGCCACCTGGGCGAATTTCAATGCCGGCCAATGCTTGTAGCTTGCATCCTTGCCCCAGCTGCCTCCTGCCCCCGGGGCAATACCGACTACCAGGTCATTTTCTACGATCCCTGCCGAGGCAAGAATATCCCTGGCTTTTATTTCGCTCTCCGGAGGGACAGCCAGATATAGCTCCTTATCCTCTGCCCGGATATCTAAAAACTTCAGCAGCTCCAAATAATACTCTGCCGCGTGCCTGTCATGGTAGCCGTCTATATCAATGCGGCTGGTAAGAAATCTTCCCCTGCCTTTATAATTGAACCCGACGCGCCTAGCTATCCCGATTATTTTTGCGAATAGACTATAGCGGTGATCAAGAGAAAAATCAAGACAAATGTCAAAATGCTCTTTTTTTATCTCCCAGGCTAACCTTAAGGCGCTCCATAGGCCTTTAAGGAATGATTTCTCGTAGATCTTCTTAAGGTCTCCCCGCGATAAAGCAAAAACCTTGTTTATCTGCGGGTTAGTTGCCAGGATCGGCTTTACCCTTGTATTTGACCAATAGCCGATAAAAACAGCCGGGTCATGCTTTTTAAGGGCTTTGATCACCGGGGTAGTGAACAAAACATCCCCGATACCGAAAGGATTAATGATCAGGATCTTTTTAGCCATTACCTTTTAAAATCATCCTCAAATCTTTCAATGTCATCCTCTTCCAGGTACATGCCTGTCTGCACCTCCACGATCTTCAAAGGCACGCGCAGGGGATTTTCCAGGCGGTGCTTCTTACCCTTGGGTATATAGACGCTTTCGTTGCTGCGCACAAATGATTCCTTGCCAGAACTAGTGATCTTTGCCGTGCCGGAAACCACCACCCAATGCTCAGCCCTGTTTTTATGCCTTTGTAAGCTTAAGCGTTTTTTCGGGGTAAGCTCAATAAGCTTGATCTTAAAACCAATTCCCTGCTGTAAAACAGTGAAGGACCCCCAGGGCCGGCGCTCCGTAAGGTGCGCCTGGTGTTCCTTTCTGTTAAGCGACTTTAGCTTCTCAACCAGCCGCCTCACATCCTGGGTCTTGTTCCTGTCGCAAACCAGCAGGGCATCCGGGGTATCGGCAATAACCGTATCTTTGATCCCGATGGCAGAGATCAACCTGTTGCCCCTGGCAAATACGCATATCCCCCGGCTGTCCAGGCTTAAGGTATTGCTATTGGTAATATTTCCCTTTTTATCTTTTGGGAAGATCTCCGCCAAGGCATCCCAGCTGCCCAGATCCGTCCAGTAAAAGGTTGCCGGGATAAGCGCGATCCTGCGGGAATGCTCCATGACCCCGTAATCAACCGAGATTGCCCTAATGCGCGGCCAAACATTAGGTATATCCTTTACCGAATCGATCCGCTTAAGGTTTGTGTACAGATCAGGTAAATATCTCTTTACCTCTTCAAGAAATACCCGGGCCTTCCAGACAAACATCCCGCTGTTCCAGTAGAAATGCCTGTCTTTAAAGTATTTCCTGGCCTTCTTAAGATCGGGTTTTTCCAGGAATTTTTCTACCCTGAAATATTCAGCCCCTTTCCCTGCCTTTACCTGTGCGCCGGCCTTGATATAACCGTATCCGGTAGAAGCTGCCCCGGGTTTTATGCCTATCGTAACCAATAGGTCATTCTTAGCGCAGGCAATTGCCTTCTTTAATGTCTTTTTAAAATTACCGGGATTCTTAACATAATGGTCCGAAGGCAGGACCAAAAGCAAAGCATCCTTATCAATACGACTGATCAACCTGGCGCAAAGCCCGATGGCAGGCGCGGTATTCTTGCCTTGCGGCTCAAGGATGATATTTTTATCGGGTATGCCGGATCCGGCGACCTGCGCCTTGACTTCATGAAAATAAATATTATTCGTAACGATATAAATGCGCTCAGGAGGCACCACTCCTTTTAAACGCTGGATAGTCGTCTGCAGGAGGCTCTCCTCTCCGATAACCTTCATGAATTGCTTTGGCTCAAGCTCCCGGCTGAAAGGCCAGAACCTGGAGCCCACTCCGCCGGCTAAGATGACCGCATAGTTCATGAAACTCTCCTATCTTAAAATAAAGTATAAATAAAAGGGGCCACAGCCGAAGACTGGGTAAAAAATATAAGCGCCCCCAATAATAAAAGCATGATGATGATCGGGGCCAGCCACCACTTTTTCCTTGCCTTAAGAAA
>JAQUME010000066.1 GCA_028718245.1 Candidatus Omnitrophota bacterium
ACCGGGCGATCCAGTCAAGTTATCCTCCGGCTTCTGTTTTCAAGGTAGTTGTGGCAAGCGCGGGGCTGGAATTAAAAAAGATAAACCTTTCCACAAATTTCCTCTGCCGGGGATGGACGATGGTAGGTGCCAGAAAATTCTCCTGCTGGGATACGCACGGAGTTCAGGATATTATTCAGGCGCTGGCCCATTCATGCGACGTATTTTTTTATAGAACAGGCCTGCTCTTAGGCGGCCAGAATATCCATGATTACGCCATAAAATTAGGCCTTGGCCGGCCAACGGGCTTTGACCTTCCGTATGAAACAAGCGGTTTTATCCCATCTCCTTTGTGGAGGAAGATAAATAAGTTCCAGAAATGGTTTGACGGGGATACCGCTAATTTGAGCATCGGCCAGGGGGACTGCCTGACCACTCCTATGCAGTTAACCGCCATGATGGCGGTATTCGCTAACCAGGGATATTTACCGTCGCCATATATTATCAAGGCAGTGGGAGGCCTGGATTTTGAAGGGAAAAAGAAAAAGCTTACAGCGATACATTTCAAGAAAGGCACTTTTGAGGCCGTGCGTAAGGGCTTGCGGCAGGTGGTCTCCGATGAAAAGGGCACAGGCAATGTTTTGTCCGTTTTGCCGGTGGCAGTTGCCGGCAAAACCGGCACTGCCCAGGTCACCCGGGGCCTGACCCATGCCTGGTTCGTCGGTTTTTTCCCGTATGATAAACCAAAATACGCGATCTGCGTTTTCCTGGAAAACGGGGGGCCGGGCCATGCGGCCACCGTCATTGCCAGGCGGATCATTGAAGAGATGAATAAACAAGGATTAATATGAGAAATTCATTCATCAGGATCCTGGTCATCGCGCTGGTCATCGCGCTGATCGGGGTATTATCTATTTACAGCAGCACTTATCAGAAGGAGGGGACCCTCTGGCAGGATATCTATAAACGCCAGATACTCTGGTTGGCTCTGGGGGTAGTTTGTTTCTTCCTTATGTCGGGTTTTAATTACCGCAAGCTCTGGGACGCCAGCTACTTTATTTACGGCCTGGCATTGCTCTTTCTGTTCCTGGTTTTCTCCCTGGGCATCATCAGGCTCGGCGCGCAGCGCTGGCTCAAGTTTGCCTGGTTTAATTTCCAGCCTTCGGAGTTCGCAAAACTTGCGGTCATAATATTCCTGGCCAGGTATTTCAGCCGTAAATCCGAGAGCGACATATCCCTGCTTTCCAGGAAATTCGGGATCTTCCGCGGCATAGCCCTGCCGTTCATCTTTGTAGCAATACCCATGTTTTTGGTCATTGAGCAGCCGGACCTGGGAAGCGGGCTGATGATCCTGTTGGCTTTTGTTTCCCTGCTCTACCTGACCGATGTCCGGTTAAAATATATTATTGTCCTGCTTATTCTCCTGATTGCGCCATTGCCTTTATTCTGGAATTTCCTGCGGCCTTACCAGAAGGAGCGGCTCCTGGTTTTTCTTAATCCGAATATCGACCCTCTCGGCGCCGGGTACACGGTCATCCAGTCGCGCATAGCCATCGGTTCAGGCGGCTTTCTGGGCAAAGGGTGGCTATCCGGAACGCAGAGCCAGCTGTATTTTTTGCCGGAGTCGCATACGGATTTTATCTTTGCCACATTTTCCGAGCAATGGGGTTTTTTAGGGAGCGCTCTGCTTATATCCTTGTATTACCTGCTTATCCGCCAGGGTTTTATCATCGCCAGAAGAACCCAGGATTCATTCGGCAAACTGCTTGCTTACGGAATTTCAATCTTACTGGCTTTGCAGGTGTTTATTAACATCGCCATGAATATGGGCCTGGCTCCGGTGGTCGGCCTGCCCTTGCCGCTTTTGAGCTACGGCGGCTCCAGCATTCTGATAACCTTCATCGCTTTAGGGATCCTGGTCAATATCGACCGGACGCGCGCGGTATTTTAATTATGATAGAAGATATCCTTTTACAGGTGCACCGGCCGGCCCAATACCTCGGCAATGAATGGAATGCCGCCAGGGATAAATTCCGGTCATCCGCCATAAGCTTTGCCCTCGGATTTCCCGACCTGTACGAAGTAGGGATGAGCAACCTGGGCTTGCGGATAATTTACGGAATTTTGAACGATATTCCCGGCCTGGCCTGCGAAAGGTTTTTTGCGCCGGAAGCGGATATGGAGGCGCTTTTGAGAAGCGGCAAGAGAGGACTATTTTCCCTGGAATCAAATCAGGAATTGAGCAGCTTTGATCTGCTGGGATTTTCACTAGGCTCGGAGTTGAATTATACCAATGTGTTGAATATCCTGGATCTGGCGGAGCTTCCTTTAGAGTCCGCCCTGCGCGATCATAAATTTCCCCTGGTTATCGGCGGGGGTCCGTGCAGCCTTAACCCGGAGCCGATGCATGAATTCTTTGATCTTTTTATTATCGGTGAAGCCGAAGAAGCAATGCCGGAGCTTATAGCTGTCTACCGTAAATATAAAGAGGATTATAAAAGCGGAAAGATGCCTAAACAGGAGTTTCTGTTTGAGTTTTCCAGGATCGAGGGTGTTTATGCCCCTGCGCTTTATTCGGCAGAATATGGCTCTTCCGGTGAGTTAACCGCCTTTTCCCCTAAGAATAAAACACTGCCCTTAAAGATCAAAAAGCGGGTGGTCAAGGATTTTGATTCTGCTTATTTTCCCTGCGACTGGTTGGTTCCTTATGTCCAGGTAGTGCATGACCGGATCAGCTTAGAGATCATGCGCGGCTGTCCCAACCGCTGCCGTTTTTGCCAGGCGAGGAGCCAGTATTATCCCTTGAGGATAAGGAGTAGGGAGAAGGTTCTTTCTTTGGCCGATCTGGCTTATAAAAATACCGGTTATGAAGAATTATCTTTAGCCGGGCTTTCCGTAGGCGATTATCCTGGCTTAGAAAAGCTGGTCGGGGATCTGATCAGGGGTTTTAAGGAGCAGGCGGTAAATTTATCCCTTCCGTCGTTAAAAGCCAAAACTCTTCTGGGAAATGTATCCACCCTGATCGCTAAGATAAAGAAGACCGGCCTGACCTTTGCCCCGGAGGCAGGGTCAGAGAAATTGCGCCAACTTTTGGCGAAGGACTTCTCGGTTGAAGAATTTACCAAAGCCGTAGAGGAGGCCTACGCGGCAGGATACCAGCACCTGAAACTTTACTTTCTTATCGGCCTGCCTAAAGAGGAGGAGCAGGACCTGCGGCAGATCATTGATTTCGCCCGGATGGCCTCGGAGTTAAAAAGGAAAGTAAATGGAGGAGCGGCCCAGGTCAATATCAGCATCAATCCTCTGATCCCAAAACCGCACACCCCTTTACAATGGCTAAAAATGGAGGGGATGGAGGAGGTAAAGGCAAAGCAGGATTTTTTAAGGTCTGTCGCTAAAAATAAGCGGCTGAAATTAAATTTTCATAATCTTGAGATGGGTTTTCTGGAAGGTGTGCTTTCCCGGGGGGATAGAAGATTAAGCCGGGTTATCCTGGCTGCCTACAAAAAAGGAGCCAGGTTTGACGCTTGGTCCGATCATTTTTCATTTTCCAGGTGGCTGGAGGCTTTTTCCGAAGAAGGGATCGACCCCCAGTTCTATCTCGGTGAGAAATCCACCGATAGCCTGCTGCCCTGGGATTTTATTGATACGGGGGTCAGCAAAGAGCATCTGCTTGAGGAATTCAACAAGTGCGATATCTCTTGATATTTTGCTCTCGGGATATTGTACGCGTGCGAAATTTTTCGCCGTGTGCTACGGTTTACGGCTCTTTTCGGCAGCACAAGGTTCCTTACGTACTAAGGTATTGCCTTCACTCGCCGTAAATCCTTGCACACAATTGCCGAAAAATTTCTAATTGCACGCTTAACAATATCCCTCGGCAAAATATCTATAGATAAAGTTGATATTCGCTTTAAGCGGCTCACCGGGGATTGACTCTAAGCAGCATCTTAAAATTCGAGCGGGCATGGTTGCCCCGCTAACAAAGTCAGGCAGAGCGAGAATTTTACCGAAGCGCAGCTCGCCACGCTGGGGCGAGCAAGCGGTGCTGCGTGAGGCAAGCCTCGGTGAGCCGCTTGATGCCGGGTAATAAATGTATTGCCTCATAGGGAGTTAAGGGGTATAATTTTTGTCATGCAGCCGAGAAGAATTATTAATAAGCAATTAGGGGAATTGTTGTTTGAGCGGGGGGTTATCAATAAGGCCCAGCTGGATACGGCTTTAGATATGCAACGGGAAAAGGGGGGCCTGCTCGGGATGACCCTGGTGGAGTTGGGATTTGCCAAGGAGGAGGATATCTCCATTTCCCTTACCGCCCAGTACGGTTTTCCTTATCTGCCTTTGGGTACTTATGAAGTGAACCCCGAGGTTGCCGCGGTTATCCCGGCCAGGGTCGCCAGGAAGTATCTGCTTGTGCCGATAGACAGGATCGGCAATAACCTGACACTGGCGATGTTCAACCCTTTGGACACCCGGGCCATTGAAGATGTGGAGCTTTTAAGCGGCTGCACTGTGCAGGCCTTCGTTTCAACATCATCCGGCATCAAAAGGGCGATCGAGAAATATTATAAGGACGTAGAATGATCGAGAGAAAACATAAGCAACCGCAGGAGAGGCTCAAGCTTATCGTTTCCAAGTTTAGCAAGCTGCACGGATTACTATCAGCCAGCCGCAGGCTGAACCAGGGGCTGGTAGAGAGTAACCTGGTCCTGGAGAAACAAAATACCCTTTTAGCCGGAAGGATAGAGGATGCTACCACTAACCTTAGCCGGCTTTATGAGGACCTGCGCTCCACATATATGCGCACCATCAAGGTCCTTGCTCAGACCATCGACGCGCGGGACCACTACACCCACAGCCATTCGGAGAATGTAGTGCGTTATGCCGTAGCCATTGCCAGGGAAATGAAACTCCCGGCCAGGGATGTTGAGTTGATCCGCCAGGCCTGCGAACTGCATGACCTGGGTAAAATAGGGGTTGGTGACAGCGTACTCTTGAAGACATCATCTCTGAACCCTGTAGAGTGGGAGCAGATAAAGAAGCATCCGGCTATCGGCGCCCAGATACTGGAGCCGCTGACTTTTTTAAATGCCGTGGTAGGTTTAGTCAGGCAGCATCATGAGCATTATGATGGTTCAGGTTATCCGGAAGGAAGAAAAGGGGATGATATCCTCCTGGGCGCGCGCATCATCCATGTGGCGGATGCCTATGAAGCCATGCGCTCGGCCCGCTCCTACAGGAAGATCCCCTTAATGAAGGATGCCGCGGTCCTGGAGATCAAGCGTAACAGCGGCACGCAGTTTGATCCCAGGATAGTGGATGTATTCTTGAGGGTCGTTGATAACCTGTAATAAATGAGCTATTTACGCTTTTAATAAAATAATA
>JAQUME010000067.1 GCA_028718245.1 Candidatus Omnitrophota bacterium
GGTCAAATATAAAGCCTTCCTTCTTCAGCAGCTCTCCGGCCTTCTTTGCCTCCTGGATGCCTTTTTCAGACAGGTCCACATCAGTCCAGCCGGTAAAACGGTTTTCTTTATTCCAGGTGCTCTCCCCATGCCTTAATAAAACCAGTTTTTTCATCAAATCCTCTCCTTATCTTTAATTGATGCATTATTTTAACCCTCAAATCTTATTTTGGCAAGCTTAAAATGGGGACACCCTTCCGATTGCTTTCAGAAACGTCCCTCGATTGGATTTAAAGACGTCCCTAAAAATTCCTAAAAAATCTTGCTTTCTAGAGTTATTTTGTTAGAATATCCTAGAAAGGAGGAGAGAATGAAGAAAATCAGTTTTTTAGTTTTAGTTTTGTTTGTGGCAGTTATACTTAGCGCTTGTGCTACTCCTTATCCAATGGGAATAATCTACACCGAGGTCAAAGCCCCTGTCGGAGCGGGCGAAGGCGGAATGACCTACAGCAAAGTCGGCGCAGCCAAGTGTACTTCGGTGTTGGGATTAGTGGCAACAGGCGATTGCAGCATCAAAGCCGCGGCCAACGAAGGCAGCATCAAAACCATCAAATATGTTGATTACGACGCCAAGAACATCTTAGGCATCTTTGGCGAATATACCACTACTGTTTACGGGGATTAATATCCTTTAAGCAGGGGGAAGTAAAATAAGAAAATGGGGTCAGAATTATTTTTTAAAAAAATAATTCTGACCCCATTTTTTTATTATTGCCAGGGTTGCCAGGTAGCTTGCCGCAGCCAAGAGTAAACCGATGATCAGATAACCGGTGAGGACCGGCAGGAGCACATCCATAAATGAAAGTTTAAAGAATTTAGCCCAGCTAAAATCATGGAGCAGGCCCTGCATCTTTTGCTCCACATCCTGCCAGTGTAATCCCAGGACAAGAGAACCTGCCTTTATTGCCAGGATAAAGGTTACCAGGCTGATCCAGGTATTGGTAAGCAGGCTTCCCAGCAGGGCTGCAGCCCTGTTCGCCCGGAAAATAAAGGCCAGGAATAATGAGGCAACTGGGCCCATCCCAGGTATAAGCCCGGAGAATACCCCCAGGCCTACCCCTAAAGCGATCCTTTGCGGAGAGTCGTTGATCTTAAAGAGCTTATTGATAATAGCGCTGATGAATTTCTTAAACGCGGATTCTCTAGGCATATTTAAGCTGGCTTGATGTTCACTCCGGCAAAACGCTCAGAGCCGTATGACTCCTGGACCCAGCCGTTAAGCAGGTCATAACGCTCCAATATTTTCTTTGCCTCTTCATACTCCTCTTTTTTCAAACGGCGGCTGATCTCCGGGTAACCGGAGGCCTTATGATAAGGAAGATACTGGTTCATCAAACTTATATAAGTATCTTTAGATATTTTTTCAGCAATGAACCGCATTATTTTCTCCGTGCCGCTTGAACCGTTTGGCAACACCAGGTGCCTTATGATCAACCCTCTTGTTATCAATCCCTCCGCGTCAAAGCTTGCTGTTCCTACCTGCCGGTACATTTCCCTTACCGCCTCCTGATTATACCGCGGATAATCCGCGGCAAGCGATAATTTTTTAGAGACAGCGCTATCGGCGTAACGCATATCCGGCAAATATATGTCAACTATGCCCTCAAGCAGCTTTATGACTCCGGCCAATTCATAACCACTGGTGTTATAGACAAGCGGAATCTTTAACCCCTGCTCACAAGCGCGCTGAAGGGCCTTAAGTATCTGCGGCAGAACATGGGTCGGGGTGACCAGATTTATGTTATGGCAACCCATACCTTGCAACTTTAACATAACCTCGGCCAGCTCTTCGGATGTATACTCCCTCCCTGCTCCCTCCTGGCTGAATTCATAGTTTTGGCAATAGACGCAGCTCATATTGCAATGGCTGAAAAAAATAGTCCCGGAGCCTTTGGTGCCTGAAACAGGCGGCTCTTCCCCGTGGTGGCAGAAAAAACTGTAAACTTCGGCAAGTTTCCCGGTCTTGCAAAAACCGGTTTTATTTTCCAAGCGGTTAACCCTGCATTTACGCGGGCAGATAGCGCAGGAGGACAGGGAATCAAAAAGCCGGGCGGCTGTTTCTTCTAATTTACCGTTTTTGAAGGCGTTAAGGTATGAGGGATGATCCGGCATTGTCACCCAGCGTAAAGCTTCCTGATCTGGTTAAAAATGGCGATATACTCGGGGCTGCGGTAATCCGGATAGGTCCAGTCATTGGGAGAAAAAGAATTTTCTCTGTAGGAAAGGGTTACTTCGGCCAAGATGCCTTTACGCAGATATATCCTGTGAGCGTAATCTTTCGTGGAGGCCAGCACAAGCTTAGCCATATCCACATACCCCGGGTCGATATTGATCGGCCGGCATCCCGCGCTTAAGAACCGGCATTCTAATCTATTTGTGTAGAGCTTGACCCGGTAAAGTTCCTCCGGGCGGATAAGCCTGCGAAAGCTGACAAACCTTCTTTTAAGTCCCCTGCCCATCTCCGTTTCATAATAATCCGTATAATTGAAATCAAGCGCCGGAGAGCAAAGATCAATAGCGCCGAATCTCTTTTTAAGCTTATTTTCGGCTTTCACAAATACGGCTTCATCTTTATAGATGAAGCCGATCACGAGTTTTACCGGATTGTATTTTCTGGTTTTTCCCACAGGACTCTTAAGGCAGGAACCGGCTTATATACTGGGCGATCTTTTTGCGCTGCTCCGGCCGGATCTGATTGAAGAATATGGCGATGTTGAAACCGCCCTTGGCCTCATCTTCGCTCCTGACCACGACACCCTTGCATTCCACAACCACATTCTTATGCGTCCGCTCATTATCAGGCAGGCACAATTTCACGGAGATCTTGGTAAAAGGCGGCATATACTTATCCAGGTGGCAATAAGCCCCCACACAGCTGATATTGTGGGTGGAGGTTGAAAAATCATAGCCGTTCACCGCCACATTAAGCGGCAGCTTTTGCTCCAGGCGCGGATGGACCCTGCGTTCCCTGATTTTCATCATCCTTTTTTTTCTTCCGTGGTTTCCGGTTTGGATTTAGCGATAAAGGCGCGCCAGCACCTTTTACTGCAATAGAATTTACCGTCGCGGTAGTAACGTTTCAATTTTTTTATCGGTTTATTGCAGGAGAGGCAATTAGTCTGTTTCTCCGCTTTTGGTTTGCTTTGCGCTTCCTGTTCCTTGACTGCTTCAGGTGACATACTTCTTTTCCTTTCTTAAAAATACCGGTTAACCAAGCTGCCTATCCACAAAATCTTCAAGGTATCTCTGTTCTGGCCCGTCAAATTCCATAAACTGTATCCCCATCTGGTTACGGTAAGAATGCGGTATTGGACTTGACCAGGCTATCCTGCCGACGGGCTTTAATACTCGGTTTAAGAGGTTGATCTCAAGCACTACCGGAGTAGAGGTGGGGATAAATTTGTCGCTGGTGAACCTTAGGCCACCGCAGCTGATATCGCTTGCAACAGCGCTCTCAAAATCAGGCTGGCCCCTCAATTGATAACGGAACTCTACCTGAGAATCTATCCGGGGAAAAAACCGCGAAACCAATTTCTTTTCCACAATTGCCATTTGCGCCTTTTGTTTTAGAGGCTCGCCGTGGCTATTTCTCTTACCCCTTTGAAAAAAATATAGCATATATTTTATGATATGTCAATGCCTTACAACGCATCATCAGCGGCTGCCGAGGCTTGCCTCTCGTAGCACCGCTTGTTCGCCCCGGCGTGGCTCACTGCGCTTCGGTAAAATTCTCGCTCTGCCTCCTTCGTATATAGGGAGGCAACCGTGCCCGCTCGAATTTTAAGATGCTGCTCAAGGCCAAGCCTCGCCATCCGCTTAATCGTAGCACACGGCGAAAAATTTCGCACGCGTACAATATCCCGAGAGCAAAATATCAGAATAACAGCAAGCTATAGTGGAAGGGTGATATCTTGAATGGATTTTTTGATCAAATTTAAAGGGACATTGCGGAGGATCCTGGTCTGTCCAAGCCCGCGGATCAGGACCAGCTTATTTTCTTTGCCGATGAACTTCTTGTCACGGTAGTGCGCCTTTACGATCTTTTCAAGGGATACCCCTTTTAGCTTTACCGGCAGGCCGTAAGACTTTACCAGATCGCTGATGCGTAAGACCGTTTCCGGGCCGGTCAACCCGAGGCGCCTGCTTAGATCCGAAGCAGCGATCATCCCTAATCCCACCGCCTGGCCGTGGTTATAGGCCTTATATTCGCCGGCAGCCTCAATAGCATGGCCTATTGTATGCCCAAAATTCAAAAGCGTCCTCAGGCCCGCGGCCTCCTTCTCATCCCTGCTGACTATGCCTGCTTTGATCGTGCTGCAGCTAACGACTATTTTCTCCAGAGCAGCAGGTTTTTTATTAAGTACATCCTTATATTTATTTTCCAGGAAGGCAAAGAGCCCGGGGTCTTTTATTACCGCGTATTTGATCACTTCCGCCATTCCGGAAGCCAGTTGTTTTTTATCCAGGCTTTTCAGGAGATCTATCTCGCTAAAGACAAGCCTGGGCTGATAAAAGGCGCCGACTAAATTCTTGCCCATATCCAGGTCCACCGCTGTCTTTCCGCCGATGCTTGAGTCAACCTGCGCAAGCAGGGTCGTGGGGACCTGCACGTAGCCGACTCCCCGCTTATAAAGGCTGGCGACAAAACCAGCCAGGTCTCCTACTACCCCGCCGCCAAAGGCAATGATAAAAACCTTCCTTGACTTGTCCCATTTTGCCAGATCCTTGATCACCAGTCCTGCTGCCTCAAGGGACTTGCTTTTTTCACTGTCCGGGACTATTTTGAAATGTGGATTAAATCCGCACCCGGCCAGCGCCCGGGTCAGCTTTGCCCCATATTTATTCTTAAGCCAGGCGTTGGTGATGATGTAGGCGTCGGTGCCTGCTTTCAACTTCAACAGCTCCTGGCCAAGCCTGTTCAATATGTCCCTGCCGATGACTATATCATATGAACGCGGGCCTAAATTAACTTTTATCCTATGCATTCTAATACCGCCTAATTTAATGCCTCGATCACAGCGACCTGGATAATGGGATGTTTGCTCTCAGGCGCAGTGATCAATTTACCGGTAACCTTGACCCGGTGGTAATTAAGGCTGTCTAAGGCTTTGCGGTTGCCTTTCAAGAAATATATTTTATTTTCCGCGGTGATCAACTTATGGGTTGCCCGGCGCCAAAGGACCACTCCGTACGGACTGACCGTGCCTTCGATGGCCAGCTGGTCAGGTGACTTGGCCTCCGCTAGCTTCGGCTCCGGAGCCTGCGCCTTGTCCACAAACTTTTTGTATATCCATCCAAAACTTTCATGCACCGGTTC
>JAQUME010000068.1 GCA_028718245.1 Candidatus Omnitrophota bacterium
AAAACCCGGTGAGGACATTATTGGTAAGCAGCCCCACGGCGAAGATCCTGGTAGTGGTATAGGCGTTGACCGAGAGGATGGAGATAAAAATATCCCAGCCTGTCCTAAGCTCCTTCCTGATATCGGCGTATTTCTGCACTACAAATCTCAAGTCAAATCTCTTAAAGGCAATATACAATCCCCATATACCGCTGATTATAAATAAGAGCGAGTTTAATAGCGGCACCAGGAGGTAATCAGCTGGCCCTTTTATAAAGATAAAGATGCATAGTGCGTAAATGACCGCGCCGATCACATTGATCACGCTTATATAACTCATTTTTTCCTTGCCCTGAAAGAACCATACGGGGAATAACGAGCTGCCGATCACCGTGCCGAAACTTAAAATATAAACCGGCCAGTCATTCCTGAACTTAGGAACAAAGTATATGATCGCGCAGAGGGCTAAGGCGCTTATCCCTGCCAAGATGAATTTTACCGTCATTACCGAAGAAAATATGGCGCTGGACTTTTCCTTGTGTTCTCCGAACAGGGATATTTCCCTGGTTGCCGAGAGGGTGAAGCCGTAATCCGTCAGGATCATAAAATACTGCACGAAGCTTTGCGCAAAGGCGATCAAACCGAACCTCTCTATGCCGATAACCCTGATCAGATATGGCAGGACAGCTAAAGGCAGGATATAGTTCATCCCCTGAAGGGTAGTAAGGGAGATGAAGTTTTTAAAGACGATTCTTCTTTCGCGGTGGGTGACTATTCTGCGGGCCATTAATCATAATTTACACTCTATGGGAATAAAAGTCAACTTTAAATTCAAGCGGCTGTTTTGTCTTTTCCCGTAAATTTAAATTGATAAAAAATTGGAGCGTGATAAACTAATCAATAAGAGGTGTAATAAAATGAAACGCGGTTTCACCCTAATTGAAATAATCATCGTTATAATCATCGTAGGCATACTTGCGGCAGTGGGCCTTAACCAATACTCCAGTGTAGTTGAGAAATCCCGCATTGCCGAAGCTAAAATACGCATAGGCACTATGAGACAGCTTGCCTATGGATATTACCTGAATAATGGCACTGTAACTGGTATAACTAACAGTGACGTAGGGGTGGATAATACCTCTTGTGCATCTAGCAGTTTCTACTCGTACGAGATGACTAATGTTGGCTATGGGATACTGAATTTGTCAGCGTATAGATGTTCAAGCGGAGGGAAACCTCCGAACACTCTAAATAGCTACAGGTTTTATCTCCGGTATAGACCGGGTTCAGCAGGGGAGCAGGTGTGGCATTGCTATTATTTGAGTGATAGTGCTGCGTGCTTTGGGTACCCTGGGATTCCGTGCTCGACATGCATGTAGGAAAAATGGGATCAGAATTATTTTTATAAAAAAATAATTCTGATCCCATTTTCAATCTTTGTGCTAAAATAAGTAAATGCGATCAAAATTCCTGAAAACAATTAATAAGTATGGCTTATTGGATAAGGGGGACAAAGTTCTGGTTGGGGTTTCCGGCGGGCCGGATTCGGTCTGTCTGCTGCTGCAGCTGGCTGCTTTAAGAAAGGGATGGAATTTATCCCTGCATATCGCGCATATGGATCATATGCTGCGCTCCGGCTCAGGGAAAGACGCTGCTTTTGTCAAGAAACTGGGTGAAAAATTAAAAATACCCGTTACGATCAAGCCGGTAGATCTAAAACCCCTGCATATCAAAGGATCGCTTGAAGAACTGGCCAGGGAAGCAAGGCAGGGCTTTTTGATCAAACTAGCCGGGGAGATCAAGGCGGATAAAATTGCCCTGGGCCATAATCTCGATGACCAGGCAGAGACCGTGCTTATGCGTATCTTGCGAGGGACAGGTTTATCCGGATTAGCCGGGATATCTGCAAAACGAAATATCCGCGGGACTATTTTTATCAGGCCTCTTCTGGAAACCAGCCGAAGCGGAATAGAGAGCTTCTTAAAAAGGAAAAAAATAAAGGCCAGGATCGACCCCACTAATAAAGAGGATATTTTCACGCGTAACAGGATCCGCCATGAACTTCTGCCTTTGTTAAGCAAGAAATATAATAAGAACATTACCGAGGTCCTGGCTAACCTGGCTGAAAGTGTCTCCTACGATTACGAATACCTGGATCAGGCTGCCAGAGGTTCTCTGAAAGGCAGCAAGCTGCGGCTTAACATAAAGAATTCCTTAAAACTGCATCCGGCTATCCTGCGGCTTAAAATAAGGCAATGCATAGCCTGTTTGCAGGGGGATACCCGCAGGATAACTTTTCAGCATATCAGAGAAATAGATGATCTGCTTGCCAGCCGTCCGGAGGGTTCGGTGGTTGATCTTCCTAAGGGTATCTCCGTGCAAAAAACCCGTAATTTCCTGCGTTTTTATCCGCGTTAAATCCATAAAATACTTGATTTTACATCCTTTTATAAGTATAATAAAAACTCTAAATCACGATTTAAATACGGAGAAATAAAATGCCAACTAAAAATAAACCTAACTCCAAGAAAAACAATATGTTTAAGCGTTTCCCTTTCGGCTGGCTATTGGCCATTTTCCTGTTTATCATGCTGGTGAATACCTTTAACAACATGCCTATGGCGGGAGTGCCTAAGGAGATCTCCTACAGCCAATTCTATCAGATCTTGAAGGATAGCCCGGACCGCATAAAAAAGGTAACCAAGACCGAAAGCATTTTGCAGGGTGATTTCTCGGATAATTCAAGGTTCTTCGTGAACATGCCCGATAATGACCCGGAGATGCTCAGCCTTATGCGCCAGAACCTCAAAAATTTTGAGATAAAACCCGCGCGCACATTCTGGGTTTCGCTGCTCTTTAATCTGGGCCCCATACTCCTGCTTATCTTCTTCTGGTGGATGATGGCTGCCAAAGGGGAACAGTTGGGAAACCGGGTCATGTCATTCGGTAAGATCAAACCCAAGATCCATGAGGAGACAGAAAAAACTACATTTAATGATGTTGCCGGTGTGGATGAAGCCAAGGAGGAGCTGAAGGAGGTCATTGAGTTCCTTAAGGATGTTAAAAAATTCCAGAGGCTGGGAGGAAAAATACCAAAAGGTGTACTGTTGGTCGGGCCTCCGGGATGCGGCAAGACCCTGATCGCCCGCGCGGTCGCCGGTGAGGCAGGTGTACCCTTCTTTAGCATATCCGGCTCGGATTTTGTGGAGATGTTCGTGGGCGTGGGCGCCAGCCGCGTGCGCGATCTTTTTGAACAGGGAAGAAAAGCAGGCAAGGTCTCGGGAAAAGGAGCGATCATATTCATTGATGAAATTGACGCGGTCGGCCGCCTGCGTTTCTCCGGTATCGGCGGAGGCCATGACGAGCGGGAACAAACGCTTAATCAGTTGCTGGTTGAGATGGACGGCTTTGACGCCCAGCAGGGGCTTATCCTTATTGCCGCTACCAACCGTCCGGATACGCTGGATCCCGCTTTACTGCGGCCAGGCAGATTTGACCGGACTATTATCGTAAATCTTCCCGATATCAAAGGTAGGGAGGAAATACTCAAGGTGCATACCCGCAAGATCAAACTGGCTCCCTCGGTTGACTTAAAATCCGTTGCCAGCCAGACCCCCGGATTCTCCGGGGCAGACCTGGCTAATCTTTGTAATGAAGCCGCTCTTGTGGCTGCCAGAAATAATAAAGACACTGTGGAAGAAATAGATTTTGACAGGTCTGTTGAGCGCGTGCTCATGGGCCCGGAGAAAAAGAGCCACATTATCTCTAAGAAAGAAAAGCAGATCACTGCCTGGCATGAATCAGGCCATGCTTTATTATCCCTGATCTTACCGGAGGTAAACCCTTTGAAAAAAGTATCCATAATCCCCCGGGGCCTTGCCGGAGGATACACCTTTACTCCTCCGCTTGAAGACAGGCATTACTGGACCAAGAAAGAATTGCTCGCCGAGATAGTTATGATATTGGGAGGACGGGCGTCCGAGGAGATAAATTTGAAAGAGGTTACTACCGGAGCGCAAAATGACCTGGAGGTGGCAACCGGCATGGCCAGGCGCATGGTCACCCAGTTCGGGATGTCGGAACGCCTGGGAAATATTACCCTGGGCAGGAGGGAAGGCCTGGTTTTTCTGGGGCGGGACATAATGGAGGAGAAGAATTACAGCGAGGATACCGCCCGCATAATTGACGAAGAGGTAAAATCATTAGTCGCCACCTCCTACGCCAAAGCCATTGAATTATTGAAAAGCAACCTGGATAAATTAAAGATACTTTCTGATACCCTGCTTGAAAAAGAGGTGTTGAGCGGGGAAGAGGTCAAGAAACTTCTTGGTATTGAAAAGAAGGACATAGAAACGGCTTAAATAAATGCGCATATTCCAATTCAAATGCCGGGATGAAGTAAAGAGGATCATGCGTGATATAGGCGTGGATGCCTACGGGGCCAGGATCATGCTGCCTAAGTCCTCATCCTTCCTGGTCCGGCTAAACGCCATATCAAATATCAATGCCAATATCATAAAACAGGAGGCGCTTTCTTTGGGGGCTGATGCGGCGATCGCCCGCGGGGCCCTTACGGGTGAGGTAAAAGAAACCGGCTGCCTGATCATGGCTACCCTTGAGCAGTTACACTGCCTTATTCGCAAATTGAGGCCCCAACCTTTTGGCCTGAAGAAATTCGCCAATGATCTGGATGAAGGGATCAAAAGCTACGGCCGGGATGATTTTACCCTTCTTTTGGGTAATTATTCTTTAAATCTCGGCAAAAGAACGCATATTATGGGTATCATCAATATGACCCCCGATTCATTCAGCGGCGACGGTTTATGCGGGATAAAAAGCAGCGACCCGCTTAAGCTTGCTTTGAAACAAGCCGAAGGAATGGTTAGAGAGGGAGCTGATATTGTCGATGTAGGCGGGGAGTCAGCTCGTCCGGGAGCAAGAAGCGTAAGCGTCAAAGAAGAGATCCGGCGCACTGTGCCCGTAATAAGATTACTTTCCAAGAAAATCAAGGCGCCGATCTCAATTGATACCGCTAAACCGGAGGTAGCTAAAGCTGCTTTGGAAGCCGGGGCGAAAATGGTCAATGATATTTCCGGCCTAAGGAACAAACGCATGAGCAAGGTAGCAGCCGATCATAAGGCCGCTGTAGTGATTATGCATATGTTGGGGAGCCCTGCGAACATGCAAAGGTCGATCGCCTACCATTCTTTGATCGATGATATCGTTGACTATTTGAGAAAGGCGATCGAATCAGCCCAGGAAAGCGGCATAGATCCGGCTAAAATTGTCATTGATCCGGGTATCGGCTTCGGCAAGAAACCGGAGCATAATCTTGAGATAATCAATAAGCTGTCGGATTTTAAGATCCTGGGAA
>JAQUME010000069.1 GCA_028718245.1 Candidatus Omnitrophota bacterium
TGCTAAATACAAGGAGATCTGCAAGCAGCACAAGGTGATTGCCTGCGTGATCCCGCAGATCCACAAATTAACGGGGATAAAATAAATGAAAAGATCAAGTTACGAAGGATTGCAGAAAAATATCCGCAAGCTTAAAACCCCGGAGATAGAAGTTTGGCATAACCAGTATCCGGATAAGTCCTATACCATTAACCTGGATATCCCGGAGTTCACCTGTATCTGCCCCAAGACCGGTTTACCGGATTTCGCGGTTATCCGTATCGAATATTCCCCGGCTAAACTTTGCGTTGAGCTGAAATCCTTTAAAATGTACACCATATTTTGGCGTAATATCGGGATATTCCATGAGCACCTGATCAATAAGATGCTTGAAGATTTTGCGCAAGCTGTAAAGCCGCGCTGGATAAAGATCACCGGGGTTTTTAATCCCCGCGGAGGGATCACCACCACAGTTTCGCGGGAGTATAAGAGAAAATGAGAAGGATCAGCGCCTTAAAAATAAAAACAGCGGTTACGGAATTGACCCGGCGCGCCAATTTTTTCCTGCGCAAGGATGTTTTGGCCGGCTTACGCAAGGCCTATTCCGGAGAAAAGAATAAGCGGGTAAAAAATATCCTTAAGGCAATACTGGATAACGCCGCTATCGCCGCCAAAGAGAAATTAGCCATCTGTCAGGATACCGGCATGCCGGTAGTTTTCGCGGAAATCGGTCAGGAGGCAAGTATCGTTGGGGATTTAAAGGCAGCAATAAATAAAGGGGTAGAAGAGGGGTATAAGAAATATTGCTTGAGGAATTCGATTATCGGTGATCCGTTAGCCAGGGGAAAGTCCGGATTTTCTCCCTGCGTGATCCACGCGGATATAGTCAAAGGTGATAAGATCAAGCTGACATTATTACCAAAAGGTTTTGGCTGCGAGAATAAATCGCAAACAAAAATGTTCCGGCCTACCGCCGGAATTGAAGAGGTCAAAAAGTTTATCATTGACGCGGTAAAGAGCGCCGGGCCTGATGCCTGCCCGCCTTATGTTGTGGGCGTGGGTATCGGCGGCACCGCGGATTACGCGGCCCTCTTAGCGAAAAAAGCATTGTTAAGAAAAATATCCGGCAAGGGTTTACAGCTGGAGCGAGAGTTGTTAAAGCAGATAAATAAAACCGGCATCGGCCCGATGGGCTTAGGCGGAGCAAGCACTGCCCTGGCAGTGCATATCGAAAGTTACCCCACGCATATTGCAGGTTTGCCGGTTGCGGTAAATATCAGCTGTCATGCGTTAAGAAGCGCGTCAGTAGTTTTATGAAAAAGATAAATACACCGTTAGATCTGAATAAAATCAAATCCTTAAAAGCCGGCGAGGAGCTTTTATTAAGCGGCGTAATTTATACAGCCCGCGACCAGGCGCACAAGAGATTGGCAGAGGCAATAAAAAAAGGCGCTCGGCTTCCGATTGAATTAAAAGACGCGGTTATTTATTATTGCGGCCCGACGCAGAGGCCTAAAGGAAAGGTTCTCGGTTCCTGCGGCCCCACCACCAGCTCGCGGATGGACGCGTTTACACCTTTACTGCTGGCCAAAGGATTAAGGGCAATGATCGGCAAAGGCAAGCGCGGCCAGGAGGTAAAAAGCGCGATCAGAAAATATAAGGGTGTTTATTTTGTTACCTATGCCGGCTGCGGCGCGCTTTTAGCCGGCTGTGTTAAAAAAGCTAAAACCATTGCCTATGGCGATCTTGGGCCGGAGGCAATTCTAAAACTAGAGGTTAAAGATTTCCCGCTGATCGTAGCGGTTGATTCAACCGGAGGGAGCATTTATGGTAAGGATTGACGGACGCGGTTTGGATAAATTACGTAAAGTTACGATAACCCGGAATTATCTTAAATATCCGGAAGGTTCATGTCTGATCGAGATGGGTAATACCCGGGTGATCTGCACTGCCTCGGTTGAAGAGAGCGTTCCGCAGTTTTTAAGGAATTCAGGCACCGGCTGGGTCACTGCCGAATACGGAATGCTTCCCCGCTCATGCCAGAGCCGCATCCCCCGCGGCAAGGATTCCGGCCGCACTTATGAAATCCAGCGCCTGGTAGGCAGGTCGTTGCGTTCGGTTACCGATATGAAATATTTAGGGGAGCGCACCATTTGGGTTGACTGCGATGTTATCCAGGGTGACGGAGGAACGCGCACCGCAGCCATTACCGGAAGTTTTATCGCCCTGGTGGATGCTTTACAGAAACTTAAAAAAGACGGCAAGATCGCTAAAGTCCCGGTCGGTGATTATATCGCCGCCACCAGCGTCGGTATATTAGACGGCAACATGCTCCTTGATCTTTGTTACGAAGAGGATTCCAAGGCCGAAGTGGATATGAATGTGATCATGACCGGCGCGGGTGAATTCATTGAAATTCAGGGCACTGCCGAGCGCAAGCCTTTTTCCAAAGAGAAGATGGACGGCATGCTGGATTTCGCCAAAAAAGGCATCGGTGAGCTTTTTACCATCCAGAGAAAACTGGTAGGGGATATACTGCAAAAATGACCCAGCTGGTAGTGGCTACCCGCAACAGAAAAAAGCTGGCTGAGATAAAGGAGATACTCAAAGGCCTGAAGGTAGAGCTGCATTCCCTTGACAGCTACAAAACTGCTCCGAAGGTGCGTGAAGACGGCAGGAGCTTTCAGGAGAACGCGGTTAAAAAAGCGGTAAAATTAGCCCGCTTTACCGGCAAGCTTTGCCTGGGTGAAGATTCGGGTCTATGCGTGGATGCTTTAGGCGGGGCGCCGGGGATTTATTCCGCCCGTTTTTCCGGCAGGGACAAGAGCGATCTTAAAAATAATCTCAAGCTTCTGGAAATGCTCAAAGGCCTGCCGCTTACGGAGAGAAAAGCACATTACTCCTGTGCCGTTGCCCTGGCTGATAAGAAAGGTTTGGTGGGGGTAGTGGAGGGAAGCTGCTCCGGGTTGATCGCTTTTGAGCCCAAAGGCAGCGCCGGTTTCGGGTATGACCCGTTATTCTATATCCCGAAACACAAAAAGACATTTGCTCAGCTGGGAGAAAAGATCAAACACACGATGAGCCACCGTTTCCACGCCTTAAAAAAGGCAAGGCCGCTCATTAAGAGATATGTGGTTGATTATTAGATTTGAGGACTTAAGGTACTGGGGTTTCGCAATGGAATGACAGCCCAGTACCGCTTTACAGACTTAAAATTGTGGTAAAGCGGGGCGTGGCTCAGCTTGGCTAGAGCGCTTGGTTTGGGACCAAGAGGTCACAGGTTCAAATCCTGTCGCCCCGATAACTTTTTTGCGACAGAGCAAAAAAGTTATCGGTGTCGATGAGGCCGTCGTGAGGCGACAAGCCGAACAGGCCAAATCGACCCGACACCATATTATATAGAATGCGCCTGTAGCTCAATTGGATAGAGCACCTGCCTTCAGCGGGAGCCTCCATAGGGAACTCAACCTATGAAGTGCATGCTGCTAATTCGGTGGACGCCCTAATGGGCAATACCGAGCTATCTGTAGAGTTTACAGAGAGTGTAGAGACTTTACACAGCAGGGCTGAAATGCCCAAGATAAAGTCCAGACCGCAACATTATTGTGGCCGGAGTAATCCGGTGCGGTAAGCTAAGCCGGTGGTTGGCCGTTCGATTCGGCCCAGGCGCATAATAAATCTAAAATACGTCGTATCCTTATGAAAAACTGGAATAAGATTTATAAAGTTATAGCTGTTACGGTCATTATCTTAACCTTTGCCTACGCCATTTTGCTTTTTGGCGGCAGATTTATGCTCGCGGCTAAGCTCCAGTCCATGCTCGGCCGCAAGGTAAGCATAGCGAATATCATCCTTAGGCCTCCGCTTAACCTGGAGATCAAGGGCCTGGATATCGCGGGTTTGGTCAAGGTGGATTATATTTATATTTCCCCCAGCATCCCGTATCTTTTATCAGGGAAGTTCGGGTTGAATAAAGTGAGGATCGTACGGCCCAGGATAACTGCTGAAAGGAGCCTGTCTGTGGCGCAACCTGCGGCTGCTGCTACTGTTACTCCTGTTCCTGTGGTTCAGCAGGAAACTGCAGCCCCGACAGCCGGAAGCGGCCCGCACATGATCATCAGAAGCCTGAAGATCAGGAACGGGGAGATATATCTTATTGACCACGCCTCGG
Source organism: Candidatus Omnitrophota bacterium (assembly GCA_028718245.1). Classification (GTDB taxonomy): domain Bacteria; phylum Omnitrophota; class Gorgyraeia; order Gygaellales; family Profunditerraquicolaceae; genus UBA6249. Next base: position 4,151 of record JAQUME010000069.1, read on the forward strand.
AATCTAAAACCGTCACAGTCGCGCTTAAGAATTTAGATGTTAACATAAAAAATTTATACTCCTATCCGGTTGATCTGGTAGCTGATTTCCAGTTGAGCGGCCGCCTTCCCTGGGAATCAGGGGAGCCTGACGGAAAGATCTCCCTGGAGGGCTGGCTGAATTCGTATAAAAAGGATATGCTTGCCAACCTGGAGATCAAAAATATCGATGCCATTGCTTTTTATCCGTATTATTCGACTTGGGTGGACCTGGGGAAGGCGCGTATTGAAAAAGCCAAGCTGAACTTCACCAGCAAGATCGTCGGTACGGATAACAATGTAGCCGCGCAGTGCCATCTGGAATTGGCTGATATTGTGCGCAAGGTGCGGCCTCCCGAAGAGCCGCAGCAGAAGGCCGAAATGCTTACCGACGCGGTGCTGGATATGTTCAAGGCCATGGACCAGGGGAAAGTGATCCTGGATTTTACCCTGCATACCAAAATGAACCAGCCGCAATTTAGCTTTGAGAATATCAAATCCGCTTTCGAAGGGAAACTTATGCAGGCCAGGGCCAGCGCCGGCTTAAGGGCCCAGGATATGCTTTTGTTGCCTGGTAAAATGCTGCAGAAAGGTTTTAAGAGCGGGGCAGACCTATCTAAGGCTGTGGTTGACGGGGTCTTTGCCTTAGGAAATGGGTTGAAAAAGGTCTTTGAGGATGCTATAAATAAGCAGACCCCTCAAGAAGATTAGCTCTTTTAGAATACTAGAATAATGGTGGCTATAGCTCAATTGGTTAGAGCGCCTGACTGTGGCTCAGGAGGTTTGCGGGTTCGATCCCCGTTAGCCACCCCAAATTAAACCAAAACTACTTGACAAATATGGTTTATGGGGGTAAAGTGAATTCACGATTCGAGAAAATTAGACAGTGGTATCGTTTCGAAGGGGGAACTGCCACTTTAAAATAACAAAAACC
>JAQUME010000070.1 GCA_028718245.1 Candidatus Omnitrophota bacterium
GGGTAAGAACCCAGGACCTTGACATAATTACATTTCTTTTCCAGTTCATGCAATGCTTTCTTAACTTTATCGTCATTCTGATGCCCTAAAATATCGATAAAGAAATAATACTCCCAGACTTTTTTCTTTGACGGCCGGGATTCGATCTTGGCAAGATTGATCCCATGCTTACGGAAAGGCAGGAGCATGTCATATAAGGCTCCCACGCGGTCCTTTACCGAACAAAATAAAGATGTCTTGTCATGGCCGGTCCTTTCAACATCAGCGGCTCCTATTACAAAGAAACGGGTAATGTTATGCGCCGAATCTTCAATGCCGCTTGCCAGAATTTTTAATCCATAGACCTTAGAAGCCAGGTTAGAGGCAATGGCAGCGCTGTTGGCGTCTTTTTTCGCCATCTCCGCGGCACGGGTGGTGCTGGCGACATCTATAAGCTCGGCGTCAGGCAGGTTATTCTGCAGCCAATTCCGGCACTGGCCGAATACATAAGGGTTGGAATAGATCCTGCGGATATTGCTTTTAGGGCTATTGGACAACAGATTATGCGACACATCCAGGACGATCTGGGCGCAGATCTTCAGCTCCGAATCCACAAAAACGTCTAAAGTGTGGCTTACCGCCCCTTCGATAGAGTTTTCTACCGGCACCACCCCGTAATCTGCCTCTCCCCGTTCAACCTGCGTAAAAACATCGGCGATGGAATTACAGGCCGAGTAACTTACCTGAGAACCGAATCTTTTCAGCGCCGCCAGGTTAGCGAAGCTGGCTTTGGGGCCGAGGTAAGCGATAGTAAGGGATTTCTCCAGGGCCAGGCTTGCCGACATAACCTCACGGTATATGGCTTCAAGCGCGCTTTTTTCCAAAGGGCCCTTATTCAATCCGGCAATTTTGCGTAAGACCTGGATCTCCCGTTCAGGAGAATAGATACTTTTGCCTTTATTGATCTTGACCTTGCCGATCTCCTTAGTTACCTTGGCGCGTAAATTTAACAAGCTGATCAGCTTGGCGTCAAGCGAGTCAATTTTCCTGCGCAACTTGTCCAGGCTCATTTGCAACCTCCGGATTTTCTTCACTGATCGGTTCTATCTCGTTTGTCGCTTCTACCTTTTCCGCCATGACATTGAAATCCTCGAACTTCGGCAGGTCATCCAAGGATTTTAGACCGAAATGCTCAAGGAACTGGCGGGTCGTGCCGAAAACAAAGGGCCTGCCCGGGATCTTTTTCCTGCCCGAGATGCGGATCAGGTTCTTTTCAAGCAGGCTTTTCATCACCCCGTCCACGTTAACATTTCTCAGGGACTCGATCTCCGACTTGGTTAACGGCTGCTTATACGCGATGATCGCCAGGCTCTCAAGAGCGGGTTTAGATAACTTATCCACGCTGCGGTCTTTATAAAGCTTCTTTAAGAACGGGGCAAAGCCGGAAGCCGTGATCATCTGGAACCCGCCGGCTATCTCTGCGATGCGAAAACCCCGGTTCTCGGCCTCATATTCCCCTTTCAGCTCGTCAACAATTTTACGCAACTGGCCTGGCTCCGGATTACCCAAAACTTTTTTAAGCTGCTCTAAGGTTACCGGCCTTTCCGACGCGAAGATCAGGGCCTCTATCGCTGATTTTAAATTATTTTCTTCCATCTTTACTTTGCCCGCCTTTGTTTATACACCAGGTTAAGCAGCTCTTCTGTGCTGTTAACCCCTTCGTTGGCCTCGAGGACTTTCTTGATCATGGCTGATGCCTCCGGCCGCTTGTACTCCAGCTGCAACAGAACCTCAAGGGCCTCCTCATGAATGTCCTTAGGTATGGATTTATTCCCCGCCTGGCCATCCTGGATCAAACCGAATTTACCCACCTTATTCTGCAGCTTGGCCACGATCTCCTTTGCCCTCTGCTCACCTATTCCGGGCAGGCCTTTTAAGAAACTTAAATCCCCCTCATCAATTGCCTTGGCAATAAGCGAAATAGGCTTGTTCAGGGCCTTGAGTGCTGCGCGCGGGCCGATGCCGGAGACCGTGATAAAGACCTCAAAAAAATCTTTTTCTACCTGGTTCAGGAACCCGATAAGTATGGGGATGCTCCTGGCCGGCTCAACCTGATGGTAATGATAGGTTATAAGATTGATCTTATTGTCCGGACCGATGGATTCATCGATGCGCTGCATGACGCAGGCAGGGATAAAGACGTCATAACTTAAGCTGCCTGAATCCAACACCAGAAAGTTATTCCCTTTTTCCAAAACCTTGCCTGTTATACGGGAGATCATATTTTTACTTTCGCGATATAGCTGTGTGCTATAGCCAGCGCCAGGGCATCGGTAACATCCATATAGCCGGGGAGATCTTTCAACCCCAATGTAGTGCTAACCATCCTTTGCACCTGCGCTTTGGAGGCCAGCCCCTTGCCGACAATGGCTTTTTTTATGCGCGTAGCCGCGTACTCAAAAAATGGTATATTCTTTTCTGCCGCAGCCAGGCAGATCACCCCCCTAGCCTGGCCTAAAACATACGAGGTAGCCGGATGGCGGTAATGCGAGTATATCTTCTCAAGTACAAGGCAATCGGGTTTGGTATCTTCGATAAGTTTTATCACCCCGCGGTATATCTTATCTAACCGCTTTGGCGCCGGGTCCTTAGCCGAGGTCTTGATTATACCCGCCTCACATAAAGCGATCAAGCTCCCCTTAACCTGGATGACCCCGTAGCCGGTTATACACAAAGCAGGGTCAAGTCCTAAAATGATCATTCTTCCGCGGCAACCTCATTCATGATCTCATCCGGGATATCAAAGTTGGCATAAACCTGTTGCACGTCATCGTGCTCTTCCAGCGCCTCTATCAGCTTCAAGAGTTGTCTGGCTTCGTTTCCCGTAACCTTGATCGTGGATGAAGGGATCATGGTCAATTCCGCATCCTCCCATTTGATCCCCTTATCCTGGAGCGCCTGCTTGACCTTCTCCAGATCCTGGACCGCGGTAAAGATCTCATAGACATTTTCATCATGCTTCATGTCCTCAGCCCCGGCATCAAGGACAATATTCATCAACTCATCCTCTTTGACCTTATCCTTTGTCACGGTGATATAGCCTTTTTGGGTGAACATCCAGCTGACCGACCCTGCCCCGGCCATATTCCCGCCTTTTTTTGACATAATATTGCGTAACTCCGCGGTAGTGCGGTTTTTATTATCGGTGAGCGAATCAGCCAGGATCGCCACTCCCCCCGGGCCATAGGCCTCATACATGACCGCCTCATAAACTACCCCGGGAAGCTCTCCTGTGCCACGCTTGATCGCCATTTTCACGTTATCCGAAGGCATATTCGCTTCCTTTGCCTTCTGCATTACCGCGCGCAAGCGAGGATTAGTATCCGGGTTACCGCCTCCGTCGCGGGCGATCACCGTAAGCTCCTTGATGATCTTAGTGTAGGTCGCCCCTTTTTTGGCGTCGGCTATACCCTTTTTTCCTTTGTTTGTCTTCCATTTAGAATGACCTGACATAACTTCCTCCTGTTGGATTTCTTTTGTTATTAAATAAAGCAGGCAGAATAAGCCGGGTTCTGTCTTGGTGTGATTATCCACACCGGTTAGTGGCTATTCCTCTCAATTTCCGCGTTGCCGCGAAAACTTTAGCAGCTTACCCTCCCGCCCTTTCCCGAAATCGCTTTCGGGATCTTCAAGCGGATAGCCCTTAATCTACGATGAAGTAGAGTGGGCGGGACTTTTGTGCTTTGCTCCGCGTAGAGATTGCCGCGTTTCACCTGGGGGCTTTAAAGCCCTTGCTCGTCTCTGTGGCTCTGATCCGTCCCCGCGCAAAGCGGGGAGATGGGGGTTACCCATTACGTTATCCTCTGGAGCCCGGACTTTCCTCCCGCCATTTATTCAATGACGGGCAGCCACATTCTGCCTGCTTATTGTCAAAGATTTCTTTAGTGTTTTTTTGACCGCTTCATTTGCCAGCTTATCCGCCCCCCGGTTTTCCTCCCGAGGGATATGATTGACCAGGACCTTTTCAAACCCGGTTAAAAGCCGCGTTACCCGGTTAAATAAATTGATTATGCCGGGATGTTTTACCTTGTAAACCTTGTTTAATTGCCTGGCCAAAAGCTGGCTGTCGGTATTGATCTTTAAAGTTTTAGCTTTTAGTAAAAGCGCTTCTTCAAGAGCATATATAAGAGCGGTGTATTCGGCGATGTTATTGGTGGCCTTGCCGATATAACTTGAAATATTCTTTATGGTCCGGCCTTGGCTGCAGATCACCACCCCTATCCCGCTGTGGCCGGGGTTACCCTTTGAGGCGCCGTCAATATAGATATCTAAATGGCTCATTCCTTGATATAAAGGATGCGGTTGCAAACCTCGCAGGTAATAATCGCGTCGTACATCTTGATCAGGTTGATCACCTGGGGCGGCACATTCATATTGCAGCCGGAGCAGGAATTATCCTTGACGCTGGCGATCGCCAGGCCGTCGCGGCTGTTAAGAATCCTCTCATACAGAGAAAATACCTTGGGGTCTATCCCGGGGATAAGTTGTTTACGCTGGGCCTCCAGCACTCCCAGCCGGTCATCGATCTCCTTGATGCGGGATTCAACCTTTTTTTTCTGTTCGATGAATACCTTCTCCTCCTCTTTGATCTTTATATTCTCCTGCTCGATATCCTTCTTCAGTTTATCGGATTCATCAAAGAGCATAAGGATCTTTTCCTCAACCAGGCCCGCATCTGCCTTGGCATCCTGGATCTGCTGCAGCATGGTCTGGTATTCTTTATTGGTTTTAAGGGAAAAAAGCTGTGCCTGAAGTTTTTTAGCCGCCTCTTCTTTAGAGCCCAATTCCAACTCTTTGTCCTTGCGCTGCTTCTGAAGGTCTAATGATTTCTTTTCTAATGCAGCCAGGTTCTGCTTTTTTGCTTCAAATGCTTCCTCAACGGCCTTGATCTCCAGGGGCTTGGCCTGCTTTTCGTTATTCA
>JAQUME010000071.1 GCA_028718245.1 Candidatus Omnitrophota bacterium
GTGGAGAGATGCGGATCAGCAATTTCCTGCTCTGGCAGCTTTCTTACGCGGAGTTTTATTTTTCAAAAAAATACTGGCCGGATTTCAGGATAGAGGAATTAAAGGAGGCGATCCTTGATTTCAAAAAAAGGGAGAGAAGATTCGGAGGGGTAGATGTTATTAAAGAGAATAATTAGCTCTATCGTCCTTATCGGGATCATCTGGCTGGTGATCTTTTCCAGGGTTTTATGCGGCCTGACCGTAGTATTGTTTATTATCGCCGGGCTCTATGAGTATTTTACGATGCTGGAGAAAAAAGGGATCAGCATCTATAAATACTTCGGCATCGGCATGGGGGTAATAATTCCCCTCTCCATAATGTTCAAATTCGAGCCGACCAAGAACTGGGAGCTGCTCTTTATCGTTCTGGCCTTATTGTCCCTGATCCTTATGCAGTTCAAGCGCAGGAATAACGCCGGGGTGATCGTGGATATATCTACCACGCTTTTCGGCATACTTTATGTTTCCTGGTTTTTCAGCTTCGTGATCAAGTTAAGGTTCATGGACGGGGGATTGGGCATTTTAGCCGCCTTATTATTGATCACGAAATTAGGGGATATCGGCGCTTACATAGTCGGCAGAAGTTTCGGCAGGCATCTTTTGATCCCCAGGATCAGCCCCAATAAAACTGTTGAAGGGGCTTTGGGAAGCTTTATTTTCAGCCTGATCGGAGCCTTGATCAGCAAGCCGTTATTGGGTTTCGGTTACCTGCATCTTATACTGATCGGAGCGGGTTTAAGTATCCTGGGCCAATTAGGGGACCTCTCCGAATCCCTGCTTAAGCGCGACTGCCAGGTCAAGGATTCGGGGAACCTGATCCCGGGCATGGGCGGAATACTTGATGAGATCGACAGCGTTTTATTCACCGCGCCGGTATTCTATTTTTATCTCAGCTCGATCGTAAAATGAAGAATATCGCTATTCTTGGCTCAACCGGCTCTATCGGCAGGAGCACCCTTAGTGTAGTCCGTTCCCAGGCTAAGCATTTCCGGGCAGCTTGTTTAAGCGTCAATTCCGATATAGATAATCTGTATAAACAGATAAAAGAGTTCCGGCCTTTTAGCGTCTGCGTCAGGGATAAAAAGTCAGCTGCTATCCTGGCGAAAAAAATAAAGCCCTCCATCAAGATATATTGCGGAGAAAGTGGCCTGGAGGAGCTGGTAAAGGATAAACGAATAGACCAGGTGATGTTTGCTTTAAGCGGAGCAGCTGCTTTACGGCCCTTAGTCAGCGCGATAAAAAGCGTCAAGGATATTGCCCTGGCTAACAAAGAGGCCATGGTCATGGCCGGCCCGATCATCATGCGCCTGGCTGCCAGGCATAAGGTAAAGATACTTCCGGTTGACAGCGAGCAATCGGCGATCTGGCAGGCTTTGTCAGGGAGTTCAAGCACTAGTATCAGTTCTATTTATCTGACTGCTTCAGGCGGGCCATTTCGGAGCGTGCCGAAAAATAAGCTGCGTTCGGTTACCATAAACGACGTGCTGGCTCATCCGCGCTGGAGAATGGGCAGGAAGATAACCGTAGATTCAGCCACCCTGATGAATAAGGGGTTGGAGCTTCTGGAGGCGATGTTCCTCTTTAATGTTGAGGCGGAAAAGATCAAGGTGCTTATTCATCCCGAGGCGATAATCCATTCTATGGTGGAGTTTGCCGACGGGGTAGTGATCGCGCAGCTTTCGGAGCCCGATATGCGCATACCCATACAGTACGCGCTGAGTTATCCGGCAAGATTACCCGGCTCCCTGCCGAAAATAAATTTTTACGGTTTAAAGAACCTGAATTTCGGCAAACCGGATTTTGATAAATTCCCCTCTTTGGGCCTGGCTTACCAGGCAGCGCGTGACCTGGGGAGCATGCCGGCTGTGTTGAATGCCGCAAATGAGGAGAGTGTAGAAAGTTTTTTGAATAAGAGAATAAGTTTTTTAGATATACCCAGGGTAGTTGCCAGGGTTATGGCCAGGCACCGCCGGGTAAGTTCCCCTGATCTGCGCCAGGTGATGCAGACAGACTCTTGGGCAAGGGAAGAGGCCAGAAGCATAATTTCCTCTTTAAAATCATGATCGCCACACTCATATTTATTTTGATCTTAAGTTTGCTCATCGTCGTGCATGAGTTCGGGCATTTTATCGTCGCCAGGAAGAACGGGGTGCGGGTGGAAAAATTCTCATTGGGCTTCGGTAAACGCATTTATAGCAGGAAAAAAGGGGATACCGAGTATTCCTTAAACCTTATTCCCCTGGGCGGCTATGTCAAAATGGCCGGGGATGACCTGGAAGAGTGCAAGGGAAAAAGCGACGAGTATTTTTCAAAGCCGCCGGGCAAAAGGTTCCAGATCATCGTCTCGGGTGCTTTGCTTAATTATCTATTGGGATTTGTTTTCTTCTGGTTGATCTTTTGCATCGGGTATCCTGCTCTTACCACCAAGATAGGCGGGTTGGTAGATGGTTTCGGCGCTCAAAGCGCGGGTTTAAAGGCAGGCGACCAGATCCGTACGGTGGAGGGCCGCAAGGTCGGCAATTGGAACGAGCTGCAAAAAGAGATCCAAAGAAACAGCTCCGCTTCTTCGGTGAATATTATGCTCTTGCGTGAAGGCAAGGAGTTGGAGGTAGCGGTCCCCTTGAAAGAGAAAAGTGCTGTTGACGACCTGGGGCAGAAACGCTCTTTAACTTTGATCGGGATCACCCCCTTTGATGAAGTGGCGCAAGTAAGGCATGGGCCCATAGCATCAATATTTCTGGCAGGGCAGAAAACCCTGGAGCTTACCATAACCACTTATAAGGGTTTGTGGTTCCTGGCCACCGGAAGGATCTCCATGCGTGAATCCATGGCCGGGCCGCTGGAGATATTCTTTATGACCTCTAGAGCCGCTTCCCTTGGGCTGGTAGCGGTATTGCATCTGATCGCGGCATTAAGCATCAGCCTGGCGATATTCAACCTGCTTCCTGTGCCGGTATTGGACGGCGGGCATGTGTTTTTATTAGGCATTGAGAAAGTCAGGGGCAAACCCCTTGGAGCAGGGGCGGAGCGGGTTCTTACCAATATAGGTTTCAGCCTGCTGCTTACTTTAGTTGTTTTGGTTACCTATAACGATATTTTGAGGCGCTTTGGAGAGAGTATCGGCAAATTTATCGCCAAATAGAATGAAGATCGTAAGGCGCAAGTCAAAAGTTATCAAGATCGGCAGGGTATTGATCGGCGGGGATCACCCGATAGCTATCCAGTCTATGGCCAAGTGCAGGACTGCCGATAGCGAAAGCGTCATCAGGCAGATCAATGGCCTGCAAGAAGCGGGCTGCGATATTGTGCGCCTGGCGGTCAAGGATATGGATGATGCCAGGGCCTTGAAGAAGATAAAGGCGAAAGTCAAGCTGCCACTTGTGGCGGATATCCATTTTTCCTACCGCCTGGCGATCGCCGCTATTGAGAACGGGGCGGATAAGATAAGATTAAACCCGGGGAATATCCATAAAAAACAGGAAATAGAGAAAGTTATTTCGGCATTAAAGGCAGCCGGTATCCCTTTGCGCGTCGGCCTTAACTCCGGTTCGGTAAAGGACACAGGGCACAGAAGATCGTCGATGACCGAGAGGCTGGTCTCCTCCTGTTTGGATTACATAAAGATGATCGAGAAGCTGAAATTCAATAATATTGTGGTTTCCCTTAAAGCCAACAATGTCCTGGATACGGTTGAGGCCTACCGCAAGATAGCCAAACGCTGCAGCTATCCTTTGCATCTTGGGGTCACAGCCACCGGTTCTCCTTATAACGGCATTATCAAATCCAGCGTCGCTTTAGGGGCTTTGCTATTGGAGGGTATAGGTGATACAATAAGGGTGTCTTTGACCGCCACACCCGTAGAAGAGGTGAGGGCAGCCAAGTGCATATTGGAATCCTTAGGGATGCGCAAAGCGCCTGGCGCTCAGATCATCAGCTGCCCTACTTGCGGACGCTGCGAAGTAGACCTGGTCAGCATAGTCAAAGAGCTTGAGGAAAAATTGGCCTCAGGCGCAGGGCTTCAGGCGGATAAACCGTTTAAAATAGCTGTAATGGGCTGCGTAGTCAACGGCCCGGGAGAAGCAAGAGAGGCGGATATCGGGGTGGCCTTCGGAAAAAATGAGGGGCTCTTATTCAGGAGAGGCAAGCCCTCACGGAAGATTTCTTTTAAACAGTGCGCCAGGGCCCTTTTGGAGGAGATAAAGAATGTTAATGACTAACCTGTTGAAAGAAGAGATACGCCAGAAATTGCTCAGCCAGCACAGCGATATATTATACCGGGAAACCATCGATAAGGTGGAACTGGAGGCGATCGTAAAAAACATAATTGAGGATATCATCCGCCACAGGCATATACAGGTGGATGAGCAGGAGAAGGCCAAGGCAGTTACCCAGATGGTCAATGAGCTTGCCGGTTACGGCCCGATAGAGCCGATCATGAACGACCCGGAGGTGACCGAGGTCATGATCAACGGCCCGAAAAAAATATACGTGGAGAAGAAAGGCAAAAAGCAGCTCAGCGATATCAAGTTTGAGGATGAACAGCAATTGCGCTGCCTGATCTATAAATTGCTTGCCCCCACCAGGCGCAGGATAGATGAATCCTTTCCTTACGTGGATGTATCGCTTAAGGATGGCTCGCGGGTAAATATCATTATCCCGCCCCTGGCCATTGACGGTACTTCGGTGACCATCAGGAAATTCCTGGGCACGATCAAAAAGGCCGAGGACATGATCAAGCTGGATACCCTTGACCAGCGGATGGCGGATTTCCTGGTCGCCTGCATAAAGGCAAAGATGAATATGCTTTTCAGCGGCGCAACCGGCGCGGGCAAAACCACCACCCTGGCTGTGCTTTCAAACTATATTGATAACAGCGAACGCATCGTTACTATTGAGGATACCGCGGAA
>JAQUME010000072.1 GCA_028718245.1 Candidatus Omnitrophota bacterium
TTTACGATAAGGGAGGCATTATGCCCGCCGAAACCTAAGGAATTGGACATGCAGGCTGTTACATCAGTTTTACGCGCTGTATTAGGCACATAATCCAGGTCGCACTCCGGATCGGGATATTCGTAATTGATCGTGGGAGGGACTACCCCCTCTTTGCTCGCCAGGCAGCAAACCACAAACTCCACTCCTCCGGCCGCGCCCAAAAGATGGCCGGTCATGGACTTGGTGGAAGAAACCATGACTTTCCTGGCATAGGGGCCGAATGCCTTTTTCATGGATAAAGTCTCGATCTTATCATTAAGCTTGGTAGATGTACCGTGCGCGTTGATATATTTTATATCCTCAGGATTCATCTGCGCGTCCTTCAGAGCGGTAGTCATTGCCTGCGCGGCTCCTTCTCCCCCGGGGTCGGGTGCGGTTATATGGTAGGCGTCGCAGCTCATCCCAAAACCGGTGATCTCGGCAATGATATTGGCGCCTCTCTTCTCGGCGTGCTCCAGGCTTTCTAAAACCGCCAGGCCGCTTCCTTCAGCCATCACAAAACCATCGCGCTGGAGGTCAAAGGGCCGGCTGGCTTTCTGCGGCTGGTCATTCCTGGTAGAAAGCGCCTTTAGCGCGCAGAAACCGCCGACAGCGGTAGCCACGATACAGCTTTCCGTTCCTCCGGTAAGCATAACATCCGCGTCGCCATAAAGGATCATCCGATACGCTTCTCCTATGGCATGCGAACCCGAAGCGCAGGCGGTAGCCACGCAGGAGTTCGGCCCCTTTAATCCGTGGATAATAGCGACCATACCACTGGCCTCATTTACGATAAGCATGGGAATAAGGAACGGGGAGAGCCTTGAGGGGCCTTTGGCAAGAAAAACTTTATACTCTTCTTCAATAGTGCGCAGGCTGCCGATACCTGAACCGATCATCACTCCGATGCGGCTTCTGTCCTCCTTATTCAGGTCCAAACCGGATGACTCAATAGCCTGTTTGGCGGCAGCTATGGCGAACTGCACGAATTTTGCCGTTCTTTTGGTATCTTTGAGGGAGATCCCGTAATGGGTAGGGTCAAAATCCTTTACTTCCGCAGCGATCCGGGAATCAAAATTCGCCGCATCAAAGCTGGTGATCGGCCCGACCCCGCTTTTACCTTCGGTTAAAGATTTCCAGAAAGCCTCAACATCATTGCCGACCGGAGAGATTACCCCTAAACCAGTGATCACTACCCTTTTTTTCATTATATCCTTGTATTTATAATTTACCCCGCCAGGCTAAATGCGGGGTAAATTATTTATTCATTGCTATCTAAATACTATTTGGCGCTTTTTTCTTCGATATATTTCATCGCATCGCCAACAGTAGCTATCTTTTCAGCATCCTCATCGGGGATCTCAACGCCGAACTCTTCCTCTAAGGCCATAACCAACTCCACGGTATCAAGGGAATCCGCGCCCAGATCATCGACAAATGACGCCTCGGGAGTGACCTCTTCGGGCTTAACGCCTAACTGCTCCGCTATGATTGATTTGACTTTCTCTTGCACTGACATTCTTTTCCCTCCTTGGGTTTATTTGCTTTACGCCATCACCATGCCGCCGTCTATGGTGATCGTTTGACCCGTGATATAGCTTGACTCATCGGATGCCAAAAACACGCAAAGGTTAGCCACATCACCGGGTGAGCCTAATTTAGCCAGAGGTATCGCCTCCAGCATCCTCTTTTTGATATCCTCGGGAAGCTTGGCGGTCATCTCCGTCTGGATAAATCCCGGGGCTATGGCATTGGCGTTGATATTGCGGCTGGCCAACTCCTTGGCAACTGTTTTTGTAAGAGCAATGATCCCGGCTTTTGAAGCGGCGTAATTTGCCTGTCCCGGGTTACCCATCAAACCGATAATGGAAGCAATGCTGATGATCCTGCCTGACCTCTGCTTGACCATCGGCCTGGATACTGCCTTGATGCAGTTAAATGTGCCTTTCAGGTTGACATTGATCACCGCATCCCAATCCGACTGGGACATCCTGAGCAGAAGATTGTCCTTGGTGATCCCAGCGTTGTTAATTAATATATCAACCTTTCCCATTTTGTCAAGAATTTTGTTTACCCCTTCCTCTACCTTTTCATAGTTGGTTACATCCATCTCCAAAGCCAGCGCCTTGCGGCCTAAAAGTTCGATCTCCGAAGCGGTTTTCTGGGCTGTTTCAAGATTAACGTCAGCTACCGCGATATCCGCCCCTTCTTTGGCAAAAGCCATGGCGATCGCCTGGCCTATTCCCCTGGCGCCGCCGGTTATCAACGCGACTTTATCCTTTAAACGCATATTACCTCCCTGAAATGTCCTCTTTTTTCTCTATGCTGGTGACCTGCGCGTTACTGTCTATTCGCCGCATCAGCCCTTTCAATACTTTTCCCGGCCCGAATTCAAAGAATTTCGTTATCCCCTGCCCCAGCATGAATCTCATTGAAGGCTCCCATTTAACCGGAGAATACATCTGTAAAGTCAGATTTTCAATGACCTGGCTTATTTTATATTGAGGTGTAGCAGTGTAATTACTTACTACGGGCACAACAGGAGATGAAAACGGAGTATTATCCAAAAAATGCTTTAGCTCGGCGGATGCCTCAAACATAAGGGAGGAATGAAAACCTCCGCTTACATCAAGCTCAATCACCCTCTTCGCCCCCGCCTGCTCGCAAAGCTCTTTTGCCTTAGTTACTGCCTCGGCTTTTCCGGAAATAACGATCTGGCCCGGAGCATTAATGTTGGCAATTTCGGCCCCGCTCTTTAAACATATATCCTTCACTTTTTCTGCAGGCAGATCAAGCACGGCAGCCATTTTACCGGGATTCCTACGAGCCGCTTCGTCCATGATCTCGGCGCGCTTTCTTACCAGCTTTATCCCGGCTTCAAAGGTAAGGGTTCCGGAGGCGACTAATGCCGAATATTCACCCAGGCTTAAGCCCGCCATAAGTTCCGGCTTAACATCGTTTCTTGCCCTAAAGGCCTCAAGCGCCGCAATGCTGGCTGTAAGTATTGCCGGTTGAGAGTTGATGGTCAGCTTGAGCATCTCCGCTTCACCCCTGAACATAAGCCCGGAGAGGGAAAAACCCAATATTTTATCCGCTTTATCAAAGACCGCTTTGCTTTCGGGGAAGGATTCATACAGATCCTTACCCATGCCTGCATACTGGCTGCCCTGGCCCGCGAAGAGGTATCCTACCATTCAATGACGCAGGCGCCCCAGACCAAACCTGCTCCGAAGGCGTCCAAAAGGATAACGTCCCCTTTTTTAACCTTGCCCTCCTGGACCGCTTCGCAAAGCGCGGTGACCGTAGAGGCGCTGGACATGTTCCCGCATCTTTCTATATTAAGATAAACCCGCCCTTCCGGGATGCCTAATTTTTTTGCTACAGCCATGATGATCCGCCTGTTTGCCTGGTGCGGAATGATCAGGTCCACATCGGAAAAAGTCAAACCCGTCTGCTTTAAGACGGTTTCGGCGGCCTCGGTCATGGTATTGACCGCGATCTTGAATAGTTCATTGCCCTGCATTTTCAGGAAATGCAGGCGTTTTTCCACGGTCTCATGGGTTGCCGGGTTTCGCGAACCTCCGGCAGGCAAATTCAATATCCCGGCTTTGGAGCCGTCGCATCCCAAATACGTAGAAATGATCCCGCCGGATTTTACCTCTGAGAGAACAGCAGCCCCCGCCCCGTCGCCGAACAAAACACAGGTATTGCGGTCCTGCCAGTCAGTGATGGAGGAAAGGACTTCCGAACCGACGACCAGGGCATTCCTGTAAGCGCCGCTTGAAATGAACTGCTTCGCTACGGAAAGCCCGTAAACAAATCCTGCGCAGGCAGCGGAGATATCAAAACATACGGCCTTCTTTGCCTGCAGTTTATTTTGCAGGATCGCCGATACCGAAGGAAAAGCCATATCCCCGGTAATTGTTGCCACGATTATCAGATCCAGCTCCTCAGGCTTGAGCTTGGCATTATTTAAAGCCTGGGCGCTGGCCTTAAAAGCCAGGTCCGAAGAAGCCTCACCCGGAGCTGCCAAATGACGCTCTTTTATGCCGGTGCGGGTGGTGATCCACTCATCGGAGGTATCCACCATCTTTTCAAGATCCGCGTTGGTAAGTATTTTTTCCGGCAGGTATTCGCCTACCCCGATGATCCCTACTTTTTTCAATTGTCTTTCCTATTTTAAAGCTTCCAGGATATTGGCATTAACCTGGCGTTCAACCTCTTCCTTGGCAACCCTGATGGCGTTTTTTATCGCCCTTTTGTTGGAACGGCCGTGGCCGATGATCACTACTCCATTGACCCCCAGTAAAAGCGCTCCGCCATACTCGGCATAATCAAGATCTTTCTTAAAACGTTTAAGGGAAGGCATCATAAAGACCAGCCCCAATTTTCCCCAAATAGTGCTTAAGAGGTGCCTTTTAAGGAATATCTGCATTGACTCGGCAGCGCTCTCCGAAACCTTCAAAGCCACATTACCCACGAAGCCGTCGCAAACGATGATATCGCACTTTCCGCTGAAAAGGTCCTTGCCTTCCATATTGCCGGTAAAGTTAAGCTTGCTTTTCTCCAGCAGCTCGTAAGTTTCCCGCATAAACTCCGTCCCCTTCTTCTCCTCCTCGCCGATGTTCAATAATCCCACGCTGGGGTTGGGTTTATTCAAAATACTCTTGCAGTAGGCATCTGCCATGATCCCGTATTGCAAAAGCTGGGTTGGTTTAGGGTCGATGTTGGCGCCGACATCAATGATAAGAGAATTACCTTTTAAAGTGGGGGTAACAATGCCGATCCCCGGCCGCTCGATCCCCGGCAGAAGCCTTAATTCCAAAGTTGACGCGCAGACCACCGCTCCGGTGTTACCGGCGCTGAAAAATGCTTCGGCCTTGCCTTCCTTGA
>JAQUME010000073.1 GCA_028718245.1 Candidatus Omnitrophota bacterium
TTTGCCCCTTTATCATAAAATGTCTGGCGGCTGGAGGCAAAAGGATTAAATTCAATAAAGCCTATTTTTGTGGGCAAGGATAATTTATTCGTGGTATCAAAACGGGTGACCGTTACATCATCGGTTGTTACCGGAGAGGTAGTCGCCTTTTTGTTATAGTTGGCTAACTGGCTGACATTTTCAAAATAAAACGGGCTCTCACCAAGCTGGAGGCTCGGCAGGCTGTAGTCTATTTCCGGCTGCTTATCCAGCTGGTCAAACCAGTGATTGGTGCGTTTTTGCAGAAGCACATCGATGCTGGAATAATTAAAGGAGTGGTGAAAAAGCAGGTAGCTTAAGGGCTGGGAATCTTTTTCATATTCGCGGAAGAAATAGTCCTTAAGGATCTCGTGCTCGGCGTCAACCTTTCTTCTCTTATCGGTTATTTTATAGAATTCTGCCGTGACATTGGTGGCCGGGTCAATATTCCATTTATGGCGCCAGCGCATGAAATAACGCTGGAATTCCGAGGGAGAGGAGCCTTCCGGAAGATCATCGGGCTTTTCATCGGTATAATAAAACTTAAAATCCCCTTTGCCCACCGGGGATTTCGCGTAGTTTATGTCAAACCCTTCGGCAAAGCCAAGTTTAGAGCGGTAATCCAGTGAAACCCGGGCGTTAACATTCTCGGTAAGGTTATAACGCCAGGTATTTAAAATATAGAGGCCCCAGTCCTTCCTCTTGCCCGGCTCTACCTGCACATGCATGATCGGCTCTTTCATTGAATAATTGAACCGCGGCAGATAGGCCACCGGAACTGCCCCAAGGTAAAGTGTGGCCTCCTGCGCCCGCATTTTCTCTCCCGGGAACATATTCAGCTTCTTGACCGCGAAACGGTAATGCGGGTGATCCAGGCTACAGGTGGTCATATAACCGTTTTTAGCCACGAATTCCGAGTCGCTTACCTTTTCCACCTTCCTGGCTTTCCCAAAATAAGGGTTGGCGCGGAAATCCGCGTTGATGATCACCCCGGTCTTGTTCTGAAAGTCATAAATGATCCTCTCCCCGGTGATCACCCCTTTTGCGTCCTCCAGGCGTGCGTTTCCTTCGGCTAGGCCCTCTTTGGTCTGCATATTGACCTTGAGCTTATTACAGGTAAGCTTGGCACCCTTGTAAATAACTTCAATATTCCCCGTAGCAGTCACTTCTTTGTTGTCGGTGGAGTACTCCACATTGTCGCCGTTTATGATTATCGGCGATTCCCTGGCCTCTTCGGCAAAGGCCAAACCCGAACATAAAATAAAGGCTAAAAGGAATTGGGGTGCTTTCTTTGACATTACTTTGGGGGAATTTTCTTATAGTCTTCCAAAAACCTGTTAATCCCTATGTCGGTCAGAGGATGCCTGATCAGCTGTTCGATCACCAGGTAAGGTATAGTGCAGATATCCGCGCCGGTCAATGCGGCATTAACAACATGCATGGGATTACGCACCGAGGCCACGATTATCTGGGTCTTAAAGCCGTAGTTCGCGTAGATCTTTTTTATATTGTGGATCAGGTCCATACCATCCTGGGAGATATCATCCAGCCTTCCGATAAACGGCGATAAGTAAGTAGCCCCGGCCTTGGCAGCTAAAAGCGCTTGAGCCGCTGAAAAACAGAGGGTAACATTGGTTTTGATCCCTTCGCCGCTTAATGTTCTTACCGCCTTGAGCCCCTCCCTGGTTAACGGGATCTTGACTACAATATTGCCGGCAAGTTTTACCAACTGGCGCGCCTCATTGACCATCCCCGCCGAATCCGTGCTGATCGCCTCTGCGCTCACCGGCCCGCTTACTAAAGCACATATTTCTTTTAATACCTGGTCGTGGGCCCGGCCTTCTTTGGCCACAAGGGTGGGATTAGTGGTTACCCCATCAATAAGGCCAAGACCGGCTGCTTCTTTGATCTCCTTGACACTGGCCGTATCAATAAATATCTTCATCGGACCTGTCTCTCCCTGACTAAATATCCGGCGCCGATGATCCCGGCGTCATTGCCTAACCTGGCTTTAAATATCTTTACTCTCTTGGCCTGCACGCTCATCGCGCGTAAACCGATGGTTTTACGCACGCTTTCAAACAATGCTTTTCCGGCATCAGAAACCCCGCCGCCGATCACCACCGCGTCAAGATTAAGCAGATTTATCACTCCGCTTAAGGCTATGCCCAGGCGTTCTCCCACTTTGACCCAGAAACCTATCGCCCTGGCATTATTGGCTTTAGCTAAAACGCTGATCTTTTCAAGGGTGATCCGGGGACCGAATAATTTACGCGCTTCTTTGAGTATCCTGGCGTTGCCGATGTATGCCTCAAGACAGGCGCTGCCTCCACAGGGGCAATGCGGCCCTTTTTCATTAATAGGCACATGGCCTATCTCCCCTGCGGCGTTATCACTTCCCCTGTACAGGGAACCGTTGATGATCAAGCCGCCGCCGACCCCGGTGCCTAGTGTCAGGCATAAAGCATTTTTAAATTTTTTTGCCTGGCCTGCCCTGTACTCTGCCAGGGCCATGAGCTTGGCGTCATTATCAATAAAAACCGGCAAAGCCGTTTTGCGCTCCAGGATCTTTTTAAGCCCGACCTCTCTCCACCCGGGGATATTCGGCAGGAAATGCACCATCCCTTTAAAAGTATCTACCGGCCCGGGCAGTCCTATGCCCACTCCCAGAACAGCATTTCTGGATATGCCGTGCAGCGAAATAAAACTGTTTATGGAGTCAGCGATCCCCTGGATAAGCTTAAATTTATTATCAAAGCTCTTGGTGCTGAAATAATTCTTGGCTTTGATTTTCAAATTTCCGTCAAGCAGGGCGCACTTTAAATTGGTGCCGCCCAGGTCTATCCCGATGATGGAACTCTTGGCCATGTGTGGTATTCTATATTAAAAATCTCAATTTTTCAAGGAATAATCTGCAAAATATGTCAAGCGGCTGCCGAGTCTTGCCTCACGCAGCACCGCTTGCTCGCCCCGGCGTGGCGAGCTACGCTTCGGCAAAATTCTCGCTCTGCCTGACTTTATTAGCGGGGCAACCGTGCCCGCTCGAATTTTAAGATGCTGCTTAGAGTCAATCCTCGCCATCCGCTTAACTATAGATATCTTGCCGAAGAAGAAATAGAGACAGAATTATTTATTTTAATGCAAGAATCTCCGTTACACTTAGCCTGCTGTTTTGGAGCGAATGTCGATTTTAGCCAATGGAGCTTGAGTATTCCGGGTATCCCCGTGGAGCGAAGCGACAACACGGGGACGGCGAGGATGTTTGATGGTTTTACGCTAGAGCGTAAAACCAGAGTTCTGCAGCCGCCGGAATACGAAAGATCATTGGCGTTAAGAAATCGACCTGAGCTACAAAATCACCAGGCTAGGTGGAACGAAGTGAATTTAGGCGGGAGAAAAACAGACCTTATTCTTGCCGGTGGCCTTTGCCTGATAAAGGGCCTGGTCCGCCAGCTCGATCAGGTCGTTAAGCTGCCCGGAATTTTCCGGAAAAGCGGATACACCGATGCTTACGGTAACTTTAAGCTTTTCATCATAAACCTTGATCACATCCGAGGCAACTGCCTGGCGGATGCGTTCGGCGGCAAAATTCGCCTGCTCACTGTCGGTCTCAGCCAGGACAATAGAAAGCTCCTCACCTCCGTAGCGGCCGATAAAATCTATCTGCCTGATCGTATCACGGATGGTTTTAGAAACCTGGCGCAATATGCCGTCGCCTACCAAATGGCCGTAGCGGTCATTATACTGCTTGAAATTATCTATATCGGCCAGGAGAAAACACATATGCAATTTATTATTTCTGGAACGGCGTAATTCTTCACTGAAGCGCTCGAGGAAATACCTTCTGGAGTAAACCTGCGTCAGGGTATCGATAATTGCCAGCTCGCTTACCTTTTGATAAAGGACGGCCCTGCGCAAGCCAATAAGGAGCTGCTGCGCCAGGATAGAAAGCTTATCCCTGTCCTCCTCTGCGACATTGCCGCAGGCCAGATAACCTATCGGCTGATTTTCCGATGAATCCAGAGGCAAAACCGTATAATCTTTATATTTGACGAGCTCAGCGCTGTCCTTGATATACCGGCAGTCGGTTGCCCCGATATGCTTCTCCAGGTTCTGCCGAAAAATGTTAAACACCCTCACCTCTTCCAGGCTCTTGCAGATGTCCTTGGTCAGCTCATAAAGCTCCAGCGTCTGGCTGAATGCCTTGACAAGTCCGGAGTTTTGCTCCTCAAGCCGGCGCTTATCCTTTAGCAGCCCTGAGTTCTCCATAAAGAGCTTATCCAGTTCAGCTGTTTTACAGGCCAGCTGCCGCGCCAGGGAATCACGCAACAACAAAAAACAAACGGCTGTCATGATCAGATACAATATTATATGCAGCATACCTGATTTCTTCCTTTTTGTTTGGCCATATACATTGCCTTATCGGCTTTGAGCACCAGGTCATCTTCATCCTTTGTATCAAGCGGCATACTGGCCACCCCGATAGAAACGGTCACCGTGGTATCCTGGCGCCGCAGGCTTATCTTTTCTTTTTCGATCATCCGGCGAAGGCCTTCAGCAGCCTGCAGGGATTTCTTTTTATCTAACCCCGAGAGCATGACCAGGAATTCCTCACCCCCAAAGCGGCTGACCAGGAAATTAAACTGGCTCAATGACTCTTTCATAAGGGAGGATATCTTTTTCAATACTATATCCCCTGCGGTATGCCCGAATTTATCGTTGTATTGCTTGAAAAAATCTATGTCGATCATCAGCAGCGAAAGGTTCTGGTCCAGCCTTAAGCATCTCTTGGCCTCATCATTGAGCCTCCCAAGGAAATAATGCCTGGTATACAACCTGGTCAGGT
>JAQUME010000074.1 GCA_028718245.1 Candidatus Omnitrophota bacterium
TAAAAAAGCTTTCTATGGAAACCCGGGGCCTGGTGCTTCTGACCGGCAGTATGGGCAGCGGCAAGTCCAGGACCCTGGCCAGCATGATCGAGTATATCAATAATAACGCCAAAAAACATATCCTGACCGCTGAAGAGCCGATCGAGTTTACCTTTGAAGACAAGCTGTCAATCATCAATCAGCGGGAGCTGGGGATCGATGTTTCCTCCTATCCGACCGCGCTGCGCGCCTTTACCCTGCAGAGCCCGGATGTTATCTTTATCGGGAATATCCGTGACTATGAGACCGTCTCAAGCGCCATGGCCGCGGCGGAGACCGGGGTCCTGGTTTTAAGCACCCTGCATACCATCAATGCCTCGCAGACACTGGAGAGGTTGATCAATCTTTTCCCGCCGCACCAGCATCAAGAAGTGAGGAACCAGCTGGCTACTTTGCTCAAAGGGGTGATCTCTCTGCGCCTGGTCCCCACTAAGGACGGCGCCGGCCGTATACCTGCCTGCGAGGTCATGGTCTTAACCCCGACGATCAGCCGGCTTATCCGCGAAGGCAAGATCTGGGAGATACCCCAGTTCATTGAGGATGGCGCGCTGTTCGGCATGCAGTCATTCAACCAATCTTTGATCAAATTGGTGCGCGAGGGTAAGATCACCGAAGAGGAAGCAGCGCTGACTTCGGATAACCGTGATGAATTCCTGCTGGCGCTTAAAGGAATAAAGAAATCCTAAGGAGATAGTCATGCTTGAAGAGATCAAAACCAAACTTGTCGATATCGGGGTAACCATTGAAAATCTAAGAGGTTATCTTTGACGTTGAAAATAAAAAGCGCCTGGCAGATGATCTATCCAGCCAAATGTCCGCTGCCGGATTCTGGGATGACGCCCAACGTTCCACAAAAATAGTCAGGGAATTAAAGACCCTCAAAGCGGTTGTCGAACCCTGGGAATTGGCTTATAAGAAATACCAGGAGATTAAAGAACTCATCCCTCTGGTTAAAGAGGATGATCAAGAGCTGCTCCTGGATCTAAAGAGTAATACCGATATCCTCCTGGGCATCATCAATAAGCTGGAGTTTCAGGTGCTTTTAGGGGGCAGGCTTGATAAGAATAGCGCGATCTTAAGTATCAATGCCGGAGCAGGCGGAACAGAGTCATGCGATTGGGCGGGGATGCTCTTTAGGATGTACAGCCGCTTCAGCCAAAGTCGCGGCTATACGGTCAAAACTATCGACATCCTCCCGGGGGAAGAGGCGGGGATAAAGAATATTACCGCACTTATCGAGGGGGATTACGCTTACGGTTATTTAAAAACGGAGAGAGGGGTGCACCGGTTGGTGCGCATATCTCCTTTTGACTCCAATAAGCGCAGACATACTTCTTTTGCCTCGGTAGATGTGATCCCGGAGATCGAAGAGGATCTGGATATTCAGCTGGATGAAAAGGATTTGCGCATAGATGTATTCCGTTCCAAAGGCGCCGGAGGACAAAGCGTCAACACTACTGATTCAGCGGTAAGGATCACCCATATACCCACGGGGATCGTCGCCCAGTGCCAGAATGAGCGTTCGCAGCATCAGAACAAGCAGACCGCTTTAAAGATATTAAAGGGCCGGCTTTACCAGGCCCAGGCCGCTAAAAAAGAGGAAGAATTAAAACAGCAGGGCCAGGAGAAGAAAAAGATCGAATGGGGCAGCCAGATCCGTTCTTATGTCCTGCACCCCTATCATTTGGTAAAGGATCACCGCACGGATCTTGAAACCGGGGATGCTCAAAAGGTTTTAGACGGCTACTTGGATGAATTTATCGGGGCCTTTCTAAAGTTCAGCGCGAATAAAGGATAATTATGCTGGGATTAATTAAAAAAGCGATACTTAATAATAAACAGGGAGCCATCAGGAAAAAGTTTCCCGGCTTAAATATAGTCCTGCATTCCGAGATGCCCAGCCCTTCAATGAATAAGATGGTTGAGGTAGCCGGCCTGGTTGATCGGGTGAATTCTTATGAAAGCCGGTTGCAGCCGCTTAGCGACGCAGAGCTTCGGCTCAAAACAGATGAGTTTAAACGGCATTTAGGCAAGAAGTCCGAACAATTCGCTCAAGAATTGGAAGAGCTGCGCCAGGCAATGCTTTCAGTGGTCATGCCTGAAGAGAAGGAAAAATTAAAAGAAAAACTAAAAAACAGCCGTAACAGGATCTTCGCCGAGATCCTGCCGGAGGCCTTTGCCGTTGTCAGGGAGGCCAGCCGCCGGGCGATCGGCTTAAGGCATTTTGATGTGCAGATCGCCGGAGGAATTATTTTGCACGAAGGCAGGATCGCGGAGATGTCTACGGGCGAAGGAAAAACCCTGGTTGCCACCCTCGCCGCTTATCTGAACGCGCTTCTGGGCAAGGGGGTGCATATCGTTACGGTCAATGATTACCTGGCCAGGCGCGACCGGGAATGGATGGGGCCGATCTATGAATTCCTGGGGCTCTCCGTAGGCACTATCCAGCATGATATGTCGGATCAGGAGAGAAAACTTGCCTATGCCTGCGATATAACCTACGGCACCAACAACGAGTTTGGTTTTGATTATCTACGCGATAATATGAAATATTCCATAGAGGAGCTGGTGCAGCGCCCGTTTTATTATGCCATAGTGGATGAGGTTGATTCCATATTGATCGATGAGGCCCGCACCCCGCTGATCATCTCGGGGCCTGCGGAGGAATCTACGGATAAGTATTACACCGCTAAAAAAATAGTGGAGCAGTTAAACGGCCGCCGGGTAACCGAGAGCGATGAGATCGACGCCAAATATAAGGGCCTGGATTTAGGCAAAGGTTTTGATTATGTGGCGGATGAAAAAGCCCAGACAGTGGCCCTGACCGATGAGGGGGAGCAGAAGGCATCCCGGCTTTGGGGGGTTGAGAGTCTGCATACCTTAGAGAGCATTGAATACAGGCACCACACTATCCAGGCCTTGCGGGCAAAGGAATTCTTCCAGCGCGATGTTGATTACGTGGTTAAGGACGGCCAGGTAATTATCGTGGATGAGTTCACCGGGAGGCTTATGCCCGGCAGGCGCTGGTCAGACGGACTGCACCAGGCAGTGGAATCCAAAGAAGGCATGAAGATCGAAAGGGAGAACCAGACCCTGGCAACCGTGACCTTCCAGAATTATTTCCGCATGTATGAGAAATTAGCCGGGATGACCGGGACGGCATTCACCGAGTCCAATGAGTTTAAAAGCATTTATCAGCTGGATGTGGTTGTGCTGCCCACAAACCGTCCGCTTGTGCGTAAGAATTATCCTGATCGCATCTATAAGACCGAGAAGGAAAAATTTAACGCGGTAGTTGAAGAGATCGTAGAATTATATAATTCGGGCCGGCCGGTGCTTGTCGGGACCATCACCATTGATAAATCCGAGCATCTCTCCGAACTGCTTAAGCGCCGGGGCATACCCCACCAGGTATTGAACGCCAAATACCATGAGATGGAGGCGCAGATCATCGCCCAGGCCGGAAGTTATAAAGGGGTGACTATCGCCACGAACATGGCCGGCCGCGGAACGGATATACTTTTGGGCGGTAACCCGGAGTTTGTCGCTAAAAACGTGGCAAAGCAGAAATTGAATCCCGAGGATAAAAATTATACGGAGGAGTACAAGGCGATTTTCCAGAAGTATAAGTCAGAGGCCCGGATCGAGCATGATAAAGTGGTAGGGTTAGGCGGCTTGCACATTTTAGGCACCGAGCGGCATGAGGCCCGGCGCATTGATAACCAGCTGCGCGGAAGAAGCGGCAGGCAGGGTGACCCGGGCTCTTCGCGTTTCTATGTTTCATTAAGGGATGACCTGATGCGGCTCTTTGGTTCCGAGAGGATCATAGGATTAATGGATAAATTGGGTTTAGAGGAGGGCCAGGTCATCGAGCATCCCTGGGTGACCGGCTCCATCGAGATCGCCCAACGCAGGGTGGAGCAGCATAACTTTGAGATCAGGAAACAGCTTTTGGAATATGATAATGTGATGAACAAGCAGCGGGAGATCATCTACGGCCAGCGCCTGCAGATCCTGGAAGGATTTTCCTTAAAGGAAAATATCATTGAGATAATTTATAAACTTAGCGGGGAGTATCTGCGGATTTACCAACAGGCAAATTCCTCCGAGATAGATACCGCGGGCCTGGTCAATTCCCTGGCTCTGAAGTTCGGGCTTAGCCTGCAGGAGGAAAAGTTTGACGGGCTTGATGCGGAGGGAATAAAAGAACAGCTCACCGGCGCCCTGTTTAAGGCATACGAACTTAAAGAACAGGGGATCGGGGAAGATCTAATGCGCAATTTGGAGCGCATGGTCTTCCTGCAGATAATTGACGCCAAGTGGAAAGACCATCTTTACGCGATGGATTCCTTACGCGAAGGCATAGGGCTGCGCGCCTACGGCCAGCGGGATCCTTTGATTGAATATAAGCGTGAGGCCTTTGAAATGTTCAGCCAGATGATCTCCGGTATCGAAGATGAGGCGGTTGAAACTATCTTTAAATTACAGCCGGCCAAACCGGAAAGGCTGCGCGGGGTTTT
>JAQUME010000075.1 GCA_028718245.1 Candidatus Omnitrophota bacterium
GCGCGTTCTTAGGGGCCATGGGCAAAGCGATCAACTGCGTATGCGGATGCTCAAGAGAGGCGCCTGCCGCCGCGCCATAGTTGCGGAAGATCATAATATATTTAAAACGCTTATCCTTCTTTAGATCAATTGCGCGCAGACAGCACATTTTCAGGTAGCTTTCGACCTCCTGCACCAGGAGCTCCGAAATATCCTTATTATGATACGGGGTTTCGATCAGGACTTCATGCGCGCCTATGCCGTTAGACATATCATAGATACCTATCCCCCGGCGGTCCAGGTCACCTTCTATCTGTAAAGCCGGGAACTTATTGGCCACCACGCGCACCTGCCAGCCCGGGGTATTCGCGTGAGTTCCGGGATCGCGAAAACAGCTGATCTCCGGAGGGGTCATGAATTCATTGCCGTAGCAAAACGGGCATAGTCCTCCTTCGGCAATATGCTGTTCGTATTCAAAATCTTCCGGCTTACGCGGGTGGTCGGTGTCCACGATCACCCAGCGGCCCACAACCGGATCTCTTCTAAGCTCTGCCATTAGACCTGTACCTCTCTCAAGAATTTGGCGGTCTCCTCCGGAGGAAGCGGGCAGATATAAAAACCCGTGCCCCACTCAAAACCGGCGACCTTGCTCAAGCGCGGCATGATCTCAATATGCCAGTGATAATCGTAATCGATGGTTTTCCAGTAACCGGACTTTTGCCTGCGGAAAGGCGCGGTATGGATCACATAATTATAATGCGGATCATTCAGCCCTACTTTCAGCTTTAAAAGCACGGTTTTAAGCACCCGGCTTAAGTTCCTTATGGACTCGGCGTCCATGCAGGTATAATCACTGCAGTGCCTTTTAGGCAAAATCCAGGTTTCAAAAGGGAAACGCGCGGCAAACGGGCTGACCGCCACAAAGCCGTCTAAATCCACGATCACGCGCTCTTTCTGAGCGATCTCCTGCTTGATCATGTCGCAGAACACGCACCTCTCATGATATTCGTAATAAAGCCGGGCCCCTGCTAATTCCTCTTTTACCCGTTTGGGGTTAACCGGGGTAGCGATCAGCTGCGAGCGCGTATGCTTTATTTCGCCTCCGCCGGCGCCCTTGCCGTAATTCTTAAACACTAAAACATATTTAAAACGGGTGTCTTTTCCCAGGTCGGTGATCCTGTCGCCATAACAATTGAGCACCTTGGTGATCTGCTCCTCGCTTAAGTCCGCCATATTGGCGATATGTTGGTTGGTCTCTACGATCACCTCGTGCGCCCCTACCCCGTTCATCACATCATAGAGCCCGTGCCCGCGGCGGTCCAGGTCGCCTTCAATCCTCAAAAACGGGGAAATGCTGGGGACAACCCGCAGGTCCCAGCCCGGGCCGTTAGGAGCAGAGTTATGCGGACGAATGGCGTAGATCTCAGGAGGGGTATTTGCTTCCTTGCCTTCGCAAAAAGGGCAATGGAGCGCCTCCTTCTCATCTTTAGCATGATTGGAAAACTGGTCAGGCCGCAAGGCCCTCTCGGTTGAGATAATTACCCATCTACCTATAACTGGATCTTTCCTTAATTCTGGCATAGAAAATTATTATAACAGAAGGGATTGAACTTTCAACTATTTTTTCCCAGAATTTCTCCCGCGGCAAGCTTATGGCCAATGACAAAACTCTCAGCCGGCATGCGTCTTGCTGCCTCAAGCTGCAGCTCTTTGATCTCAAGAAAACCTCTGCCGCAGGCTACGACGATCCCGTGCTTGTCCGCCCTGACCACTTCCCCGGGAACAGGCTTATGAGCAGGAAATACCGGAAGAGGATCCGCCTGAAATATCTTGAGCATCTTGCCGCGGTAGCTGGTAAAAGCCCCAGGCCAGGGCATGACCCCTCTTATCTGATTATGGATAGCGGCGGCAGGGTTATTCCAATCGATCTGGCCATCCTGTTTTGTCAGCTTGGGGGCTAAGACAACCCTCTCCTCATCCTGCTCCATTAAACGGTAACTCCTAGTTTCAATAAGCTTAAGCGCATCCAGTAATATTTCGGGGGCTGCCTGGCTTAGTTTTTCTTCAAGGGTAACCGAGGTATCCTGCTG
Organism: Candidatus Omnitrophota bacterium; assembly: GCA_028718245.1. Classification (GTDB taxonomy): domain Bacteria; phylum Omnitrophota; class Gorgyraeia; order Gygaellales; family Profunditerraquicolaceae; genus UBA6249. Next base: position 2,070 of record JAQUME010000075.1, read on the forward strand.
CTCGATCTTTACTTCTTTTTGGAGCATGACCGGTCCGGCATCCATCTTGCGCGTCACATACATTACGGTAAGCCCGCTCTTTTTATCCCCGTTGATTATCGCCCAGTTGATCGGGGCAGCCCCGCGAAAACGCGGCAGAAGCGAAGCATGGATATTGATCGGCATGATCGCCGGTATATCAAGGGCCTCCTGGGAGAATATCTGGCCGTAAGCTATGATCACAAAAAGATCGGGTTTCAGTTTTTTAAGAAAACCCAGGCTTTCATTGGCTTTGATATCCTCCGGCTGGAATATTTTAAGCTTTGCCTCCACAGCTATACTCTTAACATCAGTAGCGGCAAGGCGCAAATGCCTGCCTTTTTTCTTATCCGGCTGGGTAACCACGCAAACCAATTCATGCCCGCTTTTTATCAGGGCGCCAAGCGCCGGGACTGCAAAATGTGAACTTCCAAAAAAGACAATCTTCATATTATCTACTACCTGCCCTCTATCGGGAACTATACCGGGTCTACGTCTACTGTAACTATTATACCTGAATAATTAGTTTCTTTTAAGTGTAATTTCAACAAGCGGCAGGCCGCTTGCACCCGGGAAGCTCGGATCAATATCTGGTAATAAAAATTATCGCGCAGCTTAGCGGGTTGTCCCGGATTAACCGAGATGATCTTGATAGCCGGGTTTTTAAGTTTGATCAATCTTTCGGATAAACCTAAAGCAGCTTCCTTTACCTTCTCAGCGTTCCTGCCTCTTAATTTTACCAGGAGCATATGCTTATAAGGAGGCAGGTCAAGCTGCTTGCGCTGCTTTAACTCCTCCGTTAGAAAGATCCGGGGATCATGCTTGATCAACGCCTGAAAACAATAATGGCCGGCGTTAGCGCTTTGGATGATCATCCTCCCGGAGGTAAAATCAGCCAGGCCCGTAAGCAAAGAAAATGTTTTTTCAGAGGCCCTGAAATCCACCCGGTTAAACAGGTTATCTATCGCCATTACCCCTATCAGGTCAAAACTCAAATCCCCGCGCTTTATTAACGAGCCGGTTGATACAAGAATATCCGCCTCCGGAAAAGCGGTTTGCTCCTTCCCCTCTTCCAATATCCTGATCGCTGCCTGAGGAAATATCCTGGCCAGCTCGCTTTCAACTTTCTCCGTGCCTATGCCGGAATATTTGATATATCCGGCGCTGCAGGATGGGCAGATATTGGGAAGCTCCATTTTAAAACTGCAGTGATGGCATTTTAACTTATCCTCCTCAAAATGATAGACCAGATTAATGTCGCAGGCCGGGCATTTGAGTGTAGCGCCGCAATTATGGCAAGCGGCGCTGGTGGCAAAGCCCCTGCGATTAATCACTATCAGGACTTTTTCTTTCCGGCCCAATGCCGCGTATATCGCGTCCGCCAGGTATTTTGAAAACAGGGATTTGCTTTTTCTCTCCGCGTAAGAAAGCCGGCGTAGGTCAATCACCTTGATCTCCGGTAATGGCCGCTTCGGGGTGATATATTCATACTCAAGCTTATTTTTCTGCTCCAAGTAAAAACCTTCCAAAGATACGCCGTGGCTGGCCAGGATAACCTTGGCGCCCTCGATCTCCGAGCGCATCAGGCTAACCCCTGCCGCGTGATAATGCGGCACCTGCTCCTGCTTATAAACCTGATCCTCCTGCTGATCGATAATGATCAACCCGGGATTATTTACGGGCGAGAAAATGGCTGAACGCGTGCCGGCTACAACGCAATACGGCGACTGGCTAATCCTCTCCCAGGAGTCCAGCTCCTTTGGCTGCTTGCGGAAGGAAAGATGAACTTCAATGCCTAAGCTTTTAGCGATCAACCCCCCCGCCATTTGAGCGGCTTTGATATCGCTGAATAAAAGGATCGCCGACCGTTTAGCTGCCAATGCCTCCTTGATCTCTCTCAAGTAAACCGGCATCCGGTCAAAACCTGATAAAAAAATTATTTTCCCTGCATCCTGATCTAGACGAGAGCACCTCTTAACATCTAACGATGGTTTATCGAGAAGTGTCCCCTTGGAAATTCTCCCTTTTCTTAACTCCTCGGGAATAGCGCTCTCAATTGCCTCTCCCCAGGAGCAGCAATAATATTCCGCCACCCTTTTGGTCAATAAAAGCATCCTCTCATCCAGGATGGGCACAGTGTCAATGAGAGCGGATATTTCTTTTATTTTCTTGATCTTGCTCGCCGCACTTAATCCTACTACATAAGCAACCTCTTTTTTATTGCGGAAATTCACCCAAACCCTTGCTCCCGGTTTAACCTTGGCTTCCAGATCAGCCGGCACAAGATAATCAAAGGGGCCGTCGATCGGCAGTCCCAGCACAACTTTAACGTATAACATCAGCTAACTTGCGGCAGGCATCTGGCCTGGCAACCTCCCTGATATTTTGTTTCAGGCTTTCAAGTTTC
>JAQUME010000076.1 GCA_028718245.1 Candidatus Omnitrophota bacterium
CTGCTTATGGTTTATCTAAAGAAGGCCAATGGATAAAAATAATAATTATTCAAGCCTTAAGGAATTCAGTCAAGCCCAGGGCATTGACCTTTTTGGCGTCGCCGATATAAGCAAAATAAAAAATGAATTCAAACTTTCCCCGAAAACCCTGCAAAATATGGATAAAGCCGTTTGCCTGGGGGTTATGCTTTCCCAGGCCGCTCTTTCCGAGATAGAAGAAGCACCCACCAAATTATATTTTCACCACTACCGCACGGTAAATAACTTTCTGGACCAGGCAGCCTTAAAGTTGTGCAACTTTATCCAGAAAGAGGGTTATTCCGCTTTAGCCATCCCTGCCTCGCAGATCGTGGATTGGGAAAAGCAGAGCGGCCATTTGTCGCATAAGAAATTAGGGGTTTTAGCCGGTTTGGGCTGGATCGGCAGGAACAATCTTTTAGTCAACAAACTACTGGGAAGCCAATTCCGCCTGGCAACTGTCCTGACCAATATGCCGCTTAAAACCGATAAGCTGCTAAAAGAAGATTGCGGAAGCTGTTCTTTATGTGTTAAGATATGCCCTGCGGGAGCTATTAAGCAAAGCCCTGCGGAGTTTGACCATATCAAGTGTTTTGAGAAATTAAAGGAATTTCAGAAACAGCGCCTGGTTGACCAGTATATCTGCGGCGTCTGCGTTAACGTATGTAAAGGGGGGACAGTTCAGCTTTGAGTTGAGAACCGTCCCTAGGTTAGAATGAGAGAGAAAATTTTGATTGTAGAGGATGAGAAGGATATTATCAAGATGCTGGATTATAACCTTAAGAAGGAGGGTTTTAAGGTTATTGACGCCCGTGACGGGGAGGATGCTCTGGATCTGGCGGTACGCGAATTTCCCGATCTTATCTTATTGGACCTGATGCTTCCGGGGATAGACGGCCTTGAAGTATGCAAGGCCTTAAAAAAGGAAACCAAAACCGCCTCTATACCTATAATTATGCTGACTGCAAAGGGCCAGGAGTCGGATAAAGTAGTAGGCCTTGAGTTAGGTGCGGATGATTATATTACCAAGCCCTTTAGCCCCCGCGAGCTGGTCGCCCGTATAAAAGCGGTTTTACGCAGGGCAACTGAAAAAGAAAAGCTCCCGGAAATATTCCAGGCAGGGGATTTAAGGATAGATTTTTCCAGGATATCCGTAACCGTCAATGGGAAAGCGGCCACGCTTACGGCAAAAGAATTTGAGCTCTTAAAGACCCTGCTGAAAGCAAAGGGGAGGGTTTTGTCGCGCGATTATTTACTGGATACGATCTGGGGTTTTGACCATGCCATGGAGATCCAGACCCGCACGGTTGACGTGCATATCCGCACCCTGCGCAAGAAGCTCAAAAGCGAATCCAGGCGTATCATAACGGTGAAAAATTACGGCTATCGCTTTGAAGGAGAGGATTAAATTTGTTTAATTCCGGGCTAAAGAAGAAGATCGCCGAATTAAACTCCGCTTTAGAACTGCTTAAAGAACGCCTCAACACCCTGGAAAACGAGAACAACCGCGGTCGCGCTATATTGGACAGCATGGTGGAGGGCGTGATCGTAGTAGATAAGGATACGCGGGTACTTTCCCTTAATCCCACAGCCGAGAAGATCTTCAATACCACCCGGGAGAGCGCGTTAGGCAGGATATTCCTGGAGGTATTCCCCAATAATGATATAGCCGAGGTGATCGCCCTTGTTTTAGGCAGGGGTGAGTTTATTTCCCGTGAGCTGAACCTTGTCTGGCCGGTGCAGAAGGTTTTTCAGGTAAATGCCTCTCCTATTTCCGAATCGGGAGCAGTCAGCGGCTGTCTTTTGGTTATCCATGATATTACCGAGATAAGGCGCCTGGAGAATATGCGGCGGGACTTTGTGGCTAATGTTTCGCACGAGTTGAAAACCCCGCTTACCTCCATCAAAGGTTTTGTGGAGACCCTGCTCGAAGGGGCCCTTGACGATAAGGAAAACAGCGTCAACTTCCTTAAGATAATCAATAACCACGCGGATAGGTTAAATACCCTGATCAATGACCTGCTTGACCTTTCGCATATTGAATCAAAGGGGGTCGCGCTTAAAAAGGATAAATTCGCGCTTTCTATCCTCGTTGATGAGATTATGCCCGTGTTTAGGTCCCATGCAAAGAAAAAGGGGATAGAAATAAGAAATGAGATACCGCAGGGGCTCCAGATCACAGCCGACAGGAGCAAGATCGAGCAGGTTCTGGTCAATCTTATCAATAACGCAATTAAATATAATAAGGAGAAAGGGTCTGTGCGCATTTATTCCGAGCCTCTCGCATCCGGAATAAAGGTCGTCGTTGAAGATTCAGGTGCGGGAATACCCGCCAAAGATATCCCCCGTATCTTTGAGCGTTTCTACCGCGTGGATAAAGCGCGCTCGCGCGAGCTCGGAGGCACGGGCCTTGGGCTCTCCATCGTCAAGCATATCATCGAACTGCACTCCGGTTCAGTAGGAGTCGAGAGCACCGAAGGCCTCGGCTCCAAATTCTGGTTCACCATCCCTAAGTAATTCAAGCCTACATAGATCCTGCCTCGTTAAGCTCGGCAGGTCCTTACGCTTCGCGTATGGATTTCGCTAAATAAAAACTTTAGAGTGCTCAAATTTCGCAGGACAGCCGTTTAATCATTTAACCTATATTTTACCTTCCCTTGAAGCGGATTTAACCCCCCTTTTGTATACTTTAGCCATGATGAATAAAATCTCAAGATTAATAGGTTTAATGGTTGCCTGCCTGCGCAAGGTCATCGCCGAGGAATCAGAGGTAATGGATAGGTTTTATGCGCAGTACGAATAAATGGAGGGAGCCGTGGCTAACACTAAAAAAGTGATCATCGTAGAAGATGACAGGGATATAAACGAGCTTATTGCCTATAACCTGCGCAAGGAAGGGTTTGACGTGGAACAGGTTTTTGACGGCTTGAGCGCCCGCCGCAGGCTCGCAGAAGAGCCCTTTAATATCGTGATCCTGGATATTATGCTGCCCGGCATAGACGGGTTTGATATATGCAGGGAGATCAAGGAGAATCCCGGACAGGCAAGGACATTTATCGTGGTAGTAAGCGCCAAATGCCACGAGCAGGATAAGCTGTATGCCCATTTGCTGGGAGCGGATTGCTATCTGACCAAGCCGTTTAATTTGGCAAGTTTATTGAACGCGGTAAGGCAGATAAGCGCTAATTTTGATAAGGAATTCCTGGTAAGGAATTCCTCGGTCCGTGTGTGAAGGATCAAAGAAGCAGAAAAAGGAGGGAGCAAGATGAAGAAGCTGTTGGCTGCGGGGGTGTTGTTGTGTTTTATCTTTATGACTGCTGCGGTGATCCCGGCGCAAGCAGGAGAGATCGATCTGTTGCTGGAAAAGCTGGTGGACAAAGGTGTTTTGACCGCTTCCGAGGCCCAGCAGGTCAAGATCGAAACCCAGGAGCAGGTCAAGAAGGAGCTGGCTACGGGCAAATCCGTTTCTCTGCCGGCCTGGGTGCAGAATTTAAAACTTAAAGGTGATTTGCGCTTAAGGTATCAGACCAAGGTTGAGAAGACAACTAATGACGCGACTAAAGATACAAACATCGGCCGCATCCGTCTGCGTCTTGGTTTGGAGGCTAAGATAAATGAAAGGCTTCTGGCGGGAATAGGCATAGCTACAGGTTCAGGTGACCCGCGTTCCACCAATATTACTTTCGGCGGTTATAGCGAGAAAAAAACCGTTGTCCTCGATTATGGTTACGCCAAATACAGCCCATTCTCATGGTTAAAACTGGTGGGCGGAAAGATGCTTTTAGGCGATACCCTCTGGGAACCTACGGATTTGATCTGGGATACGGATATCACACCCGAAGGCGCAATGCTCCAGTTCAATAAAAAGTTAGGCCCTAATGCCAACTTTTTCCTTAATACCGGGGTATTGATCGTTGACGCGGATACCTCTTCGGATAATGACGCTCCTATGGCCTATCTTGTTCAGCCTGGGGTAAGCTATAAACTTAATGATAGTGTATCATTAAAAAGCGCTTTTTCCTTTCAGGATTTCAGCAATACCAAGAGCCATGTGAGCAGCAAATATTCATCGGAGAGCAATACAGGAAATACGACCAAGGGGACCTCCTCGTATGTATATGACTACAAGATGATCAATCCCGCATTAGAGCTTAACATCAAGGAGCCTTTTAAGGCGGTCGGATTGGATGTTGAGTTTTTAAAGTTATACGGAGAGTATGTGAATAACCTTGCTGTTTCAAAGGGCGCAAGCGGATTTTCCTGCGGTTTCAAGTTGGGAGATAGCAAGATCGAGAAATGGGGTGATTGGCAGGTCAAATACGTATATGCCATGCTCGGCAGGGACGCGGTGCTTGACGTATTGCCTGATTCCGACCGTTAC
>JAQUME010000077.1 GCA_028718245.1 Candidatus Omnitrophota bacterium
ACCGGGCTTCCCACATAATATCTCCCCGCGCGTAAAATAATCTGGTGATTATTAACTAGGCGCTTCATGCGCAGGCCGACTACCTCTTCGGCATTATATCTTAAAAGGATCTCTTCCTTATTCAGGCCGGAAACCGAATCATGGAGCTCTCTTAACAGGCGTATCCTGCGGCCGGTCTCACCTAAATTTATAAAATTAAAATAACAATAAGAAAGGCAAGCATAGATAATTAAATTTAGGCAGGCTAAAGAGATCAGCTCTGCGGCCGGCTCCACAAAGGCAAAACCCTGGCAAACCGCCAAGACTATTGCTCCGGATAAAAAACCGAAATATTCGGATCTAAGCAGCTTTTTGCCGGGCAAACATTTATACGAGAATATCTGCGCGATTATGTTACCGGCTAAAGCTATAATAGGAATAAAGATATTAAAATAATCCATCTGACTTAACCGCCCTTGCCTAATCCCAGGAAATTACGATAAAGAATAAAAGGCACAAGGAACAACCTGCCTTTTGCATTGATCTTATATGTCGGGCCTTTTAGGTCCACCAGCCCCGATTCTACCAGGTCCTTAAGCCTGGGCTCAATTAACAGATCATTGCCCAGCGACTCCTTTAGCTGCCCGGCGGCTAACCCCTCTTTGCCGCGTCTTGCCACCTCTAATACGATAACCAACGAGGGGCTGTCTGCTTCAATAGCCGAATAGGTAATCAGATAGCAGATAGAGAGGGAAAAGAAAAACAAAGCAATATGCGCGTATTGGGCCGCCGTATAAGAAGCAAATAAAGATAGCAAAATAATTCCGGCTAGCGCCATTGCTCCAAAGAGCAAAACCAGGGTTTTAATGGGGTTACGGGGATAACGCATTCGCCAAACAACCAGATGCAGCAAGAAAGCGGCGGCAAATAACAAACTTCCTGAAATTAAGACGCTCATGTATGGTTCTTTTGCTTTCTTATCGCCGTGGATGAATCCGCGGAGAACACCGCGCTGGTTTTTAGGCCCTTCGTGAAATAAAAATCCCTGACCAATCTTAAATAGCCCTTGATCACCTTAAATAACGAAGGGAATGTAACGGCCTTGGAAACCCCATCCTTGCGCATGCCCAGCCGGTAAGGAACCTCGGCAAAGAGATACCCTTTTTTAACGGTCCTCACCAGGATATCGGTCTGGAAAAAGAACCCCTTGCTTCTGAAGTCAAGCTCCTTAAGTATGGACCTCCTGTAAAGGACGGTTCCATTGGTATAATTAAAATTTACCAGGAATGTAGAGTTGATGATAAAACGGTAAAGAAAAGAGACTATACTCCTGAAAACCGACCTTGCTTCCCGGTTGAATACGAAAGGGATGACGATATCCACATGTTCAAGCAGCCTGAAATACCTGAATATCTCCCAGGGGTCATTTTCATTATCCCCGGGCAAGAGCACTATCGCCTCACCCTTAGCGTTATCTACTCCATCCCAAAAAGAGCTGCCTATCCCAAGAGGCCTGTCATGGTTAAGTATGCGCACCCGATTATCGGACTGCAAAAAACCCTCAACCCTCTGCCTTGTCCTGTCCGAGCTTCCGTCATTGACCACAATTACCTCACCCAGGATCCCGCACTCCTGGAATGCGGCCAAAGCGTTCTTCAGCGCCTGGAGAATATTCTTCTCCTCGTTCAAGGCCGGCATGATCACCGATACGTCTAAAATATTTTCAGCCATAGTTATCTATAAGCTATATGAAATTAACATGGGCAGGCTTCTCTTCTCCTGCATCCGGCAGAACCAGGCCTTCATTTTTAAGTTTCCATAAAAATTCATTGACCTTATGCTGAAGGCATAAGGAACCGCACATCTTTCGGGCATCGAAGCCCTCGGAGGCCAAAAGGCCGATCACCTCCCAATACCTGTCACTCTTCCATATTTCCTTGAACGGTTTTTCGCAGATATTGCCGATGTGATATTTTTTGTATTTTGAATTAAACAACATGCCGCAGGGGGCAACCAGGCCTGAACCCGAAAATTGCATTATAAAAGGCGGACCGTAACACCGGCTGTAAGCCCTTTTTCCTCCGCTTAGTATTTTTGACCATTTTGCCTTTACCAGGTAATTTTCTGTAGAGAGGGCTTCTGCCTGCTTAAGCAATTCCACCAGGTCAAAATACTTCGCGTAATCCACCCCCAACTTCCCCTCCTCATCATCGCTGCAGTGTTTTATGACCGTATAATCAACCCCCAGCTCTCTTCCCAGCTGCGCTAACGGAATGAGCTGGTCGGCAAATTGCGGCAGGAGCACCATCTGCAGGCCCAGGGTCACGTCCAGCTTCTTCTCTTTCTTTATCCGCGCGGCCGCTTTAATGGTATTAATTACTTTCAGGAAATTTTCACTTTTGCATCCCATGATCTCGGCGTATCTTTTGGGTTCGGCTGCGGAGATATTAAACCTTAAATAAGTCAGGGCCGGGAGGATCTCTTCAAGCCGCTCATCCTTTAAAAGAAAACCATTGGTCCCCAAAGCCATATCCAGGCCGTTTGACCTGCCCCTTAAGATAGCGTCATACAGATGAGGCGAGCAAGTGCTCTCCCCATCGCTGACAAAACTTATCGCCTTGACCCCGATCTCAGCGGCATCATCAAGGAACCTGAAGATCACATCCCTGGTCATCTTCTTTTCGTCATTGGCCTGAAGCTGGCCGTAACAGTATACACATTTATAAGAACACCTTCTGGTCAACGCGCAATCAATTGTAATGGGAGCGATCCTCTCCCCGGCAAGCCAGGCCTGCACCCGCTCTCTGTGCCAATTCAATTTATGGCCGTCTAATATTAAGTTACTTGTTTTAACCTGCGGTATCTGCGCCATATCAAACCCTTATATAACCTCCCCTTGCATCGCTTATCCATTCTTTGACCAACTCCTGAAAATTCTTTTTAGCTGTGTAAGGATCATAGGTCTTGATCTTGATCAGCTTCATTAAAGCAAGGTCATCCCTGCCGCAGCAATGCGAAGGCCCGAGGAATTTAAAATAGTCATTTACCCCGGTAGAGATGAATTTGACGTTGAGCTTCTGTAAGGCAACATCATTCCTTACCTGCTCAAGAGAGCGGTAAACCAGAAAATTCACTATGGAATATACTATTGGAATTAAACCGCTCATGCTCATTCCCGCCGCGATACCTACTGTCCCCTGCTCCATGATGCCGCAATTAATAACCCGTCCGGGAAACTCATTTTTCAGTTTATCCACCACTCCAAAACCCATATCGCATACGAGAAGATAGAGCCGCTTGTCTTTGCGGAAATAAGGAAGCAATATATCTACGACCTCTTTTCTATAATTACAGGCGGCAGGCATAAGTCCTCCCTAATTTCAACTCTTCGGGGGTGGGGGTGCGGAAATGGAACTTTGGTATATTCTCCATGCATTTAAGCCCGAACCCCTTTACTGTCTCGGCGATGATCACCCGGGGCACTTTTGAAGAATAGCTGTTGGCCGGCTTTATCAACCGGCTAAGCTTATCGGCATCATGGCCGTTACAAACAACCGGCGCTAAGCCAAAACCTTTTAACTTCTTAAGCTTATCCCGTACATTCCGGTCAAGGACATTGATGATAAAATCCATTGCCTGTAAACGATTATCGTCAATAATAATAGTAAGATTATTAACCTCATGCTTGACCGCGAATTGCAATGCCTCCCAGGTTGTGCCCTCCTGCATTTCTCCATCACCTATAACGCAAAAAACATGATAGTTTTTCTTTTGTAACTTTGCCCCGAGAGCCTGGCCTACGGCGATAGGCAGGCCATGCCCCAGGGAGCCGCATCCTGCTTCAAAACCGTAATCCAGCCGGTAGTCCAAACAGCCCAGAAGCCTGCTGGCATTGGTATAAAAACCCTTCCATTCTTTCTTAGGCAATAAACCCTTATCGCTAAGGATCGCGTAAAGCGCGTAGCAGCCGTGGGCCTTGGAAAAAATAAGCCGGTCTCTTTTATCCCAACGGGGATCTTCCGGCCGATAACGCATCACGTTGTAATAAAGGGCAACCAGGATATCCACGCAGGATAAAGACGGGGCAATATGCCCGGCCTTATTCCTGACCGCCACATCGATTACCTCATGGCGGATAGCATCTGCTTTTCTTTGTAAAGCTTTTCCTGTAAGAGGCATATTAAATAAAATTAACGTGCCCTGAAGGATGGGTCAATTCCCAAAGGTACCGGTTAACCTCATCCATCCGGCAATTTACCCTGCATTT
>JAQUME010000078.1 GCA_028718245.1 Candidatus Omnitrophota bacterium
ACGTGGATATTAATGACATACTGCGGGCAAATAATATCTCAGAGGAAGCGACGATCGAAATAGGCCAGATGATCCTGATCCCCAACCGGCTGAAGCAGCAGAATGTCCCGGTCAGGTTGAGCGGTGATGATTTTATCTGGCCGCTGAAGGGCAGGGTGATCGCCGGTTTCGGGGCCTCCTACCGCAATATAATAAATAAGGGCTTAAATATCCAGGGCTCTCCCAGCGCCGATATCCTGGCTGCCAGATCCGGTAAGGTGGTTTTCTATGCCGCAGATCTCGGGAATTTCGGCAGGACCGTGATCATCGACCACGGGGACGGCCTGCGCAGCGTTTATGCCCGGGCCTCGGATGTTTTTGTGCGGCCGGGGGATAATGTGCAAAGAGGAATCGTTGTCGGCCGGGTAGGCTCAGGCGGCCGGGATAAAAACAATTATCTGCATTTTGAGATACGCAAAGGCGCGTTGCCGGAGAACCCATTATTCTATTTGCCCCGTTAGGCAGGGTTTTACTATGATAAAAGACAAATTTTTTGACCGCACTCATTACCTGGAGATCCTGACAAAGCGGGTTACCAGCCTTAAGGAAGGTTACCGGCAGAATATCGCTATTATCGGAGAAGAGAATGTCGGCAAAAGCAGCATCGTTTTCAAGTTCCTGGATAAGTTCTATGATCCCCGCATAATCACGGTGTATCTGGAGGCGCGGCATGAACCCCTGGAGGCCTTTGCCAGGAGGTTTATCGGCGTATTGCTTTATAATTTCCTGCTTAACAGCCAAATACCCTTAAAGGAAGACCTTGATTATCTGGTCGGGAAATCATCCCGCTATATACCAAAGACCTGCGTAAAGATAAACTCCATACTTTCGGCGCTCTCCCGCAGGAAAAAGATAAATATCTTTACCGATATCTTCAGCCTCCCTGAATCCATCCATCAGGAAACAGGGAAATTCACGGCCATCTTCCTGGATGAATTCCATAACCTGGAGAACGCCGGTTTCCCTAATCTGTACCGGGAGTGGAGCAAACTGCTTATCCTGCAGAAAAACACCCTTTATGTCATTATAAGTTCAATGATCTTTAAGACCAGGCTCATACTTTCCAAGCAGCTGTCTTTGCTCTTCGGCAATTTTGAGATAGTGACGGTAGAGCCCTTTGATATTTATTCCAGCTCCCGTTACCTCCAGCAGCGCCTGCCGGAGCTGAGGCTTCAGCCGGGATTGAAGGATTTCCTGGTTGATTTTACCGGCGGTTATCCTTTGTACCTGGAACTCATTTGCGATGCCCTGTCCTTGAGGCGTGAGGATATCTCCGCGGAGCTCTCCGATATCCTGGAAGGGCTGCTATTTGACACGTCAGGGATCCTTAATCAGAGATTTTCCAATAATATCAAGCGTTTCCTTGACCTGGAAGCGGCCAATGATTATATCTCCATACTTTACCTTATCTCAAGCGGAAATAACCGGGTCAAGGATATCTCCCACATCCTGCGTAAACAGAAGAAGGAGCTCAACTCAAAGATAAATTACCTCCTTCAGCTGGACGCCATTACCCGCAGCGGAGATTTTCTTAAGGTCTCTGACCGCCTATTTGCTTATTGGATGCGTTTTGTCTATCAGCAAAAGCTGGGTTCGCTGACATTTGACGCCAGGAGCCAGAAGGAAAGATTCCGCCAGGGTATAGGAAGACTTATCCAGGATTTCCTCAAGGATTCCCGGAAGTCCCTTCCGGTGCGCGTATATGAGCTTATGCAATTATTTGAAGATGACCTTATGCAGATAGAGCGCAAGAAGGTCAGGCTTAACCATTTCCGGGAGATAAAACCTTTGGAATTCAAGCACCGGCTATTGAAAGAAGGGCTGCTTGGCCGCTCGAGCGAGGCGCTGTGGATCATGGCGATCAAACCCGGAGCCCTTACTGAGCAGGATGTCGCCGAGTTCGCCAAGGAGTGCAAAAGATACCATCATAAATCGCAGCGCAGGATCATGGTTACTTTAAAGGAAGTTGAGGCAAATGCCAGGCTGAGGGCCCTGGAAGAGAAGGTCTGGACCTGGGACCTGTCCAGCTTGAACCAGATGATGGATCTTTTCTCCAAGCCGCGGGTGATCGCGTGAAGATCGGGGTGATCTCTGATACGCATATTCCGGGAAAATCCGAACACATCCCCGCAGGTATCCTTGATGCTTTCAGGTCGGTGGATATGGTGGTGCACGCCGGGGATATGGTCGGTTTAGAAGCCATTGGGGAGCTGGAAAAGGCCTGCCCAAAGGTGGTCGGGGTTTTCGGGAACATGGACGATCAGGCAGTCAGAGAAAAATACCCGGCAAAACAGCTCTTGAATATCAACGGCTTTAAGATCGGGATCATGCACGGTTGGGGAGCTCCCGCAAACCTGGTGAGTATCCTGAAAGATGCTTTTAAGGAAGATAATTGCGATATTATAATTTTCGGGCATTCTCATGAGCCCATGAATGAGGCAATAGGCAAAACACTTTTTTTTAACCCGGGGAGCGCCACGGACAAGGCAGCCCCCTACAACTCTTACGGCATGATCGAGATAGGCGACAAGATCAATGCCCGGATAATTAAGATCTGAATATGGACAGGCTTTGGGCTCCCTGGAGGATCAATTATATCCGCAGAAAGAAAAAGGAAAAGGGCTGCATCTTCTGCCGCGCGGGAAAGGATAGAGCAGCTCCCTGCGTTATCTTTAAGACGCAGCTTTCCGTAGTCATGCTGAATATTTATCCTTATAATAACGGGCACCTGCTCGTTTCTCCGCTAAGGCATCTGCGCGATATATCGCAGCTAAAGGATGATGAGATGCTTGATCTGTTCAAATGCCTGGCCCGGGCAAAAAAACTATTGCGTATCGCGCTTAAGCCCCAAGGTTATAATGTCGGGTTTAATCTGGGACATTTCGGAGGGGCGGGGATCACCGGCCACCTGCATTTACATATCGTGCCCCGCTGGTCAGGGGACACCAATTTTATGCCGGTTATCTCGGACACCAAGATCATCTCGCAATCCCTGGAAGAGCTGGTTAAACGTTTAAAAAATGCCGATAGATAAGATCAAAGAATTTGAAGATAAATTCCTGGCTCCCTACGCCGTGAAGAGCCGTGATTCGCGGGGCCGCGTATATAAAGAAAGCGAGCATCCTTATCGCTCCTGCTACCAGCGCGACCGCGACCGGATCATCCATTCGGCCGCCTTCAGGAGACTGGAATATAAAACCCAGGTTTTTGTGAACCACGAGGGTGATTACTACCGCACCCGGCTGACGCACTCTATTGAGGTTTCCCAGATCGCCCGGACCATCGCCTCAACCCTCGGCCTGAATATGGACCTGACCGAGGCGATCGCCCTGGCGCATGACCTGGGCCACACGCCTTTCGGCCATTCAGGTGAAGAGGCGCTTAATGAATTGATGAAGTCCTGCGGAGGGTTCAACCATAATTTGCAAGGCTTAAGGGTGGTGGATCGGCTGGAGGAGCGTTATCCGGATTTCCCGGGACTGAACTTGAGCTGGGAGGTGAGGGAAGGGATAGTCAAGCATTCATCCTCTTTTGATGTGGCAGGCAGGATAAAGGAATTTTTCCCAAAAATGTCACCTTCGCTGGAAACGCAGGCAGTTGATGTTGCCGATGAGATCGCTTATGATAATCATGACCTTGATGACGGCCTGACATCCGGGTTGATCAAGGAGAAGGAGCTGGAGCACTTTGAGATCTGGGAGAAAATAAATCGCAAAATCGACCAAAAATATGCTAAAATTGATCCTGCCTTGAGAAAATATCTGATCATTCGCTCATTGATCAACCTCCAGGTCACCGATCTGATCCAACAGAGCAGGGAGAATATCGCGAGGTTCAAGGTAAAGAAATACGCTGATGTGGGGCGGATAAGCGTAAGGCTCGTGGATTTCAGCAAAGAGACCAGGGTCTTAAGAAAACCGCTGCGCCAATTCCTGATGCAGCGGCTGTATCATCATTACCGGGTCATGCGCATGAGCATCAAGGCCAAGCGTTTTATCCGGGAATTATTTTGCGAGTATATGCGCTCCCCGGCCCAACTGCCTTCCGAAGTGCAGCTTAAGATCCCTAAGGACGGCTTAAGGCGGGTAGTTTGCGATTATATCGCCGGGATGACCGACCGGTACGCTTTAGATGAATACAAAAAACTATTCAA
>JAQUME010000079.1 GCA_028718245.1 Candidatus Omnitrophota bacterium
CTACGCGGATCGCCTGGGATGATATTCCGGCCCAGATCCAGCTTTTTGAGGAAGCGCTGATCAAGACCCGCCGGGAGATCATCGAGCTGCAGAAGAGGATATCCGGGGAGATGGGCCAGGAGGAGGCTCAGATCTTTGACGCCCACCTTTTAGTTTTGGAAGACCGCATGCTCATCGAAGAGGTCATCTCCCGCCTCAAGAAAGAGCAGCTCAATGTTGCCTATATATTCTCCGAGGTATTAAAGAAGTACATCAGCGTTTTTTCCAAGATCGAAGATGAATACCTCAAGGAGCGCACCTCCGATATCAATGATGTCGGTAAAAGAATTTTAAGGAACCTCCTGGGCAAGGAGAAGAGGGGCTTAGGGGAGCTTAAGGAGAAGGCGGTCATCGTCGCGCATGACCTTTCTCCTTCGGACACCGCGGCCATGCACAAGAAGAATGTCGCCGGCTTTGTCACCGATATCGGAGGTAAGACCTCCCACACGGCGATCATGGCCAAATCCCTGGAGATCCCGGCTGTCGTCGGAGTCGAGGGGGCGACCCTTAAGATCAAGCCCGGAGATATCCTTATAGTTGACGGGAACCTGGGCCTGGTGATCGTTGACCCGGATGAACCCACTCTTAAGGAATATCAGGAAGAGTTAATAAAATTAAAGGGGATCGCCGACAGGTTCCTTTCGGTAAAGGACCTGCCCGCCGTAACTTCGGACGGCCGCACGATCGAGATCAGCGCCAATATCGAATTCCCCGATGAGGTGCCCTCTGCCAAGCTGCACGGGTGCCTGGGTATCGGGCTTTACCGCACGGAATTCTTTTATATGAACCGCAAGGATTCCCCTACCGAGGAGGAGCATTACCAGGCATATAAGTATGTTGCCGAGGAGATGAGCCCGCACCCGGTAGTCATCCGCACCCTGGATTTAGGCGGGGATAAATTTTTATCGCAGTTCAATGTGCCGAATGAAATGCAGCCTTTTCTGGGCTGGAGGGCGATCCGTTTCTGCCTGGCCCGGCCGGACATATTCAAGCTGCAGCTGCGCGCGATCCTGCGCGCTTCGGTGCACGGCAACCTGAAGTTGATGTATCCGATGATCTCCGGGATCGAGGAGCTGCGGCAGGCCAATGCCTTCTTCCGGGAGGCAAAGGATGAACTAAAACAAAAAGGGCTGGCATATAACGATAGTATGGAAGTCGGGGTGATGATCGAAGTCCCTTCGGCGGCGATGACCGCCGATATCTTAGCCAAAGAAGTAAATTTTTTCAGCATCGGGACAAATGACCTGATCCAGTATTCCCTGGCGGTTGACCGAGGAAATGAAAAGGTGGCCTACTTGTATGAGCCGGCGCATCCGGCGGTTTTAAGGTTGATCAGGAATGTTATTGACGCAGCGCACCTGGCTAATATCAAGGTGGCTATGTGCGGGGAGATGGCCGGGGAGCCGTCATTGGCGCTGATCCTGTTAGGATTGGGCCTGGATGAATTCAGTATGCCCCCGCAGATGATCCCGGAGCTCAAATTTATAATCCGCGCCATAGGCTTTAAAACCGCGCAAGAGATCGCAAAGCAGGCAATGGGATTTGTTACCGGGACAGAGGTAGAAAAATTCGCCCAGGAAAGGCTAGCGGAGATCCTGAAATAATGAAGGCGTTGATTCTGGCTGCCGGGTATGCTACCAGGCTTTATCCTTTGACCAAAGATTACCCGAAACCCCTGCTTGAAGTAAAGGGGAGGCCGATCATTGATTATATAGTTGATAAATTAAAGGCCTTGCCGCTGGTTGACGAGATCTATGTCGTTACGAACAGCAAATTCATCAGGTTTTTCCGCGCCTGGGCCAAGAGTGTAAAATTCTCCGGCAGGATAACCTTGATTGATGACCTGACCAAAACTAACCGCGGCAGATTAGGGGCTATCGGGGATATGGATTTTGCCATAAAGAAGCAGGGGATCAAAGATGATCTTTTGGTGGTCGGCGGAGATAATCTTTTTAGCGGCGCGTTAAAAGGTTTTATTTCCTTTTCCCGCCGGCACCGGGCTAGCCCCTGTATAGGTTTATACAGATTAAAGAGCAGGAAGGATGCCTCGCGTTACGGGGTGGCCCAATTGGACAGGAATAAAAAGGTGTCCAGTTTTGTTGAGAAGCCCAGGCACCCGGATTCGCCGCTGGTAGCTATGTGTTTATACTATATACCTGATCATCTCCTGGGTTCAATCGGGCAATATATGCGGGATAAAAAGAAAGAAGCGGATACCACCGGAGGTTATATCGCCTGGCTTAAAAGCAGGGCGGAGGTTTACGGTTATGTATTCAAGGGCTCCTGGTTTGATATCGGTGATTACAAGTATTTAAACGCGGCAAAAGAAAAATTTGCCTAATTCCAATTAAGGAGGGATCATGTCGTCAGGGAAACATTATTTTACTTCAGAGTCGGTGACCGAGGGCCATCCGGATAAATTGTGCGACCAGATATCAGACGGGGTTTTAGACGCCTGCCTGGCAAATGATATTTATTCCCGCGTAGCCTGCGAAACTTACGTGACCATGGGGCTTTTGATCGTAGGAGGGGAGATCACCACCAGCAAATTCATTCATGTGCATGAGATAGCCAGGAAGATAATCGAAGAGATAGGTTATGACCATCCCAAATACGGGTTTGATTTCCATACCTGCGCCATACTTAATGCCATTCATTCCCAGTCTCCCGATATATCGCAAGGGGTAGATGCCGGAGGCGCCGGTGACCAGGGACTGATGTTCGGTTATGCCTGCAAAGAGACGAAGGAATTGATGCCTCTTGCCATTATGCTTGCCCAGAAGCTGGCCATGCGCCTGACCCAGGTGCGTAAGGAAAAGATCCTTAAATACCTCGGCCCCGATGGAAAGAGCCAGGTGACTGTGGAATATGATAACGGCAGGCCGGTGCGCGTGGATTCGGTTGTACTGGCGTCACAGCATACCGAGGATATCCTGGATAAAAGCGGCAAACGCATCACCGAGAAAGCGCGGCAGGAGATGATCCGTGAGATCGCCGGGCCGGTGCTTAAAGGCTGGGCGGATAAAAATACCAAATATTTTGTGAATCAGACCGGAAAATTCGTTGTCGGCGGACCGCAGTCCGACACCGGGATGACCGGAAGAAAAATAATCGTGGATACCTATGGCGGAACAGTTCCCCATGGCGGCGGAGCATTTTCCGGCAAGGATCCCACCAAAGTTGACCGCTCCGCTGCCTATATGTGCCGTTATATCGCCAAGAATATCGTGGCCGCTGGATTAGCTGAAAAATGCCTTATCCAGCTTGCCTATGTTATCGGCAGGGCGGATCCTTTGTCGGTTATGGTAAAGACCGAGGGGACATCGGTTATCCCGGAGGAGGGCTTGGTGAAATTGATCCGGCAGAACTTTCAGCTTACCCCTAAAGGGATCATTGAATCATTGAATTTACGCCGGCCGATCTACAGGAAGACCGCCAGCTACGGGCATTTCGGCAGGACGGAAGCGACTTTTACCTGGGAGAAGACGGATAAGGCGCAGGCTTTGAAGAAGCAGGCCAGTTGCTTATAATTATATAAAGGAAAGGGAGAGATGAATTACGATATCAAGGATATTAAGTTAGCCAAAAAGGGAAGCTTGAGGATCGAATGGGCAGCCAGGAGTATGCCTGTGCTTGGCCTGATCAAAGAGAGGTTTGGCAAAGAAAAACCTTTAAAAGGGTTAAAGATCGCCTGCTGCCTGCATGTTACTACCGAGACCGCGGTGCTGGCCCAGGCCTTGAAAGCAGGCGGAGCGGATGTGTATATCTGCGCCTCTAATCCCCTTTCCACGCAGGATGATGTGGCAGC
>JAQUME010000080.1 GCA_028718245.1 Candidatus Omnitrophota bacterium
ATTTACGTTATCGCGGAGATAATTTTGTGAAACGTTTTGACGCCAACTCCTATCTTTATATTACCAAGGCCATGGATAATTTTGACGCTTCAGGGGGCAGGCGCCTTTGTGAGATTCTACGGGGCAGTAAGGTAAAGGTCCTGGTCATTTCCTTTAAATCCGACTGGCTATATCCGGGATACCAGTCAAAGGAGATTGTGAAGGCGTGCAAGCTCGCGGGTGTCGAAACGACTTACTGTGAGATTGATTCAACCTACGGCCATGATGCCTTTCTTCTTGAGGTTGATGAAGAGGCGCACCTGATCAGGCATTTTCTTAAAAAAGTATTTTACGCTTATGAGGTGACGGGTAGCTATGGAGAATAACGGTATTAAACTGGACCATCGGGTGATAGTTGAGCTTGTCGAGGAACGCTCCACGGTTTTAGACCTTGGCTGCGGCTCAGGGGACCTTTTGTATCTTCTGGTAAAGGAGAAAAAGGCCCGAGTGCAGGGGATTGAGATCGACGAACAGGCGATATATAAATGCGTGGCCAAGGGTTTAAATGTTTTCCACGGGGATATTGATACGGGCCTGGCGGAATTTAGGGATAAATCCTTTGATTACGTGGTGTTGAATCAGAGTTTGCAACAGATACTGCATATCGATAAAGTGCTTGATGACGCCCTTAGGGTGGGTAAAAAGGTAGTCGTGGGATTCCCGAACTTCGCGCATTACAAAGCAAGGCTGCAGATGTTTTTCCAGGGAAAAGCCCCGGTAACCGGAAGCCTTCCTTACCAGTGGTATGAAACCCCCAACCTGCATTTTTTGAGCATCCATGATTTTAGGAGTTATTGCCATGCTAAGCAGATCAATATCGAACGATGCGTATGTATCGGGGAGAAAAGAAGGGTTCCGCTGTTACCTAACCTGCTTGCGCAGACCGGTATATTTTTGATCTCAAGATAAGGGGGAAAGAATGCCTTATATCAATTTGAAATTAGTCGGCAAACTCAGTAAAGAGCAGAAGGAAAAGATCGCCAAAGAATTCACCGATACGCTGCTAAAAGTAGCGGGCAAGCCCAAAGAGGCAACTTACCTGGTTATTGATGAAGTGGCGGGGGAGAACTGGGCTAAGGGGGATAAGTTCTTCGGCTAATTTGTTGTTTTTAGAAGGACAATGAGGTATACTTAATTTATGAAGGTTTACTTAAAAGCAGTGATCATGTTTGCGGTTGCGGCCCTGGTAACCGGATCAATAGGTGAATTGGTTTATGCCGGCGTAGATCAGGAATGCTCCTGTTGCGATAACAAATGCCAGGATGCGAAAAACTGCCATGATGATACCAAGGCCTGCCTTTGCGGCTATCAAGCCCCGCTTCAGGTGTATTTGCTCAAGAATGAGACTCTTCCCAATCTTGAATTTTGTGGTCTTTTTACGCACAGGCCGCGTTCCGCCAATGTTTATCTTATCACCGAAGATATTTTCCACCCCCCGAAGCTTATTTCCTAATCTTTAGCAAAATAACTACTTTCTTAAAAGGAGTAACTTAATGAAAAGATATCTATTTGCCTTTGCGTTTATTATGTCCATGTTTCTCATTAACAGTTATGCTTTTGCTGCACAAACCTGCTGCGCAAAGAAATCCTGCGCCTGCGTAAAAGGAAGTTGCTGCACAGATGGCAAATGCGCTTGCAAAGGGAATTGCTGTACTCAAGGCGATTGCAAATGTGCGGATGGTAAATGCGGAACAAAGTGCGATTGTTAATGAAATATGGAAGAAGAGGGGGAGAGTGATCTCCCCCTCTTTAACCCGTTATCTTGAAAAGTCGCCAGTAATATGTTATATTTATTACGTAAATTGAGATTTTGACAATCAGGTGATTTGACCTAATGACAAAGGCTAACCAGTAGTAATGCTGGGGCGCAAAGCTACCGGTCCTCCCGAGGGAGGAGAGCGGGGCTGCCAAGTAGGGGTAAAACCCTAAGAAGGCCTTTAGGGTTTTTTTGTTGCGATTGTTAAGAAAGGAGCAGTCAAATGAAAAGGACTTTACACAAAGCCGCTTCCCGCGCCAAGAAGCATCACAAGAGGCATATGGCTTTTCTCCAGGCCTTAAGGTTCTTTGAAGGGATGCCGTTATTCGGCATCCGGAGATAAATAAGGGATAGTATCAACGATTTTATACCTGCCAGGTAGATAGGATAATGGGGTCAGAATTATTTTTTAAGAAATAATTCTGACCCCATTTTTTATGTTAGATTTTGCCGTCTTTTGCGTCAATTGTGGCAGGAGGTGGCAAAATGCGTAAGTTAATTCTTAGTGGTATAGGGGTTGTTTTGGCTTTATCAGCCAGTGTTGCTCTGCTTAAGGCAGAGGAGTTGGCCTGGGAGGAGATAGGCAGGGAGAACTCAAATATACAATGTCTGTTGGTTGGCCCGGGAAAGAGCGGGATCATTTTCGCGGGCTCTTTCGGGTGCGTCCTGAAAAGCGAAGATTTCGGCAAAAGTTGGCGCAGGGTTTTAAATTTGAGTTCAAAAAGCCAGAAGGTCAATCAGATATTGTTCGACCCGGCTAACCATAATATTGTTTACGCTGCTGCGGATAACGGTTTATACCGCAGCAATAACCTGGGAAAGCGCTGGGAGAGAGTGTTTAAAGGGAGGAACAACGATGAAGCGCAGTGTATTTCCCTGGCGATGCTTCCTTATACCTTATTCTTGGGAACAAAGGCAGGCCTCTTTATAACCGAAGACAATGGCCGCAGCTGGCATAAGCAAAATGGAATGATCGGGAGCGTTCCGATAATAAGCATAGATTTCGATGCCAAAGAAAATAACAAAATTTATCTTGCCAATTTAAACGGAGTATTCATTTCTTCGGATTCGGGAGGAAACTGGGAAAGGGTTTTTGCGGCACATGTTGCGGACAGCGAGAATGAGGAAGCCGGAGATAGCGGAGATCAGGATAAAGGAGAGCGTTCTTCCGATATGCGTTTTCTGAAAGCCGATATTAATAATCCCGGCCATCTTTACCTGGCTAGCGCCAAAGGAATATATAAGAGTATTGACCGGGGGAAAAGCTGGAATAAATTATCGGAGTATGGATTATTGAGCCGGGATGTTTTAATGGTATGTGTTTCAGCCGATTCGCGGGTTTTTGCGCTTACGGCCTCCGGGGTCTTTCTGTATAAAGAGGATCGCTGGAAGGAGTTGTCTTTTGGGTTAGCCGCAGGCAAAATAAATCATCTGGCCCTGGATGATAAGGGAATTCTGTATGCTGCGGGAGAAAAAGGTATATTTAGGTCCAGCCTTAATGCTGATGAAGATTTCGCCAGGAAGGGATCGATCCAGGATTATCTGCGTGGTGAGCCAAACATAAAAGATCTTCAGCAGGCAGCGATAAAATATGCCGAAGTAAGCCCGGAAAAAATATCCCAATGGAGAAAGAAGGCAGCTATAAAGGCAATGTTGCCGCAATTGAGCGTGGGGGTTGACCGCAACTCAACTGACCTGTGGCATTGGGAGGGCGGTTCAACTGTAAATTGTTATGATGATGTTTTGCGCCGCGGCAAGGATACCATTGACTGGGATGTTTCCCTAAGTTGGGATTTGGGCGACCTCATCTGGAATGATGCTCAAACCAGTATTGATGTGCGTTCCCGGCTAATGGACAAGCTACGACACTCGAACATCAGTACGATAGCTATTTAGAATTTACGATAGAAAGTAAAGAATTATTATGTCCTCAAGCTATATAAGCCTGAGGATTTTT
>JAQUME010000081.1 GCA_028718245.1 Candidatus Omnitrophota bacterium
CTTATTGAGAGCAAACGTAAAATGCCTTATGCCTTAACCAAGCATGAGGCATTTTTTTAAGTTGACAGGCAGAATGTGGAGTGTAAAATGAACATAAGATGTCCATAAACAAACTTACCTTTGAATATCCGTCTTCAGATACGCTGCTGGTAAAACTAAGCGGCGACTGGAAGATCTCCGAAGGGCTTCCCGCCGAAAGCGAAGTTATCAGCCAGCTTGACGGCCATAAAAATATAACCCGGATCACTTTTGACCTCTCGGATATAGGCAAATGGGACTCTGGCCTGGCCTCATTTTTATTCCACCTGGTCAGGGAGTGCCGGCAGAGGAAGATTACCATTAACCACCAGGGCCTGCCTGCAGGGGTTGAGCGCTTGATCTCGCTTGCCTTGAAGGTCCACGAGATGACCGTGCCGCGCAAAGAGGAACGGGCGCCGTTCCTTGAAAGCCTGGCGGATAAAGTTTTGCACCTTGTCTCAAGCACTCTTATCCTGCTTGATTTTTTAGGGGAGATCACAGTTGCCTTTGGCCGCTTGATCAAAGGCAAGGCCTATTTTCGCCGGGATGAGCTTATCTCTATCCTGCGCGGATGCGGGGCAGACGCCTTCGCCCTTGTTTCTCTGATCAGTTTATTGGTAGGGATGATCCTTGCTTTTATCGGCGCGATACAGCTTAGATTATTCGGGGCCCAGATCTATATCGCCAATATCGTGGGCATTGCCATGGTCCGCGTAATGGGGGCGGTGATGACCGGGGTGCTTATGTCCGGACGCACAGGCGCCTCTTTTGCCGCCGAGCTCGGCCTCATGCAGACAAATGAGGAGATTGACGCCCTGAAAACCCTGGGGATATCTCCGGTTGAATTTTTGGTTATGCCGCGCGTCCTGGCCCTGGTGATCATGATGCCGCTTTTGACGGTTTATGCGGATTTTATGGGCATATTAGGGGGCCTTATTGTCGGCAGCGGTTTGCTTGGGCTTAACCCGGTTGAATATTGGCAGCATACGCAATCAGCGGTAAAGTTGAACCATCTTTGGGTGGGGCTGATACATAGTTTCGTTTTCGGGATAATCGTCGCGGTTGCCGGATGCCTGCGCGGGATCAAATGCGCCAGGAGCGCTGAAGCAGTAGGGCAGGCAACTACTTCTGCGGTGGTCAGCGGGATCACCGGCATCGTTATAGCCACGGCGATCATCACATTTGTTTGCCAGGTTTTAGGGGTATAATCAATGGAAGAAAATAAACAGCCGGTTATCCGGGTGCGCGATCTTGATCTTAGTTATGACGATTACCCGGTGATGGCTGGCCTTAATTTTAGCGTGAACAAGGGTGATATCTTCGTGGTGATGGGCGGCAGCGGCTGCGGCAAGAGCACTTTGCTCAAGGTCCTTATCGGGCTTAAGGAGCCGGATAAGGGAGAGGTTTTATACGACGGGGTGGATTTCTGGGCCCAGGATGAAACAGCCCGCCAGGATATGATGCGGCGTTTCGGGGTGCTTTATCAGGGCGGGGCGCTATGGAGCTCTTTGACGATCGGAGAAAATGTGGCCCTGCCTTTACAGTTGTATTCAAAGTTATCCGCAGCACAGATAAAGGAGATGGTGGAATTAAAGCTGGCATTAGTCGGGCTTTCAGGTTATGCTGATTTTTATCCGGCCCAGATCAGCGGGGGGATGCGTAAGAGGGCCGGCCTTGCCCGCGCCATTGCGCTGGACCCGGATATTATCTTTTTTGATGAGCCCTCTAGCGGCCTTGACCCTTTGAGCGGCAAGCTGCTTGATGACCTGATCCTTCAATTGAGGGATACTCTCGGGGCTACGATCGTAATAGTAACGCATGAATTAGCCAGCATCTTCGCGGTGGGAACCAGCGCTGTGCTTCTGGATGCCGAAAGCAAGAGCATGATCGCCGCGGGAACCCCCGCGGACCTATTGGCTAATTCCAGGGATTCCAGGGTAATTCAATTTTTGACAAGGGGCAAGAAACAAGGAGTTCAATAATGATCAGAAAAACGGACAAAACAATGATCGGGGCGTTTGTGGCAGGGGCGGTATTATTGCTGGTGACGGCAATATTGATCTTTGGCTCAGGCAAGCTTTTCAGGCAGTCGGATAAATATGTCATATTTTTTAACGGTTCGGTCAAGGGCCTTTCCGTGGGGGCGCCGGTTATTTTCAGGGGGGTAAAGATAGGCAATGTCAGCAGTATCGGCCTGGTTTATGATCCCAACAGCAAAGAGGTGCTTATTCCCGTGGTTGTCGATGTGGCATTAGCCCGCGTAACCGGGGTTTCCGATAAAATGGGTTATCCTGACTACGCGATGTGGGTCAAGCAGGGGCTGCGCGCCAAGCTTGAGATACAGAGCTTCATAACCGGCCAGCTTATGCTTGCCTTTGATTTCTATCCGGAGAAACCGGTAAAAATATACGGCATTATCAAAGATTATCCCGAACTTCCAGCGCTTCCCATTTCTCCGGATATCTTTGAGGTGATGGATGATATCCCGATCAAGGAGATCACCGCTAATTTGGAGGAGGCGGTGGAGGGGATAAATCGGCTGGTTAATTCGGAGGGGATCTCCGGCCTGGATAAAACTCTCCGGGAGGTCACCAACTCTGCCCGCTCTTTCGGCTTATTTGTTGAGTATCTTGAGATGCATCCCGAGGCGCTTTTAAAAGGAAAATCAATCCCTAAAGGAGAATAAAATGAGAAAGTCCGTTCTATGTTGCGCGATCCTGGTTTTATTTGTTTCTGTGCTCAGCGGATGCTTATCCCTCTCAAACAGCCCGGAGCCGAGGTTTTATACCCTCAAGGCAATGGATAAGGGCCAGGTAAGCGAAAAATTTGATATTGATCCCGGAGTGATCGTTTCCGTCGGGCCGATCGATATCCCTGATTATCAGGACCGGCCGCAGATCGTAACCATGAACAAAGAAGGGATGCTTAAATTTGCCCAGCTTGACCGCTGGGGGGAACCCCTGGATTCCGCTATCGCCCGCCTTATTACAGGTAACCTTACGGCCATGATCCCGGCGGCAGATTTTTATGTATATCCCTGCAACTTCGCGATCCCGGTTAATTATCAGGTAGTTGTGGATGTGATACAATTAGACAGCCGGCTTGATGAGGATATGCTGCTTGTGGCGCAGTGGTCGGTCATTGATGTAAAAAGCAGGAAGATGCTTTTGACGAAAAGATCGGAATTCCGCCACTCCGTTAATCCGCATAATTATTCCGGGCTGGCCGCGGCGCTAAGCGCTTCTTGCGACTCATTAAGCAGGGAGATCGCCGCGCAGCTGGCAGAGTTGTCAAAAGATCCTAATAGGGAAAAGGGTGTTCCCGGAGGGGATACCTTAACAAAAGGAGGGAAGAATGGATAGCAAGGCATTGAATACCATGAGGTCGGTTTTGTGGGGCGTGGGGATATTGTTGCTTTTGGCAGCGGCATTTGATGTCACGCCGGCCAGCGATAACATGATGATCTTTTTGGCTTTGGCATGCTTTGTGGTTTCCGCGGTGGTCAAGCGCATCTGTAAAGGCGGCGGCTGCTGTAAATAATTTATGAAGAAAACGCAATTGATCATGTTCTGGCTCCTGCCGGTTATCGTGATCGGCGGGTTATTTTACCCTCTCCTGGGGTATTTAGTAGTGGGGATGATGGCTTTTCTTCTGGTGCTCTCATTTTTTAAGGCCAGATACTGGTGTTGGAATCTATGCCCCAGGGGAGC
>JAQUME010000082.1 GCA_028718245.1 Candidatus Omnitrophota bacterium
TTCTTAGGGACTCCGGTTCAATTCCGGACACCTCCACCAAAATTTTGTGCGACACAATGAAAAGTAAAAATCTGAAGCTATCTTTTATCTGTATCTGCCTGGTCATTTTGATCAGCGGCTGCGCCACTGTCCCCGTCGGAGAAAGCATCCCCGCTTATTCCATTGAAGGGGTAACCTACTATCCTCTGGTCAGCTTATGCAACCTGGCCGGGGTGGATATGCAGTATGACGTGCTTTTGCGCACCGCTTACCTGACCAAGAATTCTAATCGTCTGAACTTAAGGGCAGGGGATGCCCTGGTCCTGGTCAACGATAACCTGATGCATTTGAATTCTCCTGTGGATATTTACCAGGGTACCATCGTCGTGCCCGGGCAATTCAAGGAGCAGATATTTGACGTATTATTCAAGGCGCCTGCCACAGGTTACCGTCGTCCGCCAAGCGCCAAGGTAAAGCTCACTAAAGTCGTCATCGACGCCGGCCACGGAGGCACTGACCCCGGAGCCGTAAGCAAGAGCGGCTTAAGGGAGAAGGTCGTTAATCTGGATATAGCCAAGAAATTAAGCACCCTATTGAGGAATGAGGGCGTGCAAACAGTGCTTACCCGCTCAACCGACAAATTTATTCCCCTCTCTACGCGGGTAAACATCGCCAATAAATCAGGGGCAGACCTGTTCATCAGCATCCACTCCAATGCCAATCGCTCCCGTTCGGTAAGCGGATTTGAGGTTTACTACGTCGCCCCCAGCGTCAGCGATACCAAGCGCGCCGCCTTTACCGCCAGGAGCGTTCCTTTAAACCTGAAGAACGCTGTCTTAGGCAGCAACTCATCGGAGCTGCGCTCCATTGTCTGGGATATGATCTATACGAACAGCCGGGCTGAATCAATAGAATTAGCGCATGCATTATGCCGGATCATGGATTCCAGTATCGAGGCCAATATCCTGGGGTCAAAAGCCGCGCGCTTCTTGGTATTAAAAGGGATAAGGATGCCCGGTGTATTGATTGAGACCGGTTTTGTCTCTAATCCGAACGAGGAGAGATTACTAAGGACCAGCGCCTATCGCCAGAAATTAGCCGAAGGTATATTGGAGGGTATCAGAGATTATTCGCAGGATAAGGCATTAGTGGAGGCATCTTCAAGATGAAGTCAATAGGGGTTTTTGATTCCGGTGTAGGCGGCTTGACAGTGGCCAAAGAGTTGATCCGCCAGCTGCCCAATGAAAACATAGTTTATTTCGGGGACACCGCGCGCGTGCCTTACGGGATCAAGTCGCGGGAAACAGTCATCCGTTTTTCCATTGAGAACATACTCTTTTTGTTAAAGCAGGATGTCAAACTTATCTGTGTTGCCTGTAACACCGCCTCCAGCTTTGCTTTGCCGGTGATCAAAAACCATTTCCGCGTTCCCATCGTCGGAGTGATCACCCCGGGAGTAAGGGAGGCGGTTTACGCGTCTAAGAATAAGCGCATCGGG
This sequence comes from Candidatus Omnitrophota bacterium, assembly GCA_028718245.1. Classification (GTDB taxonomy): domain Bacteria; phylum Omnitrophota; class Gorgyraeia; order Gygaellales; family Profunditerraquicolaceae; genus UBA6249. The sequence continues at coordinate 1,478 of JAQUME010000082.1, forward strand.
GTCATCGGCACAAAAGGAACGATCAAAAGCCGCACTTATGAAACCGAGATCAAGCAGCTTGACCCCAAAGTCAAAGTTACGGCAGCCGCCTGTCCATTATTCGTGCCTTTTGTAGAAGAGGGCTGGCTTAAAGGTGAAGTTGTTTTAAGCGTGGTTAAAACTTATCTGAAGCCGCTGCGCCAGGCAGGTGTGGATACGGTGATCCTGGGCTGCACGCATTATCCTTTGCTTGCGCCGGTGATCCAGGAGGTTTTAGGTAAAGATATTACTCTGATCGATTCTGCTAAACAAGTCGCCTTTGAAGTAAAAAAGATCCTGGCCAGCGAGGATATGCTCCAGCGTTCAAAAGGCGGCAAGCATAGATTTTACGTCAGCGACAATCCTGAATGGTTCAGCTCTTTAGCGGAAAGATTCATGGGCAGGCAGTTAAAGGATGTAAGGAAGGTGGAGAATGTATAAATTAAAGGTCGAAGGGAATTTCAGTTCAGCGCATAATCTCCGCGGCTATAAGGGAAAATGCGAGGATCTCCATGGCCACAACTGGCGAGTCAAAATATCCGTTGAGTCCTCCGAGTTGGATAAGATCGGGATGCTCCTGGATTTCAAATTTCTGAAAAAGAAATTAAACGCGGTTCTTGAAGATCTGGACCATAAGTATCTGAATAAGCTGGTTCAATTTAAAAAAATAAATCCTACTTCCGAAAATATCGCCAGATACCTTTACGGCCGGCTTAAGCCCCGGATACCTTTGCTCAATTCTGTGACCGTCTGGGAGAACTCTACAAGCTCTGCTACTTATGAAGAGTAGGAAGCCAAAACAGGCGGTAGTTCTTTTATCCGGAGGCCTGGATTCAGCAGTAGCTTTGTATTACGCTAAAGCAAAAGGTTATAAATGCCTTTGCCTTATTTTTGACTATGGCCAGAGGCACAGGAAAGAGATCCTCCGGGCGCAAAGGATCGCTAAAACAGCCGGATGTTTGCATAAGGTCCTGAAAATAACTTTTCCCTGGAAGGGTTCGGCTCTTTTAGATAAGAAAATAAAAATTCCCGAAAAGTTATCCGCCGGGGTCCCGGTTACTTATGTCCCGGGGCGTAACATCATATTTTTAAGTTTCGCGATTTCCCTGGCGGAGACGATCAAGGCCGGGGCAGTATTTATCGGCGCGCACTCCCAGGATTATTCGGGTTATCCGGATTGCCGTCCGGAGTTCCTAAGGGCTTTTAGCAGAATGGCTAAAGCCGGCACCCTGGGGAAATATGAGATCACCGCACCTTTATTGCGTAAAAATAAATCCCAGATCATCCGGCTGGGGAAAAAACTTGGCGTGCCATTTGAGTTGACCTGGTCTTGTTACAGCGGCGGAAAAATTCCTTGCGGAAAATGCGACAGCTGCCGTTATCGCGCCAAGGGTTTTAAGGAAGCAGGACAACCCGATCCTTTAATAAAATGAATAAAGCAAAAATAGCCGAAGTTTTTGACAGCGTGCAGGGTGAAGGGATTTACTTGGGAGAGAAGCAGATCTTCGTGCGTTTCTTCGGCTGCAACTTGAACTGCGTTTACTGCGACACCAAGCTTGACCGCTTTATGGAGTATGAGCCGCATGAGCTGGTCGAGGAGATCGGGCTTTACCGGGACAAATATCACTCCATTTCTTTTACCGGAGGAGAGCCGCTTCTGTTCAAGGATTTCCTGAAAGAGGTGTTACAGCTTACCTCTAAAGGCGGGCATAGGCATTACCTGGAGACCAACGGCACCCTGGTTGGCGAGCTTGAGGAGCTCATCGAGCATATAGATTTCGTGGCCATGGACCTGAAATTCCCCACTTCAAGCGGAATGGGGGACCTTTGGGAGACCCACAAAAAGTTTTTAAAGGTAGCAGCCAGAAAAGAGGTATTTTTAAAGGCGATTATCTGCGAAGGGACCAAAGAGGAGGACTTAAAGGACGCGATCAAGCTGATCAAAGAGGTAAGCCCTTCCAGCATCCTGGTCTTGCAGCCGAACAGCCATGAGGACCCGGTCTTCCTGCAAAAGAAGCTTGCTAAATACAAGGAGATCTGCAAGCAGCACAAGGTGATTGCCTGCGTGATCCCGCAGATCCACAAATTAACGGGGATAAAATAAATGAAAAGATCAAGTTACGAAGGATTGCAGAAAAATATCCGC
>JAQUME010000083.1 GCA_028718245.1 Candidatus Omnitrophota bacterium
ATCGCTTGAGCCTTTTTATTTGGTGCGGAGGGAGGGAGTTGAACCCTCATGTCTTGCGACACTGGCTTCTGAGACCAGCGCGTCTGCCATTCCGCCACCTCCGCGAAGTAGTTTAAGTATATACTAACGCTTAATTTCTGTCAAATAAGAATTGCGAGGCAACTATTTTGCTGTTATAATATATCTTCTAAAACCAGGGGGAGATTCATGTTTGTAGAATCATTTAAGATCACCGGTTCCGCGGTGATACAGATTTGCCTGTTGGGTGTTTTGGGGTATTTTCTGGCTAAGAAGAATATTCTGGGCGAGGAGGGCTTGAATGCCATAAGCCGGCTGACCCTGGATATTGCTTTGCCGCTTTTGATATTTGCCCAGTTGATCAAGGAATTCAGTTTCAGCGTTTATCCGAACTGGTGGGTTTTTCCGTTATTAAGCCTGGCCATAACTCTTCTAGGCCTGGTAGTGGGGATGCTTTTTTCCTGGCTGATCAAAGGCAGCCAGCACAAGGCGCAGTTTGTCAGCCTGGTAAGTTTTCAAAATTCAGGATACCTGCCTTTGGCGCTGATAGCGGCGTTACTGCCGCCTGAATTGGCAACTCCGGTGTTCATATACCTGTTCCTTTTTCTTTTTGGCTTTAACCTGGTGATGTTTTCTCTGGGAGTGTTTATCCTGTCTTATTCCAAAGAGAAGAAATTTGAAATGGCCAGCTTATTCAGCCCGCCGGTAATCGCCTGTTTATTGGGCCTGGCAGGAGTATTTTTTGGCCTGCCCAAGATCATGCCAGATTGGCTGATAAAGCCCATGCGCGTGATGGGCGATTGCACCCTGCCATTAGCCATGCTGGTGGTAGGAGGGAGCTTGGCTTCAATACATCTTAAGCACATTGATATCAAAGCAATGATTTATTTGGCTTTGGCAAAACTGGTAGTCTTGCCTCTTATCGGTTTGTGGGTGGTGACCAGTTATCCCTTGCCGCATCTGGTGGCATTGCTTATCATCCTGCAATTAGCGGCGCCTCCGGCCACTACATTATCGCTATTGGTGCGCCATTATAAGAAAGAAGATCTTTTAGTCAGCCAGGGGATATTTTTCGGGCATATTTTAAGCCTTATTTCCATCCCGGTATTTTTGAGTATATATTTCGCGCTTGTAGTGATAAAATGAGTAAAGTAATTGCCACAAACCGTAAGGCGCACAGGGATTACGACATTTTTGAGACCGTTGAATGCGGAATTGCCCTGGTGGGGAGCGAGGTAAAGTCCATACGGGCCGGCAGGATAAATTTGAATGATAGCTTTGCCCGGGTGGAAGGCAATCAGGTCACTTTATATAACACGCACATAAGTCATTACGCGGAAGCAAGTTACTTGAATGTTGAGCCAGTCAGGACCAGAAAGCTGCTTCTGCATAAAAAGCAGATAAAAAAGATTGCCGGGCAATTGGCTCAGCGCGGGTTTACGCTCATCCCTCTAAAGATATATTTTAATGAGCGTGGTTTTGCTAAATTGGAACTTGCTCTTTGTAAAGGCAAAAAAATCTACGATAAAAGAGACGACGTGAAGCGCCGCGAAGCGGATTTGGCGGTGCGCAGGTTGCTGAAGAATAGAAGGAAATAAATTGGGGGTGAACAGGGCTCGACTTAGGTAAGTCGGGTAAGAGCAGCATGCCGCGGTGGCAAGGATAGCCGCGTTAACAATCCTTGCACAATATAAACGCAAACACGCAAGTGTCACGTTTAGGAACATTGGTTCCGTCATTCGTGGCGAAACCTATGTTCGTACCAGCCTTCGGACTTAATTAAGTCCGAAGCCTCTATTCGTCCCCGCCTACGGGATGAAATAGAGCCTAAGTAGGCTGGCCTTGGCAAATTAGCCTTTGGGGCCGGGGCAAGACCAAAAAAGGCTGCGGCCTGAAAAATTCTGTTTATTGAAGTTTTCAGGATTAAGCGTAAAGAATAAACTAAGCATGTAGCGGCTTTTATCGGATTACTTAGGGACGGCGGTTCGATTCCGCCCACCTCCACCAAAGTTGCTATTAAGGAAGGTACCAGTGTGAGTGCCGAATTAATGTAATCCGGCGCCACCTCAAATTTAGACAAGCGAAATAGCGAGCGGAGTACCGCCAAAAATACATCGATGAAATTCAAGAAGCTATTCAGTTTATTTTTTTTGCTAATAGCGTTAAGTTATCTCTTATCCGGCTGCGTCAGCACTCCGGTCAGGCAGGCTTTACCGACCTATACCCTAAACGGCGCCACTTATGTTTCGCTTGAGGGGCTTTGCGGCTTAAAGGGCATAAGGTGGGATTATGATTCTTTCTCCCGGACAATAGTCTTGAACAAAGACTCGCACAGGATAAACCTGATGGTCGGAGAAACACTGGTTTTAGTCGATGAAAGGCCTATGCACCTGAAGGACGCGGTGCATATTTATCAGGGCGCGATAGTCGTCCCGTATAAATTCAAAGAACAGGTCATTGATGTTTTATTCAGGGACAGTTCATCACGGACAACGCAAACCGTTTCCTTCTCCAATATCAAAAAAATAGTTTTGGATGCCGGCCACGGAGGAGAGGACCCCGGGGCGATAGGCAGGACCGGCCTGAGAGAAAAAGATGTCGTTTTGGATATCGTCAAAAGATTGACTAAGCTCCTGAAGGCCGAAGGCGTGGAGGTAGTCTTGACCCGTTCATCGGATAGTTTTGTTCCCTTGGCCAGGAGGGTGGATATAGCTAATCGTTCGGGAGCGGATCTTTTCGTAAGCATCCATGCTAATGCCAACCGGGTGAGGAGCTTAAAAGGTTTTGAAGTCTATTATGTCTCGCCCAGCGCCGAGGATTCTAAAAGGGCATTGAACGCCGCAAAGAGCGCCCCATTAAACATTGACAGCAGTTGTTTTGCCGATTCCAGCCTGGTCACAAAAGCTATCCTTTGGGATATGATCTATACCCATAGCAGGGCGGAGTCCATAGAATTGGGCCGTTCATTGTGCAAAAGTACCGGCCGCAATTCGGATATGAGGATCATAGGGGTAAAGGGCGCTCGTTTTTACGTCTTAAAAGGCGCGCGCATGCCGGCGGTATTGGTAGAGGTGGGTTTTTTATCTAACGCCACGGAAGAAAAGATGCTTAAGAATAATTATTCCCGTCAGAAGATAGCTGAAAATATTGCCGAGGGGATAGGCGACTACGCGCAGGAATTAGTCTTAACGGAGGCAAGATGATCAGGCCGATAGGCGTATTTGATTCAGGGGTGGGCGGATTGACTGTGGCAAAAGAATTGATCCGTCAATTACCCTCTGAGGATATTGTTTATTTCGGGGACACCGCGAGGGTGCCTTATGGCATCAAATCTAAAGAGACCATCGTGCGTTTCTCCATAGAGAATATTTTGTTTTTACTTAAGCAGGATGTAAAGCTTATCTGTGTTGCCTGCAACACTGTCTCAAGTATGGCTCTTCCGGTGATAAAGAATCATTTTAAAGTGCCCATCGTGGGTGTGCTTTCGCCGGGAGTAAGAGAAGCGGTTTACGCTACTCAAAATAAGCATATCGGAGTCATCGGGACAAAAGGCACCATAAAGAGCCGGGCTTACGAAAATGAGATTAAGCAGCTTGACCCAAAAGTAAAAGTAAC
>JAQUME010000084.1 GCA_028718245.1 Candidatus Omnitrophota bacterium
ACAAAAAGCAGGTAGCCAAGATCCTGGATATGCGCAAGCTTAAGATTGTCTTTAACAGCAGGTGGTTTCAAAAACTATCTGTCGTAGAATTGCTTCAGCTTACCACGCACGCCTCGGTCTCCCAAATGCTGGCCCGCGATGATTTTAAAAAGCGCCACGCCAAAGGCGAGAACATCTCAATACTTGAGTTTTTCTATCCGCTCATGCAGGGTTATGATTCGGCCGTGCTTAAAGCGGATGTTGAGATAGGCGGCACAGACCAGATATTCAATCTCCTGGTAGGCCGCGACCTGCAAAAAGATTTTGGCCAGGAGCAGCAGGTGGTCCTGACCATGCCGCTCTTGGAGGGCACTGACGGCGTGCAGAAAATGAGCAAATCCTACGGCAATTACATTGGGATAAATGAGCCGGCAAAGGAGATCTTCGGTAAAATAATGTCGATCTCCGACGGGATGATGCTTAAATATTACGAGCTGCTGACCGATGAAGATCTAGATAAGGTCAGGCAGATGCATCCTAAAGAGGCAAAAGTAAATTTAGCCAAGATCATAATCACGCAATACCACTCTAAGCAGGCCGCGGAGAAAGAAGCAGAGGAGTTTGCCCGCGTTTTCTCCGGAAAAGAAATCCCCCAGGATATGCCGGTTTTTAAATCGGACGGCAAAAAAACCATCCTCTCTATCCTTATCGAAAGCAAATTAGCTGCCAGCGGCAATGAGGCCCGCCGCCTCATTAAGCAGGGGGCGGTCAGCTTTAACAATGTGAAAATCGATAAAGATGATTTTGTCCCTAATGAACCCGGTATCCTCAAGGCCGGCTCCCGCAGGTTCCTGAAAATAACATGCTCTGGACGATAATCGGCGCTAGCGCTGCCACCCTCACCATGTTTTCCTTTATTCCCCAGATCATCAAGGCCTTTAAGACCAGATCTGTCCGGGATGTGAGCGAAATAACCCTCTTCCAGCTTTCCGCGGGCGTATTCTTGTGGATCCTTTACGGTATCCACCTCAAAGACGCGGTCATCATAATCGCTAATCTAGTGACATTGGCAAGCTTAGGTATACTTCTTTTTCTCTACGTTAAATTCGGAGGGGCGGAAAAATGAAAGGAATAATCCTGGCCGGCGGCAAGGCAACCCGGCTTTACCCGATAACCAAAGGCCTCTGTAAGCAGATGCTACCTGTTTACGACAAGCCGATGATCTATTATCCTTTATCGGTGCTCATGCTTGCCGGGATAAAAGATATCCTGGTTATTTCAACCCCTAAAGACACCGGCCGTTTTAAGGATCTGCTTGGCGATGGTTCTAATCTGGGGATAAAGATCAGTTATGAGGTCCAGCCCGAGCCCAAAGGCATTGCCCAGAGCTTCATTATCGCCGAGGAATTTATCGGCAAAGACAGCGTCTCTCTCATTCTCGGGGATAATATTTTCTACGGTTATAATCTAAGAGAGCTCTTGAGCGATTCAGCCAAATTGAAAAAAGGGGCGAAGATCTTCGGCTACTATGTCAGGGAACCCCAGAGCTACGGGGTGCTGGAGCTTGACAAGAAATGCCGGGTGGTTTCAATTGAAGAAAAGCCCAAGAAGCCCAAATCCAACTGGGTAGTTTCCGGATTATATTTCTATGATAATGACGTGGTAGAGATCGCCAAGAAGATCAAACCCTCCAAAAGAGGGGAGCTTGAGATCACCAGTGTCAATAACGAATATATCAAAAGAGGCAGCCTTAAGGCGGAGTTTCTCGGCCGGGGCCATGCCTGGCTTGATACCGGTACTTATGAATCGTTGATCGACGCCTCGATCTTTATTAAAACCATTGAAGACAGGCAGGGCCTAAAGATCGGCTGTATCGAAGAGGTGGCCTATCGCATGGGATATATCAGTAAAAAGCAGCTGGCAGGGATCGCCTCTTTCATGCCTAACAGCTACGGAGAATATTTAAGAAGGCTCGCTAAAGATGGATAAGAAGATCCTGATATTAGGGAAGGGTTTTATCGGTGAAAGGCTGCAAGAAGCATTTGACTGCAGGATAGACGGTTCTTTCATAAGGTCTTTCAGCGACGCCCAGAATTTGATCAGGAAATACAAGCCCCGTGTGATCATCAATTGCATCGGCGTAACGGGGAGGAACAATGTCGATGACTGCGAGCTTGACATCGACGGAGTTCTGTTGGCGAACAGTTTTATCCCGGTGATCCTGGCGGAACTGGCTTTGCGCGATAATATCAAGCTGGTGCATATAAGCAGTGGGTGTATTTTTAATTATGATTACAAAAAAGACAGCCCGGTAAAAGAAGAGAGCCAAGATTATTTTTTTGAATTATTCTATAGTCGTTCAAAAATTTATGCCGAAAGAGCCCTTGAGGCGCTGGCCAGGGATTACAATATCCTGATCACCAGGATCAGGATCCCCCTGCTTAATGCTAGGCATCCAAAAAACGTATTGGACAAGCTTATAAAATACAAGAAGGTCATTGATATCCCCAACTCCGTAACCTATATCCCTGATTTTATCCGGGCGATCAGGCATCTGATCAAGGTAGACGCGCGCGGCATATATAACGTGGTGAATAAGGGCGGCTTGCGCTACCCCAAGCTTATGCGGGTGTATCAGAAATATGTGCCTTCATTTAAGTACAGCTTGATCGATTTCCGCAAGCTTGGATTGGTCAGGACCAACCTGGTCATGTCCACAGCCAAGCTTGAGAAATCCGGATTCAAGGTAAGAAATATAAATTCCGTCCTCGAAGAATGCGTAAAAGGCCACCTAAAATCTTAGTTACCGGAGGCGCGGGGTTTATCGCCAGCGCCTTGGTGAGACTGCTTGCCCCTACTAAAAGGGGACACTTTCCCGATTGGATCCAGAACCGGTCCTGCTTTGGATCCGGAACCGGTCCTATTGTTGTGGTTGACAAGCTTACATATGCCGGAGACCTGAAGCGCCTTAACGAGGGACTGTCCCCGAAAGGGACTGTCCCTCGTTTTAAATTCTATAAGGCCGATATCTGCGATAAAAAACAGATTGAAGCGATATTTGCCAAAGAGAAACCGGATATCGTGGTCCATTTTGCCGCAGAAAGCCACGTTGACCGCAGCATTAATGACGCCACCCCGTTCATTGAGACCAATGTAAAGGGTACACAGATACTTCTTGATGCCGGCCGCAGGCAGAGGGTAAAAAAATTCATTTTTATCTCAACCGACGAGGTTTACGGTGAGATCCCCAAAGGCAAGTTCAATGAAAATTCTCCGATCAGGCCCAACTCACCTTACGCCGCTTCCAAAGCAGCCGCAGACCTCCTGGTGCAGTCCTATGTCAGGACTTATAAATTCCCCGCGATAATTATCCGGCCGTCAAATAATTACGGGCCCTGGCAGTATCCTGAAAAGTTGATCCCGCTTGCCATCTTGAGGATATCAGAAGGAGCAAAAATACCGGTTTACGGAAAAGGCCAAAACGTGCGCGAATGGCTTTATGTTGATGATTGCGC
>JAQUME010000085.1 GCA_028718245.1 Candidatus Omnitrophota bacterium
TGTGTTTTTAAGAATATCTGGCAGAGGGTTGCCCAGGCAACCTCGGATATTATTGATAATGTAAGTTTCGCGGATCTGGCCAGGCAGGTTGATCTACGGAAAAACGCGCTGGTTTACTCCATTTAGCGATCGAGAAAGGGGCAAGGCGATGACCAAAATTGACAGCAGGCTTAAATTAGAAACACTGGCCTTGCATGGCGGCCAGGAGGCTGACCCTGCGACAGGCGCAAGGGCTGTACCTATTTACCAGACTACATCATATCAGTTTAAAAGCACTGAACAGGCTGCCAATCTTTTCGGATTAAAGGAGTTCGGCAACATCTACACCCGCTTAATGAACCCGACCACCGATGTCCTGGAAAAGAGGATGGCGTTATTGGATGGGGGTGCCGGCGCCTTAGCCGTGGCCAGCGGACAAGCGGCGATAACCATTGCCTTACTTAACATCGCCCAGTCCGGGGATGAGATAGTATCGGCGGATAATCTTTATGGGGGAACGTATAATCTATTCCATTACACTTTTGAGCGTTTAGGGGTAAAGGTCAAATTCGTGCCTTCAAATGACCTGGTTGCCCTGCAAAAAGCGATCACCCCTAAGACCAAAGCCATTTACGCCGAATCCATCGGAAACCCAAAACTAAATGTAGCGGAGCTGGAAGGAATTTCCGGGGTAGCGCGTAAGAACGGGATACCTTTTGTACTGGATAACACAGTATCACCGTATTTGCTGCGGCCGATCGACCACGGCGTAGATATTGTGGTTTATTCGGCAACCAAATTTATCGGCGGCCATGGCACAAGCTTAGGCGGGATAATCGTTGATTCCGGAAAGTTTGACTGGGCTAACGGCAAGTTCCCGTTAATAGCCGAACCTGATCCCAGCTACCACGGGATAAACTTTGTTGAGGCGCTTAAACCTTTAGGCAATATCGCCTATATCGTTAAAGCGCGGGTCAGCTTGTTGCGCGACTTAGGGCCGGCATTATCGCCGTTTAATGCCTTTTTGCTTCTGCAAGGCCTGGAAACCCTGCATTTGAGGATGCCCCGCCACTGCGATAACGCCTTAGCTGCAGCCCTGTTTCTCAAAAAACATCCCAAGGTAACCTGGGTCAATTACCCGGGTTTGTATGACAGTCCGGAGAAAGATAGAGCAAAGAAATATCTTTCTAAGGGATCCGGAGCCATACTGGGTTTTGGGATCAAAGGAGGCCTTCTGGCGGGAAGGAAGTTTATAGATTCGCTGGAGTTGATATCGCATCTTGCCAATGTCGGCGATGCCAAGAGCCTGGCGATCCATCCGGCAACCACCACGCATCAGCAGCTATCCGCCGAAGAGCAGTTATCAACCGGGGTAACCCCTGATTTTATCCGGCTGTCGATCGGGATCGAGCATATCGACGATATTATTGCCGATATAGAGCAGGCGTTAAAGAGGGCCTAAACTATGGGAGAAATATTTTCCGATATTACAAAAACTGTTGGTAATACTCCTCTGGTGAGATTGAATAGGATTGCCGAAGGTTTGGAAGCAACCGTATTGGCAAAACTGGAGTTTTTTAATCCGCTTTCAAGCGTAAAGGACAGGATCGGAGTGTCCATGATCGAAGACGCGGAGAAGAGGGGTGTACTTAAGAAGAATACCACTATCATTGAGCCGACCAGCGGTAACACGGGGATAGCTTTGGCATTTGTCTGTGCGGCAAAAGGGTATAAGTTAATTCTGACTATGCCTGATACCATGAGCATGGAGAGAAGGCAGCTTTTGGCGGTGTTCGGGGCGCAGTTAGTTTTGACCCCGGGGGCAGAAGGGATGAAGGGGGCGGTAAAGAAAGCCGAGCAGCTCGTCAGCCAAACTCCCGGGGCGATCATCCTGCAGCAGTTTAATAATCCGGCTAACCCGCAGATCCATCGCAAGACCACTGCCGAAGAGATATGGAATGATACTGACGGAAAGGTTGATATCCTGGTTGCGGGGGTCGGCACAGGCGGGACGATCACCGGGATAGCTGAGGTGATCAAAAAAAGAAAGCCCGGTTTTAAAGCGATCGCGGTTGAACCTGATGCTTCCCCGGTTTTATCCGGAGGCGCGCCGGGGCCGCATAAGATCCAGGGAATAGGCGCCGGGTTCATCCCGCAGGTTCTTAACAGGGATATAATTGATGAAGTTATCCGGGTTACTAATGATAATGCCGGAGAAGCCAGCCGCAGACTGGCAAGATTAGAAGGGATTTTAGGAGGGATCTCCGGCGGGGCAGCCTTGTGGGCGGCATTGGAGGTGGCCAAGCGCAGAGAAAATAAGGGTAAAGTGATCGTAGTTATTCTTCCGGATAGCGGAGAGCGTTACCTGACTACCTGGCTTTTCCAAGAAGCCGGCCCCGTCAAAAAATTATGAAATACGGGGAGTTTTTAACGGGGGTAAAGACATGAACAAAGAAAACAAAACAATTCAAAATAACAGCGTAGGCCCGGTAAAGACGCAAACGTTTACCTTTGATTCGCTTGAGTTGGAAAGCGGCGAGCGGCTTGGGCCGGTTACCCTGGCTTTCGAGACTTACGGGGCCTTGAACAAGGAAAAGTCCAACGCTGTGCTTATCGTGCACGCCCTTTCCGGGGACGCGCACGCAGCCGGCCTGCATGAAAATGAAAAAGACCCCGGTTGGTGGGATGAATTTATCGGGCCGGGAAAGGCCTTTGATACGGACAAGTATTTTGTCATTTGTTCCAATATACTCGGCGGGTGTAAGGGCTCTACCGGCCCCTCAAGCTTAAACCCGGCGACAGGCGCTCCTTACGCCCTGGATTTTCCTCTGATCAGCATCAATGATATGGTCAATGCCCAGAAACGCCTGATCGAACATCTAGGGATAGAAAAACTGCTTTCGGTTGTCGGCGGCTCAATGGGCGGCCAGCAGGTTTTATCCTGGCTGGTTAATTATCCCAATAAAATATTCAGCGCTATACCCATTGCCACAACCATCAGGCATTCTCCGCAGCAGATCGCTTTTAATGAGGTAGGTAGGCAGTCAATTATGGCTGACGCGCACTGGAAATCCGGCAACTATTACGGCTCACCGGCTCCCTCTAAAGGGTTGTCAGTAGCCAGGATGATCGGCCATATTACGTATATGAGCGATAAGTCCATGGCGGAAAAATTCGGCCGGTCTAAGAAGGAGGCGGGGGAACATTTTAAATTCACCGCTGACTTTGAGGTAGAGGGGTATTTACGTTATCGCGGAGATAATTTTGTGAAACGTTTTGACGCCAACTCCTATCTTTATATTACCAAGGCCATGGATAATTTTGACGCTTCAGGGGGCAGGCGCCTTTGTGAGATTCTACGGGGCAG
>JAQUME010000086.1 GCA_028718245.1 Candidatus Omnitrophota bacterium
TGCGCAAGATCGGCTATAAACTTTGATTTTTCTTGCAATTAAGGGCTGCTTTGTTATAATTCATCAACATGGACTTTAAAAAAATACGTAAGAGTTTTGGCCGGTTTGCGGCCTGGCTGGGATTAAATTTGTGCTCTTTGATGATCAGGGTCATACCCGGCAGGTGTCTTTATGCTTTTGCCAGAAATATCGCCACCCTGGCCTTTATCTTCGCGGTAAAACAGAGGAGGATCGCCTTAGAGAGCTTAAGCATTGCTTTTGGCAGGGAAAAATCCAAGGACGAGATCGAGGGGATAGCTAAAGATTGTTTTATCTATATGGCCAAGAGCGCCGTCGAGCTTATGTACCTTATGGATAAACCGCTTCTCCTGAAAGAGCGGGTAGAGATCACCGGTAGGGAGAACCTGGATAAGGCATTAGCAGCCGGCAAGGGCGTGATCCTGATAAGTGCGCATTTCGGAAATTTTCCCCTTCTTCTGGGAAGGCTGGCGCAGGACGGCTATAGGGTAGGCGGGATCATGCGGCCGATGCGCGACGCCAGGGTTGAAAAGATATTCCTGGAAAAAAGGATGAAGTTTGGGGTAAAAACCATTTACAGTCAGCCGCGCAATGAATGCGTGAATAATACTATTTCCGCCTTGCGCAATAATGAGCTGGTTTTTATCCCCGTTGACCAGAACTTTGGTACCGGCGGGGTGTTTGTGAATTTTTTCGGAATGAAGGCGGCAACTGCCACCGGCCCGGTGATCCTGGCGCAGCGTACCGGCGCTTCCCTGGTCCCCTGTTTTATTATCAGGCAGCCCGGGGAGAAGCATAAGGTGATCTTTGAGCCGGAGATGGAGTTAAGAGAAGGTAAAGATCCCCGGGATACGATATTAATAAATATCCAGTCCATCACCGATATAATCGAGGCGTATATACGTAAATATCCCGCGGAATGGGGTTGGATCCACCGCAGATGGAAGAGCAAACCTGGTTAACAAAGGAGGTGTTCAAATGGCACAGGAAGAGAAGAAATGCTGTGATGCCAAGAAAACATTATCTACGCTTTTTAAGGTTATTTTAGGTTTGGTGTTTTTGGTTCTGGGAGGCTTGGCGATCCTGAAATATTGGAAAGCGCTTCTTTTGATCATCAAGGGCTGTATCGGTTTGTTCCTGATCTTGGCCGGCGTGATCACTTTGGCTATAGCTAAGGAATAAACGGAATGTAAAACAGGAGAATTATTATGGAAGCGATCATAAACAGGGAGTTTATCAGGGATAAAAGGATCTGCCGCGTTCTGGCTGTAACGGGGTTTGTGATCCTGACCGCTTTATCCGCTTTTGTGCGCATACCTTTGCCTTTTACCCCGGTGCCGCTTACATTGCAGACATTTTTTGTCCTGCTTTCCGGATCATTATTGGGGAGGAGATTGGGGGTTTTCACCCAAGGTATCTATATACTTTTGGGCATAACCGGTTTTCAGGTATTTACAGGGACCGGAAGCGGAGGCCTTTATCTTTTTGGCCCTACCGGAGGCTATCTTGCCGGTTTTGCGGTAGCCTCTTTTATTGCCGGGAGTTTGTTCAGCCGCGAGAAACAAGGATGGCCGATTGTTTTTCTCAAGCTATTATTGGCTGATCTGGCGCTTTTATCCTGCGGTATGCTTTGGCTTAAAGTAAGCTTCTCCTGGCCGCTAAGCCGGGCATTCTTGCTTGGCTTCTTGCCTTTTATACCGGGCAACATATTAAAGGTTATCTTTGCGGCAGCTGTTCACCGTAAACTACGCTCGCGTATCAAGGCAGCCATTTATTGACCGCCAAACGCGGCTCCCAAAGGCTCATTTCTAATCAATGAAAAGCCTTCTCTTTAAGCTGCTTTCTTTATCCCTGCTTTCTTTATCCCTGGGGATCCTGATGCACTCCTGGGGGATGAATACGCAGCAGGCCCTTTCCATAGGCATATTTTCCGCTTCCATCCTGGGTACTCTTTTCTTCTGGGATTTCCGCCTCAGCTTCGCCTTTATCGGCACATCCATACTGTTGATGACCAAGACCATTGACCTGGAGCATGTCATTGAATTTTCTTCGCTGGAGGTTATCCTTTTTCTGGTGGGGATGATGGTGGTCATCGGTCTGCTCAAGGACTGCGGGGTTTTTGCCTGGATAGTCAGTCTTATCCTGCGCATACCCAGGTTAACCGGGAGAAAATTCGCCTTTTTTATCGCCCTCATATCCGCTCTGCTTGCCTGCACTATTGATGAAGTGACTTCGATCATTTTCATGGTCGTCGCTGTCCTGGAGATCTGCGATTATTTTGAGGTTAACCCGGTGCCCTTTGTGATGATCTCTGTTTTAGCCACAAATATCGGCTCAGCCGCCACGGTCCTGGGAAACCCCATCGGAATACTCATCGCCTCAAAATCCGGACTGACCTTCGAGGATTTTATCGTTAAGGCCTTTCCTTTGGCTGCTGTCTGTTTAGTGGTTACTATTTTTATCCTTTTATTCTGGTACAGGAAGCCGGTCAAATTCCTTAATGAGCAGATGGAAAGGCTGGGGGCTAATGATATATTACTGCGGCTTATCTCCGTGCCTCCGGAGAAAAACCTGAAAATAAGTTTGGGGATATTCGGGGTAATGCTTATTTTTATATCCCTGCACCACCGCATGGAGCTGGCCTGGAGCCTGCCTGCCAATACCGTTTTATTGGTCGTGCCTCTGATAACCAGCGGGCTGATCATGATCTGGAAGCACCGCAAGGCCAGGAAATTTATTGAAAAGGATGTAGAGTGGTGGACGCTTTTGTTCTTTCTGCTTTTGTTCGTGCAGGCAGGGACATTAAAATATACCGGGGCAACTATTTTTATCGCTAAACACATGCTCGAGGCAACCGGCAATAACCTGAACCTGCTTATCTCTTCTATTCTTTGGATAAGCACGATTGGCTCAAGCATGCTGGATAATGTGGTCCTGGTTGCCGCTTTTATCCCCGTGGTTCAGGGATTCCAGAGCCTGAACTTGAACCTGCAGCCATTGTGGTGGGCCCTGCTTTTCGGCGGCTGCCTGGGAGGCAATATCACCCTTATCGGCTCAACCGCCAATATCGTGGCCGTAGGGATCGTTGAGAAGGAAAAACACCTCAAGATAAGCTTCCTTACCTGGTTCTGGGTGGGATTGAGCGTGGGCCTGGTTACGGTGGTGATCGTAATGGCGGCGCTCATTTTTCTCCCCTTCTATAGATAGCCTTGACAAAGAGAAAAATCTGTGTTATTTTTATTGAGAAAGTTAAAGGAGGCCTTAAGATGAAACTCAACAGGATA
>JAQUME010000087.1 GCA_028718245.1 Candidatus Omnitrophota bacterium
CCGCCGCCCCCGTATTTAGTGAAGACGAGATAAAGGACCCTGTCGTAAGGTATGCCCGGATTGTCCAAAAGAAGATCCTGGACAACCTGGTTTATCCTGAAGCGGCAAAAGATGCGGGATTCCAGGGTAAACTGAAATTAAGCCTTAAGCTTTCCGCCCAGGGCGAGCTGCTGGATTCAAAAATAAAGGAGCCTTCGGGTTACCGCTTGCTCGACAATAATGCGGTCAAGGTAGCAAAAAAGATTTCTCCTTATCCCCCGTTCCCCCCAGCGATAAAAGAATCCCAGCTTTGGGTCGATGTCCCTATAATTTATCAACTGGAATAAGCATGGCCAAAACAATAGCGATAGTCAGTACTAAAGGCGGCGTCGGCAAGACGCTGATTGCCGTAAATTTGTCAGTTTCCCTGGCCAAGGAAGGCAAGCGGATATGCGTGATCGACCTGGATACGCAAGGGGTCGGAGATATGGCGCATATGCTCGGTTTAGCCCCCCAGAAATGCATGGCTGACCTGATGGGGTTCCTTCAGAAACAGCCGCAGATAACCAAAAAGCATGATTTTGTAGTCACAAGCGGGTTCAATAATGTAGATTTTCTCACCGGAGTATTGAAACCCCAACAGTCGGGGTTTCTTTATCCGGACAAAATCCCCGAAATATTCTCGTTCCTGGATAAAGATTATGATTATATTATTGTGGACGTGGGAAAGAGTTTCAGCGATGTGTTCCTCTCCGCGTTAAACCAGGCCAACCTTATATTGCTGGTAGTCACTCCTGACGTGCTTTCCATATATCAGACAAAATGGGCTTTAGATACGCTGCAGTTCCTGCATTTCCCTTTAGGCATGGTTAGGCTTGTGCTTAACAGGGCGGAGTCCCTCTCAAGCATAAGCTGGCAGGAGATCCGGGTCAACTTGCCCGTCGATATACTTGAAAAGATCCCTTCCGACGGAAAAGTGGTTAACCAGGCGGTAAACCAAAGGGTACCCGTAGTTGTTGATTCCCCCCGCGCCAAGATTACCGCGGCCTTTTCCGAACTTTCCAATTCCTTGATTGAACATAAAGAATTGTTTGTGGAGCGCAGGAATATAGACCAGATTAAAATAAAGGAGGCGGTAAGGGAGAAGAGCGGACAGTTCTGGGCCGGACAGAATCTTCAGGAGTCGGTGCTTGAGCCGGATACCGCCGAAGACAGGGATGAAATACTGATACTTAAGCGCAGGATACACAGCCGTCTGTTGGAAAGCATGAATATCAAAAAGCTTGACCTTAATGTCTTCAGCGACCACAAAAAGACCAAGGACCTGAAAGACAGGGCGGAGGCTACCGTAAGCAACCTCCTGGTCGAGGAGGCCGGCAGCTTTATTCCTTCTCAGGAAGTAAGGAAGAAGCTGATCAAGGAAATCTTGGACGAGGCATTGGGCCTGGGAGCCCTGGAAGACCTGCTGGCCGACCCGGAGATTACCGATATCATGGTCAATAATAAGGATGAGATATTCGTCGAGCGTTTTGGTAAGCTGGAATTGACCAGTAAGAAATTCATTTCCAATGATCAGGTGAGGACGGTGATCGAGCGGATCATCGCCCCTATCGGCAGGCGCATAGATGAATCGGTTCCTATGGTTGACGCCCGGCTTGCCGACGGCTCAAGGGTTAACGCGATCATCCCTCCGTTGTCATTAACGGGTCCGACCCTGACAATAAGAAAATTCCGCAAGGAAAGATACAGGACAAGCGATTTGCTCAACCTGAATACGCTCACCCCGGCAATGGCGGATTTTATCAGGGCATGCGTCCTTTGCCGCAAGAATATAATCGTTTCCGGAGGAACCGGTTCCGGTAAAACAACGGTGTTAAACGCCCTTTCTGAATTCATCCCCGAAGGAGAACGGATCGTTAGCCTGGAGGACGCCGCCGAGCTTAAGCTTAACCAGCAGCATTGGGTAAGGCTGGAATCCCGTCCGCCGAATATCGAGGGTAAGGGCGGCCTTACCATCCGGGATCTTTTCCGCAACACCCTGCGTATGCGTCCGGACAGGATTATCGTCGGTGAATGCCGCGGGACCGAATCATTGGATATGCTCCAGGCGATGAATACCGGGCATGACGGTTCCATGACCACCATCCATGCCAATTCTACGCTGGATGTATTATCCCGGCTGGACTCAATGATCCTTATGTCCGGTATCGAGCTTCCGGTCAGGGCGATCCGTGAGATGGTCTCTTCGGCAGTTGATATTATCGTACACACCGCCAGGCTCTCCGACGGTTCGCGGAAGGTCATGGCGATAGCCGAGGTTGCGGGGATGAAGGACGAAATACATATAAACCTTAACGAAATATTTATTTTCAAACAGACCGGGGTAGATCCCCAAGGGAAAGTCCAGGGGCATTTCACTCCTACCGGTTACAAATCTACCTTCCTTAACGATATCCGCGTGCGCGGCATATCCATTTCGGACGAGATCTTCAAGCCTGTCAGGGGATAAATGGACAAATGCGCCTGATCAATCATACCAAGGGCGTTGTTTTAGCTGAAGATATTTTTGTCGCCAGGAGTTTTTTCTCCAAGATCAAGGGTTTGATAGGAAGGAAACTGCTATTGCCTGGGCAGGGAATTATCCTTGAGCCATGCAATTCTATCCATACCTTTTTTATGCGTTTCCCCATAGATGTGCTTTTTGTAAACAGAAAATACCGGGTCATCAAGGCTATTCCTGATTTCTATCCAAACAAGATCAGTCTTATATACTGGCGCTCTGCCAGGGTTATAGAATTACCTGCCGGAACAATAAAGTCCACTGATACCCAGCTACAGGACTATCTCGAGATTTCGGGATAGAAAACCTCCTTTTTCTAAGAGACCATTTATTTTGCTCTAATATTGTTTCTTCTAAGAATATTTAAGTTAGAATTCGTATAACTGTAGATTAATTTTTGTCCAATCTGGCTTGACAAATAAAAAATTAGACATTATAATTTTATAATGTCCAATCTGGAGGTTGAATGGGAGTAGTCCATAAACTTAAGCCTGAAGTTATAAATTTTATCGTTGAAAACAAAAAAAATAATCCTTCTTTAAGCTGCCGCAGCCTAACCTCGTTAATTTTCGAAAAGCTCAATATCAGGGTTTCAAAATCAAGTATAAACGCCATTTTCAAAGAGAATAATTTAAGTATGCCTATCGGCAGAAGGCGTACAAAAAGCAAGAAAAAATTCAATATGCCTGT
>JAQUME010000088.1 GCA_028718245.1 Candidatus Omnitrophota bacterium
GGGCCTGCCTCGGATAAATACGGGGTTTTGCTGAAGATGATGCGGCTGGGCATGGATGTGGTGAGGTTGAATTTCTCCCACGGCAGCCTTGAGGCACATTCAGCCAGGATCAGCCTGGTAAGGGAGCTGAATAAGAAATACCGGCGCAGAATAAAGGTATTGGGTGACCTGGAGGGATACCGCATAAGGATCGGCAGGCTAAAAGGAGCCAGGCCTGTAGCGGTGAAGAGAGGCCAGCTAATTTGGCTGACTCAAGAGGATATTCCGGGGGAAGGAAATCTTATACCATTTGATTACAAAGGCTCTTTGGATAAGATCGGAAGAGGGCAGCAGATCTTTATTGATGACGGCAATATCGCGCTTATCAGCCAGGGTTGCCGGAAGAATAAACTAAAAGCCAGGGTGGTCACTCCCGGAGTGATCAAAGAGCGCAAAGGGATCAACATGCCCGGGCTTAAGCTGGATTTTAAGGGCCTGACGCTAAAGGACAGGGAGCACATCCGTTTTTGCGTGGAGAATAAGATTGATTATATCGCCCAGTCTTTCGTAAGGAATAAGGAGGATATCCTGGCGCTCAGGGATTATCTTGACGGCTTCCGGCAGAAAACGAAAGTGATCGCCAAGATCGAGAACAGGGAGGGAATTAACAATATTGACGATATAATCAGGGTTTCTGACGGCATTATGGTTGCCAGGGGTGATATGGGCATATCTATTCCTATATATGAGGTGCCCATGGCCCAGAAGGGGATAATCGCCAAATGCAACCGCGCCGGTAAATTCGTGATCACCGCCACGCAGATGCTAGAGAGTATGACTGAAAACCATATGCCCACCAGGGCTGAGGTTTCGGATGTGGCCAATGCCATACTGGATGGTTCGGATTACCTGATGCTTTCGGCCGAGAGCGCGGTCGGTAAGTATCCGGCTGCCTGCGTGGATATAATGAATAAAATAATCAAGTTCACGGAAAGCTCATAAAAACATTGACAAAAAATATTATTCCTGTAAAATTTTTATAAGTGTTGTGAAGAATTTAGAAAAGACAGCGACGCTGTTGTATATGCTCCGGTAAGCCCTGCCTTTTTTACAAACGAATCCCTTCAAACCGATGAATTTCAATTTATTATTTGATCCTCTTTCTATCTTTTTTCTTTTTGTCATCTTTGCCATTTCCCTGCCTTCAACTGTGTATTCCTTTGGCTACCTAAAGGGAGAGTACTCTTTTGCCAAAAGGACCCTGGCGGGTTTTCTGCTGTTTGCCTTTGTGGCTTCCATGGCTTTAGTAGTTACGGTCAGCAACGTTTTTATTTTTCTTGTAGCCTGGGAGATCATGTCCCTGGTTTCCTATTTCCTGGTCGTATTTGACACGGAGCATGAAAAATCCATTCAGGCGGGCCTGATCTATATCGTGATGACCCATATCGGCACCGCTTTTTTAATTGCCGCCTTCCTCGTAATGTATCAATACGCGCATTCCTTTGAATTTTTGGCGATAAAGAATGCCTGTCAGGCAATGCCTTTCCAGACCAGGAATACTGTTTTTCTCCTGCTCCTGGCAGGTTTCGGGACTAAAGCCGGCATCGTGCCTTTACACATCTGGCTGCCCTACGCTCATCCTCAGGCGCCGAGCCACATCTCAAGCATTATGTCCGGTGTGATGATCAAGACCGCTATCTACGGGCTGATCCGGTTTGTGATCTCCATTCTCGGAGTAAATTCCTCCTGGTGGGGGATCTTGATATTAGTATTAGGGGTTATCTCCTGCCTCGTGGGCGTGATCTACGCGCTGATGGATCATGATATTAAAAGGCTTCTTGCCTACCACAGCGTGGAAAATATAGGAATAATCCTGCTTGGCCTGGGGATGTCGATGTTTTTCATAAGCAAGGGCCTGCCTTATTTAGCGGTATTCGCTTTGATCGCAGGGCTCTATCACCTGGTAAATCACGCGATCTTTAAAGGCCTTTTATTTTTATGCGCCGGCAGCGTATACAAAGCAACGGGCACGCGGGATATTGAGAAATTAGGAGGGCTGATCAAAAAAATGCCGCACACCGCCTTTTATTTTTTGATAGGGGCGATGGGAATATCCGCATTGCCGCCCTTAAACGGATTTGTGAGCGAGTGGCTTACCCTGCAGGCATTTTTTTTGGGGGCTTCCAGCGTTACAGGGGGGAGTAAGTTTTTTTTAGGGGTTTGCGCCGGGATGCTGGCTTTGACAGGGGGCCTGGCCGCCGCCTGCTTTGTCAAGGCCTTTGGCATAACATTTCTCGCCCAGCCCAGGAGCCGGCACGCCGAAGAGGCCAGGGAGGTTTCTTTTTCCATGAAAGCAGGAATGCTTTTCCTGTCGGTTTTGACCGTTATCTTCGGCTTGGCGGCAGTCCCGATAATCGGTTTATTGGCAAAGGTCGCAGGCTTCTCAACCGGCATAGAGACCGGGAATATGAGATTCGCTTTAAACAGCATTATCATAAGCCCGCAGATAGGCAGAGGTATTTATCTTTCTACCCCTTTAGTTGCATTGGTGCTGGCTGCTTCGGCAGTTATTGGTTTTGCCGTCTATCTCCTGTTTGCGAGGCTTAAGCCGGCGATCTATAAGACCTGGGATTGCGGTTACTATAAGCTGGGAGCGCGCAATGAATATACCGCCACCGCTTTTTCAAAGCCCTTCAGGATAGCATTCAGTTTTTTTCTTCAGCCTTACCGCAAGACACAAAAGATCAGGGAGTCCTTTTATCATGTCAGGTCTTTTGCTTATGAGACGCACACAACCTCCGTATTTAAGAAATACATTTACCTCCCTCTGGTTGCTTTGATCTTTAAATCAGCTAAATTCATGAGGCGCATTCAGCCCGGCAGTATTCACCTGTATCTGGCGTATATTTTTGCGGCCCTATTATTTCTGATCATATTTATGCAAAAGTTCTAAAATGATAAAAATAGCTTTAATTTTACTGCAATTGGTCTTATTTATAGGTTTGGCTCCTTTTTTAAGCGGCCTGATCGCTAAAATGAAAAATAATATCAGGATGCGTAAGGGACAGAGCCTGCTCCAGCCGTATTACAACCTGGCGAAGCTGTCTTCAAAACAAGAGGTGATCTCGGAGACAGCTTCCTGGATATTCAGGGTTGCCCCTTTTATAGTCATTG
>JAQUME010000089.1 GCA_028718245.1 Candidatus Omnitrophota bacterium
AAGGCCCTGGAACTGGAGGTTGAATCAAGAAAGGCCGCCCAGCAGCAGGCAAATGCCCTGCGCCAGCAGCTTGAGTTCATCCTGAAGGCAACTAAAACCGAGCTGGTTATCACCGATAAGGATTTTTATATCCGTTACATAGACCCGGAGCGGGTGCGCAGGTACGGGGATTGGGTAGGGAAGAAATGCTTTGACTACTTTATGAATACCAAAACCCCCTGCCCCAGGTGCGCCATCGAGAAGGCGCTTAAGACAAGAAAGATCATCGTCAGCGAAGAGAAATTGCCTAAAGAGAACCGCACTGTGCAGGTCACCACAATACCCTTTCAGAATGAAAATGGCGAGTGGCTGGTCGCCGAAGTTAATATGGATATAAGCGAGAGGAAGAAGATCGACGATGAGCTATGGCGCTACCGGGAGCATTTAGAGGAGCTGGTCGAGGAGCGTTCAGGCCAGCTTATGCAGGAGATATCCCTGCACAAGAAAGCGGAGATCGAAAAGAGCAAATTGAATTACGACCTGCTTAAATCTTATGAGAAATTAAAGAGCATTTCGCTTATTGACGCGCACACCGGGCTGTATAACCACCGTTATTTACAGGATGTCATTGAGGCGGAGTTCCACCAGGCAAAAAGATACGCCCAGCATCTCTCGGTGATCATGCTTGATATAGACTATTTCAAATCCATCAATGATGTTTATGGGATGGCTTTCGGCGACCTGGTCTTGAAACAATTGGCCCGGCAGCTGCGGCGCCTTGTTCGGCGTTATGACATCCTTATCCGTTACAGCGGGGAGGAATTTATCATTATCTCTCCAAGGCTTAACCGGGACCTGGCTTTGAACATGGCGCAGCGGCTTCTTGAATCATTGAATGTGGTAAGTTTCGGAAACAAGAGCCACTCTGTTAAGCTGAAATTAAGCCTTTCCGCTGTTTCTTACCCTGAAGACCGGGGGACGCAGGGGATCGACCTGGTCAATCTGGCTAATAATGTGCTTGATTATGCCAAGCAAAGCGGCGGTAACCGCGCGTATTCCACCATGGATATCAAAAAGCCCGGAAAGAAGGGTATTGAAAAATTACTTAAAGCCACGGGAGTAAAAACCTTAAAGAATACCATTGAAAAGCTGACTAAAAATTCCAAGCAGGGGCTTGTAGAGTCCATACTCGCTTTTGCCAAAACGATCGAATTAAAGGACCATTATACCGGCGAACACGTTGAAAGCACCGTGCACTATGCCACGGAGATCGCCAAAGAATTGCATATGTCGCGCGATGATATAGAGTTGATCAAGCAGGCGGCTATGCTGCATGACCTGGGCAAGATCGGCATCAGCGAGAATATCCTGCTTAAAAAAGGCAAGCTTACCAAAAAAGAGTTTGATGAGATCAAAAAGCATCCGCAGATCGGCGCCGATATTATCCGGCCGATCCGGTTTTTGCACGGCCTGATCCCCTACATATTTTACCATCATGAAAGATGGGACGGCAAAGGCTACCCCAGCGGGATCAAGGGGGAGGATATCCCCGTCGGCGCCAGGATCATCGCTATCGCCGACGTTTACCAGGCATTGACCAGCGACCGGCCGTATCACAAGGCGTTCAGCAAGAAGGAGGCCCTTGAGATAATGAAAAAGGCTTCCGGTAAGCAGTTCGACCCCCACATCACCAATATCTTCCTGAAGATAATCAAGAAAGAGAAATAATCCTTACGCGTCTGCCGAGGCTTGTCTCACGCAGCACCGCTTGCTCGCCCCGGCGAGGCGAGCTGCGCTTCGGCAAAATTCTCGCTCTGCCTGGACTTTTTTAGCGGGGCATCCTTGCCCGCTCGAATTTTGAGATACTGCTTAGAGCCAAGCCTCGCCATCCGCGATAAAACATGCATTGTATTACGAATTTTCGACATTCGCTCCAAAACCAGCAGTCTATGCGTAACGGCAAAATCTCTTTACAATAAAACAGAGAATGATAAACTAATCATTAAGATGAATAAAATGAGACGTGGTTTCACCTTAATCGAACTGATCGTCGTAATAATCATCGTTGGGATACTTGCTGCAGTAGGCATAAGCCAATACTCCGCTGCAGTTGAGAGGCCCCGCGGCGCCGAAGGAAAGACTATTTTAGGAGATATACGAAAGCTCGCATACCAATATTGGATAGAAAATGGCACAACTAGTAGTATATCTCTAGCCGATCTTAACATAGGGACCGCTCCAGAACAGTTCCCCAGCGCATGCAGGAGCTCGCATTATTTCAGGTATATTTGTTATTCCCCCGCAAGTACAAGCGTGCTATGCGCGGCATACCGTTGCACAAGCGGCGGTAAAACCCCGAATAGGCAGGGGAATGCATTTATAATGTGGACCTGTAATTTGAGTACTGGTATAGATAATTACTATGGGTGTTGTAATTTTGGTATGGGAACCTCAGATTTTAGGTATTAATCAGATTTATTTTTATCCCTTAAGATTGGGAGGTGAGTATGAAAAACGATAAGGTAATTGGGGTATTGCTGCTGGTATTGGCGATTTCTACGATAGTTGGTATGGTTATAGAGAATGCTACTTTCTGGCTTATCTATAATTATATAACGATAGTGCTATCTGTAATAATCGGAATTAGCTTGCTAAAGCAGAAATAGCCGGTTTTAGGCGGATGGCTTGGCTTGATTTCGAGAAACAAGGCAAGGCAGCCGCTGAATCCCAAATATTATCTTGCCAAAAACACCCATAAATAGTAATATATAGCATTGACCTTGGGGCCCATAGCTCAGTTGGTTAGAGCAGGTGACTCATAATCACTTGGTCCGGGGTTCGAATCCCTGTGGGCCCAGATAAATTTAAGGGCGATTGGCTCAGTTGGTTAGAGCGCCACATTCACATTGTGGAGGTCAGAGGTCCGAATCCTCTATCGCCCAATTAAATGGCTACAAAAGGAGAAAAGTTGGCTGCAGCTGATCTGAAGACGCAGATAATCGGGCTGGTGGGTGTGCAGGAACTGGACACCGAGATCTATACTTTGAATAACGAAAAGCAGGCCAAGCCCCTGGAGATCAAGGCCGTTGAGGAAGCATTTGAAGCAAAAAAGCAGAACCTGGCTGCATTAGAAAAGAAATCATTAGACCTTCAGAAGCAGCGCAAGGACAA
>JAQUME010000090.1 GCA_028718245.1 Candidatus Omnitrophota bacterium
CGTTTTTTTCTGGCCGCGGCCAGTATTTGCCTTAGCCGTTTGGCATTCTTACTAGCCAAGGCGAACTTAAGGCCGGCGAGCTTTGTTTGGAAGGAAGAAATTGAGGATAACAGGTTTTTTCGGTTGCTTAGGAATATCTGGCTCCAAAGAATCTCATCCGAGCCGGCGATACGAGTAGTGTCCGCTAAACCCCCGGAGCTTACTTTTAAGAATTTATCCGGGATACTTCCTATCAAAGAAAAAGCTACCGCATGGGGCAGATGGCTGGTAAAGGCCAGTATCCGGTCATGCCTGGCCGCCGGCATTATGAGCAGGCGCGTTCCAAGTTTATGCCAAAGAGATCTGGCCTTGTTCAAGGCGCTCCTTTTGGTATTAGAAACCGGCGTAATAATGCAAATAGACCCGGTGAAAATATCTGCCTGGGCATTTAATATTCCTTTTTTTTCGCTCCCTGCCAAGGGATGGCAGCCGACAAAATCAGGAATGACCCTGCTTAACCCGGATACGATCTTTTCCTTGGTGCTGCCTACGTCGATCACCAGGCACCCTTTCTTTAACCTTTTTACCAGCTCCGGGGCAATGTTTATGATCGCCTCAACCGGGGCAGCCAATATCACCAGGTCCGCATCCTGCGTTTGGTCTAAAGAAATAGCAACTCGGTCAATTGCGCCCACTTTCCTGGCCAATTCGGCGTTTCTCTTGTGCCGGCTCAAACCTATGATCTGCCGGGCCAGGCCTTTTCTTTTTAAGGCAAAACCCAGGGAGCCGCCGATCAATCCTGTGCCGAATATTACAACCTTATTAAACATTTTCATTAAATCTTTCTCCCCACTGCCTGCGCAATGCTTTTAAGTTCTTTCATAAGACTAAGAAAATTTTCCGGCACCAGTGACTGCGCTCCGTCGGAAACAGCCTCCTCCGGCTTGTTATGCACCTCAATGATCAAGCCGTCTGCTCCTGCGGCCACCCCTGCCCTGGCCAAAGCCGGGACCAGGCCCCATTTTCCTGCTGCATGCGATGGATCGACGATGATCGGCAGGTGAGACAATTGCTTAACAACCGGAACAGCGCTGATATCCAGGGTATTCCGGGTTGAATCCTCAAAGGTACGGATACCCCGTTCACAGAGAATAACCGAAAAATTTCCCGCGCTTAATATGTACTCCGCGGACATCAACATATCCTTAACGGTAGAAGCCATTCCCCGCTTTAACAACACCGGTTTTTTGGCTAGCCCCACTTCCTTCAAGAGGTTAAAATTCTGCATATTCCGGCAGCCGATCTGCAGGATATCCGCGAAATCCGCGACCAGCCCCACATCACGCGGATCCATTACCTCGCTTACCGTAACCATACCCAATTCATTGCCTACCTCTCTTAACATCTGCAGGCCTGCTTTGCCCAAACCCTGGAAACTGTAAGGAGAGCTCCTCGGCTTAAACGCTCCGCCGCGCAATACCGTTGCCCCGGATTTTTTGACCTCTCTGGCGATCTCAAACAAGCTGTCAATATTTTCAATGGAACAGGGGCCGGCCATAACCACCACCTCTTTGCCGCCGATCTTTACGCCCTTACCGAGGTCAATTACCGAATCCTCTTTTTTAAACTCCCGGGAAACCAGCTTAAAAGGAGAAAGCACCGGAATAACGTTTTCTACCCCGGGAAAGATCTCTAACGGTGTGGCCTGTAATACATCCTCCGGTCCGATAACCCCGATGATCGTTCTTTGCGCGCCCTTGGAAAGATGCGGGGTCAAACCCAACGCCTTGACCTTATCAATAATATGGTTAACCTGCGCCTCTGTCGCTTCGGGTTTCAAGACAATGATCATTTAGCTTTTCTCCTTAAGCACTTTTCTTAAAACCCGCACAAACCTCTCATTTTCCTTTTGCGTGCCGATAGAAACGCGGATGAAATTCTTCAGGCCGTATGCATTCATATCGCGAACGATAACCCCGAATTTCAGCATGGCCCGGAATACATCCATGCCATCCCTGGCCACATCTATAAGGACGAAATTCGTTTCCGACGGCAAGAACCCCAGCCCCATGGAGGAAAGCTCCTTATAGATAAAATTCTTTCCTTGAATAGTGAGCCTGCGTGTTTTTTTAAGGAATTTATTATCCTCCATGGCCGCCAGGCCCCCTGCCTGCGCCAGGATATTCACGTTAAAAGGCTGCCTTACCCTCTCCATGAAATGCACAAGCTCCGCGTCGGCGATCAGATAGCCCAGGCGAAGCCCTGCCAGGCCGTAAGCTTTGGAGAAGGTCTTAAGGATGACCACATTTTTCCTGCGCTTAAGATAGCTTACGGAATCCGGAAAATCATCCACATCAATGAAGGTATCGTAGGCCTCATCAAGAACAACCAGCACTCTTTGAGGGACCGCGTTCAGAAACTGCGCAACCTCGTATTTAGTCAGATAGGTACCTGTGGGATTATTAGGATTGGAGATAAAGATCAGCTTGGTTTTCTTATCTACCAGCTTAAGCATTGTCTCCAGGTCATATTTAAAATAACGCAGCGCTGCTTTTTTTACCTTTCGGTCGTGGGAGGAGGCGACTATTTCGTATTCCAGGAAGGTCCCTTCGGAGGTGATGATGTTCTCATCCGGCTCCACCAGCGTCTTGATCAACAGATCGATCAATTCATCCGAGCCGTTGCCCAGCACAAAGTTTTCCGGTTCAAGCTTGAAATGCCTGGCTAAGCGTTTCTTCAGATAATACCCCTGCGGATCCGGGTAGCGGTTGACCGCGCTTAAGGCCTTCTTCATCGCGCTGACCGCCTTAGGAGAAGTCCCAAAAGGGTTCTCGTTGGAGGCCAGCTTGATCACCTTTGTCAGGCCCAGCTGCCTTTTGGTTTCCTCGATCGGCTTACCGGCAATGTAAGGTTTAATATTTAAAACATGCTTACGCACCAGATCCTTCATTATTTTTTATTCTCCAATCGGGTAAGAACCCAGGACCTTGACATAATTACATTTCTTTTCCAGTTCATGCAATGCTTTCTTAACTTTATCGTCATTCTGATGCCCTAAAATATCGATAAAGAAATAATACTCCCAGACTTTTTTCT
>JAQUME010000091.1 GCA_028718245.1 Candidatus Omnitrophota bacterium
TCCTGCATTACGGGCATGTCAAATACCTGCAGGATGCAAGGCAAAAAGGGGATTATCTGGTGGTGGCGGTGAATAGCGACGCATCCGTCAGGAAAATAAAAGGCAAGAGCCGGCCGATCATTGCCCAAGGTGACCGGATGCGCACATTGGCTGCCCTGGGGTGCGTTGATTTTGTGCTCCTATTCAATGAAGACAATCCTTTAAGGCTGATCAAAGAGATCAAGCCGGATTTTTTGGTCAAGGGCTCGGATTGGAATAAAAGAAGCATAGTGGGCGCCGATTTTGTGAAGGGTTACGGAGGCTCGGTCCTTACCGTTAACCTGGTCAAGGGGCGCTCCACCAGCGCGCTTATCAGGAAGATCGCTCACATGCGTGCCCATGAATGATCTCCGGAATAATAATGTCCATCGGATAATTGATGCCAATCTTAACCGGGTCAAGGAAGGCTTACGCGTTTGCGAAGAGATAACCCGGTTTGTTCTTGATGACCGCAAACTCACCGCTCTTTTTAAATTCTACCGGCACCAGATAGACGCGATCGTTAAAAAGGTTTACCTGTCTTCCCGGCTATTGGAAGAACGCTCTAGCGCTTGCGACGTGGGAAGAAGGAACTCCCGCTCGGAATTGCAGCGCGCGGGGTTAAGAGATATTTTCTGGGCGAATATCCAAAGGGTTAAAGAATCCCTGCGCGTGCTGGAAGAGTTCTCTAAGCTTAAGAACAAACAGGCGGCTTTGCGTTTCAAGGAGATCAGGTACAAGGTTTATGAGATCGAGAAGAAATCTTTTAAAAAGATCTCGGCTTTATCTGATATTAGATAAACCGGGCTTTGACATAGAGGCAGGTGTGTTCGGGATAGTCCAACTGCGGGATAAAATTTCCGCTAAGCCTGATATATTAAAAGCAGCCCTTAAGCTTAGCCGGCGCCTGCGGCGAAGCAATACGCTCTTTATCGTCAACGATCATCCTGACCTGGCCGTCTTTTCAGGAGCTGATGGCGTGCATCTGGGCCAGGAGGATATGCCCTTAGAGAAAGCCAAGGGGATATTAGGCAAGGATAAGATCATCGGTATCTCCTGCCATAATCTGGTTCAAGCGCTTAAGGCCCAGAAACAGGGGGCAGATTATATCGGCATCGGCCCGGTCTTCGCCACTCCCACAAAACCGGGAATAAGGCCGATAGGATTAAAGGTTTTAAAAGAGCTTAAAGGAAAAATAAAGATCCCGTATTTCGCCATCGGCGGTATTAATAAGAATAATATCGCTAAGATCATTTCCTTCGGCTGCCGCAGGGTTGCGGTCAGGCGCTCAGCAGCCGAGGCAAAAGAGCTTTTTAAGGAACTTAAAACAAAATGACCCAACTGGAATACGCCAGGAAAAATAAGATCACCCCGCTAATGCGTAAAGTAGCCCGCCTTGAAAGGGTCAGCTCCATCCGGATCATGCACCTTATCCGGGAAGGTAAGGCTGTCATACCTTTGAACATAAATCATAAGATCAATAAACCCTGCGCCATAGGTGCCACCTTGCGCACCAAGGTAAATGCCAATATCGGAACATCCACGGATGAGTCGAGCATTGCCTCCGAGATCGGGAAACTTAAAGCTGCCATAAAATATGGAACTGACGCGCTTATGGATCTAAGCGTAGGAGGGGACCTTAAGAAAATGAGGGAAGAGGTTTTAAGGAGATCCAGCGTGCCTGTGGGCACAGTCCCGGTTTATGAGGTAGCTGTGAGGGCCCAAACCGAAAATAAGAACTTCCTTAAATTCAGCGCCGAAGATGTTTTGCGGGTTTTAGAGGAGCAGGCAAAACAAGGAGTGGATTTTTTTACCATTCACAGCGGGGTAACGCGCGCAAGCCTTGCGGCGCTGGAAAAACAAAAAAGGTTAATGGGGGTGGTTTCGCGCGGAGGAGCGATCATTGCCAGCTGGATAAAATACCACAAAAAGGAGAACCCATTTTATACGCACTTTGACCGGATCATGGATATCGCCTATAAATTTGACGTTACTTTAAGCCTGGGAGATGGTTTGCGCCCGGGTTCCATATTGGACGCTACCGATAAAGCGCAAATAGCCGAGCTTAAGATATTGGGGGCTTTGGCAAAGAGGGCAAGCGCAAGGAGCGTCCAGGTGATGATCGAAGGCCCGGGCCATGTTCCCCTGGACCAGATCAGGAAGAATATACTCTTAGAGAAAAAATATTGTCATGGCGCGCCATTTTATGTCCTTGGTCCGTTGGTCACTGATGTTGCCCCGGGTTACGACCATATTACCTCTGCCATCGGAGGAGCCCTGGCAGCCAGCTTTGGCGCGGATTTCCTTTGTTATGTCACGCCTGCCGAACACCTGCGCCATCCGACGCTGGAAGATGTGCGGGAAGGGGTTATCGCCTCGCGCATTGCCGCGCATTCAGCTGACCTGGTCAAACGCAATAAAGAGGCGATCGGCTGGGACAGGGAGATCTCGGCGGCGCGAAAGGCGCGCGACTGGAAAAAACAGATCAAGCTATCCATTGACCCCCGGAAAGCCGGAGAGTACCGTTTATCCAGCAAGCCGAAATTATCCAGGGTGTGCACGATGTGCGGGAAATATTGCTCTATTAAATTGATGGAAGATTGCATGCGGGTGTAATTCAATGGCAGAATGGCAGCTTCCCAAGCTGCATACGGCGGTCCGATTCCGCTCACCCGCTAGTAAATCAGCAGGTAGTAGTTAGTAGGTAGAATATAGGCATGAAAAATATAATTTTGATCCTGATGTTACTGGGGGTGGCGGGCTGCGCAAGCGCCCCTACTTACACAAGGCCGATGGCTCCGGCTATGGCAAAGACCTCACCCGGGGTGCATCACCGCGTGGAGGCAGGCCAGACCCTCTGGAGAATATCCAAAATATACGACGTGGATATTAATGACATACTGCGGGCAAATAATATCTCAGAGGAAGCGACGATCGAAATAGGCCAGATGATCCTGATCCCCAACCGGCTGAAGCAGCAGAATGTCCCGGTCAGGTTGAGCGGTGA
>JAQUME010000092.1 GCA_028718245.1 Candidatus Omnitrophota bacterium
CAGGCTAAAGGAAAGGTTTGCATTTTTATCTTCTAATGCATATAAAATCCTGAGCCGGGGGATTTTTATCATTATAATAATTTATATGTGCGCCAAAAGCGTGGAATTGACTAAAAATTATAAAAATGAGATGGTGCTTTGGAGCAACCTGGTTAGAGAGAACCCGAGGTGCCTGGTAGCTTACGATAGCCTGGCGGAAGAATACAGGAATATCGGCGAAAAAGAAAAGGTCCTGGCCTTATATAAGAAAGCCATAGAAATAAATCCCGGCGCCCGGGAGGCTTATTATAATCTTGGCAACGCGTATTGTGCTCTCGGTAAGAACAAGGATGCTATAAAGGCGTATGAAAAAGCGGTCCAAATTGATCCGGGCTACCTCCAGGCCATCAATAACCTGGCTTCCACATACGCGGATATGGGGAGCACCGGAAAAGCCATAGAAATATGGAATAAAGCGGTGCAGGTCGATCCGGCCTTTGCGATTGCGCATTTTAATCTGGTTAAATTTTATTTTGCGCAGAAAAAATATGATTTAGCGGCCAAACATTGCGATGAGTTAAAGAAACTCGGGATCCCGGTGGACCCGGCATTCCTGAAACTGCTTGAATCCCATCGTAAATAGAGGTACATTATAATAAGAAGAAGGCAGAAAATATGAAAAACGATATCGCGGTAATAATCTTAGCGGCGGGAAAAAGCACGCGGATGAGATCCGATTTGCCCAAAGTGCTGCACAAGCTTTGTGCCAGGCCTATGCTTGGTTATGTGCTTGATCTGGTCGCCAGCCTTAAACCTAAACAGGTGGCCGCGGTCTTAGGGTTTAAGCAGGAGTTGGTGCGCAAAATCATTCCCAAAGGCGTCAAGATCGCCATCCAAAGAAAACTTATCGGCACTGCCGAGGCGGTAAAATCCGGTTTATCCGCTTTAAAAGGTTTCAAAGGCACGGTGCTGGTCCTTTACGGAGATGCCCCTCTTTTAAAAAAGGAGACCCTTAAGAAGCTCCTTGATTATCATATTAAAAATGACGCTGATGCGACACTATTGACGGCGCAATTGAACAAGCCCGCGGGTTACGGAAGGGTGATCCGCGACAAATACTTCAGTATCTGCGGTATAGTCGAAGAGAAGGATGCCGATGAAGTAGAGAAGGATATCAAAGAGATCAACACCGGGATCATGGCTTTTAAAAAAGAAAGCCTGGAGAATAATTTAAAATATATCCGGCCGAATAACCGCAAAAAAGAATATTACCTGACCGATATCATCGGCATCCTGGCAAAGAAGGGCTTTCTGGTTGAGGCGGTAAAGGCAGATGACCCCCAGGAGGTCCTGGGAATAAATACGGGGGTTGAATTATCCGGGGCCAACTTTATCATGCAGAAAAGGATCAATGAAAAATTCATGCAGGAGGGGGTTACCATAGTAGATCCGGCAACCGCCTTTATCAGCTTCGGCACTAAAATAGGCCAGGGCACGGTGATTTATCCCTTTACAGTCATCGAAAGGGATGTTAAAATTGGAAAACGTTGTTCGGTCGGGCCTTTCGCGCACCTGCGTGAATCTGTCAGGCTGGGCAATGAGGTTACAGCCGGCAACTTCATTGAGATGGTGCGCGCCAGGATCGGCGCCAAAACTTTCGTCAAGCACTTCTCCTACATCGGAGATAGCACTCTTGGGGCTTCGGTAAATATCGGGGCAGGGACGGTAACCGCTAACTTCGATGGCCTGAAGAAGAACTACACGATCATTAAAGACAAGGTCAATATCGGTTCAGACACCGTGATCGTCGCTCCGGCAAGGATCGGCCGATCGGCCACCACCGGCGCCGGTTCGGTAGTCACTAAAAATGTCCCGGATAATACTGTCGTAGCCGGAGTACCGGCCAGAACCCTAAGAAAAAAGAGGTAGAGATGGATAAACTAGCTGTTTTTAGCGGCAATGCCAACCTTGATCTGGCTAAGAATATCTGTAAAGAACTGAAAAGCGGCCTGCAGGATGCCTTCGTCGGCAGGTTCAGCGAAGGGGAGATCCGGGTCAAGATCAACGAGAATGTGCGCGGCAAAGATGTTTTTATAGTCCAGCCGACCTGCCCGCCGGCCAATGACAACCTTATGGAATTATTGATCATGATCGACGCGCTTCGCCGGGCCTCGGCCCAGAGGATCACCGCGGTCATTCCCTATTTCGGTTATGCCCGTCAGGACAGGAAGGACCAGCCCCGCGTGCCGATCACGGCGAAATTAGTGGCCAATCTTTTGACCGTCGCCGGAACCAGCAGGGTATTGACCATGGACCTGCATGCCGGCCAGATCCAGGGTTTTTTTGATATCCCCGTGGATCATCTTTTCTCCGTAGGAGTATTCGTGGATCATTTATCCAAGATGAATCTTAAGGAGCTGGTCGCTGTATCACCCGACGTGGGCTCCATCAAGATGGCCAGGGCCTACGCCAAAAGGGTTTCCGCCGGGCTTGCCATAATCGATAAGCGCCGCGTTTCCCCGGAAAAGGCCGAAGTCATGCATATCCTGGGGGAGGTTGAGAATAAGAATGTGATCATTGTCGACGATATGATCGCTACCGGTTCCTCCCTTATCGAGGCGGTAGAGGCATTGAAGAAAGCCGGGGCCAAAACCATTTTTGCCGCCATCACTCACGGCGTTCTATCCGGCCCGGCGATCCAGCGCATAGACCAGTGCAAGGGCTTAGAGAAGCTGCTGATCACCGACAGCATTCCTTTGTCCGAAGAGAAGAAACATCCGAAGATCCAGGTGCTTTCAGTGGCCGGGCTTCTGGCGGAAGCGATAAAAAGAATACATAACGAAGAATCAGTCAGCTGCCTATTCGATTAGGAGAGAAAGGTTGGAATGGAAGAGATACTTTTGGAAGCGGAATTAAGAGAGGAAAAGGGAAGGGCCAAGGTCAAGGATCTAAAGGCAGCGGGTTTCCTGCCGGCGGTGGTTTATTCCCGCGGTAAGGATTCCTTGTCCATAAAATTAAAC
>JAQUME010000093.1 GCA_028718245.1 Candidatus Omnitrophota bacterium
AAGATCGCCGAGCGCATCTATTCATTTCCCGAGGTAACCAGCTGTTATTTGATCAGCGGGACATATGATCTGTTGGTGGTTGTAGAAGGAAAGAATCTGCACACGGTATCTAATTTTGTAGCGGAAAAGCTTTCATGCTTAGAGCATGTCCGCGGTACAGCTACGCATTTCCTGCTTAAGAAATATAAAGAGGACGGGGTGATTTTGAAACACAAATCAGAGAATAAAAGGATAGCAATTTCGTATTGACAGCTAGACACCGAAAAATGAATATTTCAAAAGTCGTAGAAAAAATGCAGCCCTCCGGTATCCGGGCATTCTTTGACCTGGTGCTGGGGATGAAGGAGGTTATATCGCTGGGTGTAGGCGAGCCGGATTTTGTCACTCCCTGGCAGATCCGTGAGGCAGGGATCTATTCCCTGGAGCAGGGGTTTACCAGCTATACCTCTAACAAGGGGTTATATAAACTGCGCTTAGGCATACACAGGTATCTGAAGAACAGGTTCGGCCTGGAATATTGCCCTGACGAGGAGATCCTGATCACCGTGGGAGTAAGCGAAGGCCTGGACCTTACTCTGCGGGCGATCATTAACCCCGGAGATAAAATATTAATTCCCATACCCAGCTATGTTTCATACGGCCCGGTCACCGAGCTGGCAGGCGGAAAGCCAGTTTACATTGATACTTCAAAAGACGGTTTTAAGATCACCCCGAAGCTTTTGGAAAAACACATTGATAAAAAAACCAAAGGGATCATTTTGAATTATCCGACTAACCCCACCGGGGTTTCTTATCGCCGCAAGGAGCTTGAGGGGATAAACAAGGTTTTATTAAAACATAAATTGCTTTGCATCAGCGATGAGGTTTACGCGGATCTGACCTACGATTTCAACCACACCGCTTTTCCCTCACTGCCGAAAGCGAAGAAGAATACGGTTTATCTTAACGGATTTTCCAAGTCCTATGCGATGACCGGCTGGCGCGTAGGTTTTGCCTGCGGACCAAAAGAGATCATCGCGGCAATGACCAAGATCCATCAATATACGATCATGTGCGTCCCGATCACCAGCCAAATGGCCGCGGCAGAGGCCTTAGTCAGCGGGAAACGTTCCGTAGAGGAGATGAAGCGCGAATATAACCGTAGAAGGGAGCTCATGGTCACGGAGCTTAACAACCTGGGGCTTAAATGTTCGCGTCCGCAGGGCGCTTTTTATGCCTTTCCGTCGATTAAAAGCACGGGTATGTCATCCCTGGATTTTTCGCGCAAATTACTGGAGAAAGAGAAAGTAGCGGTTGTGCCCGGCACTGCTTTTGGCCCCTGTTGTGAAGGCTATATCAGGATCTCTTATGCCTCCAGCTTAGATAACCTTAAGGAGGCTTTAACCAGGATCGAGAGATTCCTGGAAAAGACAAGATAATGGCTGTAAAGAAAAAAGACAATTACGATATTTATGTAAAGCAGATCCAGGCGATCTCTAAGGTTGCTAACCTGATCACCTCCGGGATGTATCTGGAGGAGCTTTTGCGCCTGGTGGTGCATGTTACTGCCGAGATCATGAATTCAAAAATCTCATCTCTTATGTTGCTTGACCCTGAAAAAAAAGAGCTGGTGGTCAAAGCCACCCAGTCAATATCCGAGGCCTACAATAAAAAACCGAATATCCCTTTGGGTGTTGGTATCGCCGGGATGGTTGCCCGGGACAATAAACCTATATACGTTCCGGATGTGAAGAAAGACGCGCGCTACCTGAACCAGGATGTAGCCAAAAAAGAAGGGTTATGTTCCCTGGCCTGCGTGCCGCTGGCGGTAAAGGGAAAGATTATCGGGGTGCTTAACTGTTATACTTCAAAGAAACATGAATTCTCAAAGCATGAACTTGATCTTTTGACCGCGCTGGCTAACCAGGCAGCAATTGCCATTGAAAACGCCGAACTTGACCTGCGCGCGCGTTCGGCTGAGGAGGCCCTGACCACGCGAAAAGTAGTTGAACGGGCAAAGGAGATCCTCTGCCAGGATGCCAATATCCCTCCGTCACAGGCATACCGCCTGATCCAGAAGCAAAGCATGGATATGCGTAAGTCCATGCGCGAGGTCGCTGAGGCCATAATTTTGGCAAAAGACATAAGAGGAAAGAGCAAATAGAATGAAGCAGAAACTGCGCGTGGCCTTAGCGCAAATAAATTGTACTGTCGGCGATATAGAAGGCAATGCCTCAAAAATATGCGAATATATAGGTAAGGCTCAAAGTATAGGCGCGGATTTAGTTTCCTTCCCGGAATTATGCCTCACAGGATACCCTCCCGAGGATATGCTCCACAAAGCAAAATTCATAGCTGATAATTTAAAAAAAATAAAGGAAGTAGCTGGGTCGGTAGGCGAGATTGTCGTGGTCGTAGGCTTTGTGGATAGAAAAGGAAAAGAACTCTATAATGCCGCGGCAATAATTTATAAAGGCAGGATCCTTGCCGTGTATCACAAGATGTGCCTGCCGAATTACGGGGTATTTGATGAAAAGCGCTATTTTACTCCGGGTGAGAAGTCCCTTGTTTTTAAGTTCGGCAATATCTTTTTCGGCGTAAATATCTGTGAAGATATCTGGTGCAAGAACGGGCCCACACAGCAAGAGGCCTTTTGCGGGGCGAAATTGATCCTGAATATCAATGCCTCTCCTTATCATATGGGGAAGATAAATTTAAGGGAAAAGGTTATCGCCGGCCAGGCAAAGGCAAATAAGTTATTCATGGTTTATACAAACCTTGTCGGCGGACAGGATGAGCTGGTTTTTGACGGACAGAGCATGGTAGTTAACGATAAAGGCAGGGTCATCCAGAGGCTGGAGGCCTTTAAAGAAGAATTGTTGGCTGTTGATCTGGAGAT
>JAQUME010000094.1 GCA_028718245.1 Candidatus Omnitrophota bacterium
GCAAATTATTCTCCGGGTGCCGCAAAATTATCAATTTGGGCGGAAGAGGATTTGAACCTCCAAGGGTTGCCCCAATAGCTCCTAAGGCTATCGTGTCTGCCAATTTCACCATCCGCCCCTTAATCCTCTTGCCACCACTGATATACTTAAGATGACTTGTGGGTTTGTGAGCGTGCGAACAAAGCCACAAGTTATCTTAATCAATTGAGCCTCCCGCGACTCGAACGCGGCACACCCACATTAAAAGTGTGGTGCTCTACCGGATGAGCTAGAGGCCCAAATCTAGAATTCCAATACTTCCTTCTCTTTATTCTTTAAGAGCTCATCGATCCTGGCGATATACCTGTCCACCGCCTTCTGCAGTTCATCGATACCGCGGAATTTATCATCCTCGGAGACGATCTTATCCTTTTCCAGTTTCTCCATGGCCTCCTTGGCATCCCTGCGGATGGTACGCATAGCCACCCTGCCGTCTTCGGCCATCTTATGTATCAGCTTGGCCAGCTCCTGGCGCCTCTCCTTGGATAACTGCGGCACAGAGAGCCGGATCATCTTTCCGTCGTTAGAAGGGGTGATCCCCAAATTGGATTTCATGATCGTTTTCTCTATTTCAACGATCGCCGTCGGATCCCACGGCTGAATAACGATCAAATGCGCGTCAGGCGCCGAGATCGCCGCCAGCTGCTTTAACATGGTCGGGGTGCCGTAGTAATCTATATGCATGCCCTCCACAAGGCTCGGGCTTGCCCGGCCGGTGCGCACCTCATGGAACTGGCGGTTCATTGACTCAAAGGCCTTCTTCATCTTCTCTTCCGTACTATGCAATATCTCTTTAATGGTCATAGTGATTACCTCTCTTTTATCGCACGACTGTGCCGATCTTCTCCCCCAAAACTACGCGTTTAATATTCCCCTCTCGGTTAAGATTGAAGACGATTATCGGCAGGCAGTTATCCATGCACAGGCTGATGGCTGTAGCATCCATAACCTTTAAACCCTTCTTAAGCACGTCAATATATTTTAACCGGCTGAATTTTTTGGCATCCTTTACTTTAATGGGATCCGCCGAATACACTCCGTCAACCTTGGTGGCTTTTAAGATGGCGTCGGCATTGATCTCCATCGCGCGCAGCGCGGCAGCCGTATCGGTAGTGAAATAAGGGTTACCTGTCCCGGCGACAAAAATGACCACCCTGCCTTTTTCCAGATGACGGATCGCCCTTCTTCTGATATAAGGCTCGGCTATCCTCTGCATCTCGATAGCGGTCATGACCCTGGTCGGGACCCCTGCTTTTTCCAAGGCATCCTGCAGGGAGAGGCCGTTGATCACGGTCCCCAGCATGCCCATGTAATCGGCGACGCTGCGGTCCATATCCAGGCCGCGGGATGCGGTATTCTCCTGGCCGCGGATGATATTTCCGGCGCCCAGGACCACCGCCACATCCACCGCCATATTCCTGATCTCCTTGATCTGGGCTGATATGGAGGCAAGGACATCATGGTCGATGCCGTGGGTTTTTTTGCCCTGAAGCGCCTCTCCGCTTAACTTAAGGACTATTCTCTTGTAAACCGGTTGGCCCATTTATTCGCCGATCTTGTAGCGGGTAAACCTGCGGATGACTATGTTCTCCCCGATCTTTGCTACGATGGAACCCAGGTAATCCTTGATCGTTAAGCCCGGGTCCTTGACAAAAACCTGCTCCAGCAGGCAATTACTCTTGTAGTAATCCTCCTTGCTTTTTTCATGGCGCAGGATATCCTCGGGGACATCCTCCTTCTTTATGTACGCGGGGCTGGTTGCGGCAATCTGCATTGCCAGGTCTTTGGTGAACCGGGCAAACTCTTCATTCCTGGCCACAAAATCCGACTCGCAGTTTACTTCAAGGAGCACCCCTATTTTATTGCCGTGATGGATGTAGGCATCCACGCGGCCCTCTTTGGCGCTGCGGGACTGTTTTTTAGCGGCGATCTCCAGGCCCTGCTTGCGCAGCAATATTGCCGCCTCTTTTATATCCCCCTTGGAATCCTCCAAAGCTTTTTTACAATGCGCGATGCTGGCGCAGGTAATATCCCTTAGTTCCTTTATGGTGCCGGCTGAAATCTTCATTTAAAATTACCCCTTCTTTCTTAATTTAGGCTTTGCTTCCGCTGCCAGTTTCAGGCGGGCCTTCTTGGCGGCCTTGGCCTCTTCGGTAACCGGCTGGCTCTCCTCAACGATCTCCTCGATCTCTTTGATCTGGACATCCTCCTCCGGCAGGAGCTCTCCGGATGTTTCCTCCTTTGCCTCCTCCATCTTTACCCCTTCCTGGGAAAGATAGGAGAGGAATTTGTTCCTGCCTTCGATGATCGTATCGGCGATGATCACGGCGATGGTGCGGATGGACTTGGTGGCGTCATCATTGCCGGGGATAGGATAATCTACCAGCTCGGGGTTGGAGTTGGTGTCGATCAAACCGACGACCGGTATCCCCATCCTGCGGGCCTCAAGCACCGCGGTCTCTTCCTTCTTGGTGTCCACGATGAAAACCGCCTTGGGCATATGCTCCATGGCAACGATCCCGGCGAAGTTCTTGTTCAGCTTGGCCAGCTCTTTTTCCAGGCGGGCTACCTCTTTTTTGGTCAGTTTTTCAAATGTCCCGTCCGTACGCATCTTTTCGATGTCTTTCAGGCGGTTGATACTTTTTTTGATCGTGGCAAAATTGGTAAGCATTCCGCCCGGCCAGCGGTCGGTGACATAATACATGCCGCAGCGGATAGCCTCCTGTTTGATCACATCCTGGGCCTGCTTTTTGGTCCCCACAAAAAGGACGAACTCCCCTTTTGAGGTTATATCCATCAAGAAATCCCGGGCGCTGT
>JAQUME010000095.1 GCA_028718245.1 Candidatus Omnitrophota bacterium
CAATCCTTCCTCCTGGCGTATATCTGCGGGGTTATCTTCTGGGGTTTTACTGTTTATTGGCTGGTGCATGTTACTCTCCTCGGAACAGTTATCTTGATTTTGTATCTGGCTTTGTATTTCGGCGCCTTTGGAGCGTTATTTACCGCTTCTGACCGCGACTTAGGGGCCGCTGGATTATTTTTTATCCCCTGTACCTGGGTCCTGCTTGAATACGGCCGCAGCCACCTGTTCACCGGATTTCCCTGGGCCTTGATCGGGTTTTCGCAATACAAGAATTTACCGGTTATCCAGATAGCCGATTTAACCGGCGCATGGGGAGTTTCCTTCCTGGTGATTTTCTTTAATGTCGCGTTTTATCTTATTTGGCGCGGGAAAATGAAATTAAGAATCTCTTTTATCTGTGCCGCGATACTGATCTTATCTTTCAGCTACGGGTTTTATAAGTTAAACCGGGGGGGCGCCTGCCGAACCGATAAAGGAGCAGTTAAGATAGCGGTGATCCAGGGAAATATCCCGCAGCATTTGAAATGGGATGTGTCCGCGCGCAATTTCATCCTGAATAGATACAAGGAATTAACCTTAGAGTCAGCCGGGGATAAACCTGAGTTGATCATCTGGCCTGAAGCATCTGTGCCCGGGATCTTAGGGGAGGATGACGCTGTATTTGAGCAGGTTTTTTCTTTGGCAGGCAGTCTGAATACCGACATTCTGGCAGGAGCGGTTTCGCATAGCGGAGCCAATTATTTTAACAGCGCTTTGTTTATTGATAA
Source organism: Candidatus Omnitrophota bacterium (assembly GCA_028718245.1). Lineage (GTDB taxonomy): Bacteria > Omnitrophota > Gorgyraeia > Gygaellales > Profunditerraquicolaceae > UBA6249. The sequence continues at coordinate 771 of JAQUME010000095.1, forward strand.
GTCAGGCCGGCCGCTAAAGGCATACCATAAGCTGCACCTGGTCCCTTTCGGGGAATTCATTCCGTTTAAGGAAACATTCCCTTTTTTGCAGACCATCGCCCCTATAGGGGATATCCAGCCCGGGAAGGAGTATACAATTTTTGATAGGCCGGCAAAATTCGGAGTGCTTATTTGTTTTGAGGACCTTTTCCCCGAGCTGTCCCGAAGGTTTGTAAAGGAGGGAGCCGGGTTTTTGGTGAACATTACCAATGATGCCTGGTATAAGGAGACAAGTGCCGCGGCCCAACATTTTTCCGCTTCAGTGTTCAGGGCGGTAGAGAACCGTGTGTATCTGGCCCGCGCGGCTAACACGGGGATATCCGGTTTTATTGACCCATTAGGGAGGATAGTATCTCCGGTGCGGGATACCGCAGGTAAGGATATTTTCGTCAGGGGTTTCAGCACCGCGGAGATCTGCTTAGCGGAGGGCAGAAGTTTCTACAACCGCTACGGGGACATTTTTGTCATTTTTTGTTTCTTGTTTGACGCCTGTGTTATAATATGGTTCCTGAAATCAAAGAATAGTTCCCGCGCTTAAGCGCCCATTAATAATGAGAAAAATATTACTGATTATTTTAGTTTTAGGCCTGGTATTCGTAGGGCTGGGATCGCTGAATAAACAGCATTTTGTCTGTCCCATTGAATATAAAAGCGATATCCTTGTCCGCAAAGACAACCGCGGGGACGGATTCTTTGCCGCAAGCCGCTCAGGCAGGAGGCTTCATAACGGCATTGACCTGCTGGCGGATATCGGTATCCCTGTTTTGGCGGCTAAAAGCGGTAAGGTGGTAAGCGCGACACAAAACCGGGGCATGGGCAAACACGTGATCATCCGTCACAGGGATAACATCATTACTATCTATGGCCACCTCTCGGAGATCTCCGTGCGAAAAAATGATTTCGTCCGGCGCGGGCAGGTAATCGGCAGGGTGGGCAAGACCGGCAATGCCAGGCATTACGGCATAATGCCGCATCTGCATTTTGAGATCAGAAAAGACGGGGTTCCCCAGGACCCCCTTGAGTATATCTAATCTTCCTTGGGCTCCATGTGCACTACCACATCGGTTATTCCGGGTATCTCTGATTTGATCGCTTCTTCAATGCGGTAGCTTATCCGGTGGGCATTATCCATGCGCATATCCGGGTCAACCTGCACATGCAGGTCAATATAAATATCATCTACCCTGCCGCGGCTGCGGATCTTATGGCAGGCGCGAACCCCCTCTATTTTTAATACAATATCCTTTATCTTGCTGTCATCCAGGAAAGCCGCTGTATCGCAGAGCACTGCCTGGCCCTGCTTTATTATCTCGTATCCGGCATGGGCGATGAATAAGGATATGATAATGGTCGCGATGTGGTCAACCATGGAAAATCCCGCCTTTATCAGCACAAGAGAGATTATTACCGAAATGGAAGTAAAGATATCCCCCCTTGTATGCATGGAGTCGGAAATAAGGATATCGCTTTGCAGGAGCTTTCCTTTCTTGCGCTCGTAGTTCATGACCAGGAAATTAACCAGCATGGTAGCCAGCATTATTACGAAGCTTTTTACATCAACCCTGGCCAGGTCCGGATTGTTTAAACGCAGGATACTGTCTTTGGCAAGATTAAAGGCGAGGATGAATAAAAGCACCCCGATGCCCAGCGAAAAGAATGTTTCGTATTTTTTGTGGCCGTAAGGATGGTCCTTGTCAACGGGCCGGCAGGCAAAATGTATCCCGATCAGGCCCACGATGTTGGATGCGCCGTCGGCGAGGGAATGGAAACCGTCGGCGGCCATACTTTCGCAGCTGGTTAACAGGCCGTAGATAATTTTTGCCGCGGCCACAGCCCAGTTTAAGAGCAGTATGACAACGAGGGTCTTGCGGATCTTGCGATAGTGTTCGTGTATACCGGTTACCATGAGATTATTGTATATTAATTGCGGCTTTTTGCAAATTATTTTAATTAACGCCCATTTAGCTTGACAAAAAATCTATCGGCGATAAACTATCAATAGGAGGAGGAAAAATTGAAGCAGGGTTTTACGCTTATTGAAAT
>JAQUME010000096.1 GCA_028718245.1 Candidatus Omnitrophota bacterium
TAATTAACGGCTTTGCCCCTTACTCTTTTGATAACATTCCTTGCATAATACCGGTTTGCCGCCTTCTCTGGGCTTAAAAGGCACTTCGCATTCTTTTTTGCACTCCGCGCAGACCGCCTTGTGCATCTCCCTGGGTCCGCCGAATCCACCACCACCTTGATACGCCATGTTCCCTCCTTTTAGTTACTCTGTAATTATATAGCTTTCTGAAATAATCTCAAGCAATTTCTTTCTTTTTTCTTTTTAAGATCCTTTTAGCGTGGTGCTGTATTTCAAAGATCTCAATGGCCTCGAGTATCAATAAGAGCGCCAGGAATAACAGCACTCCCCCGATGAAACCGACCAGGCTCAATTTATACTGGATGATCACCAATAGCAGCGCCCACAATGTCATCACCAGCATGAATATCATGGGAATAACTACGAACCAGATATGCTTTCCCTTCTTTTTGAGCCATACCGCTACAACCATAAGCACCAGCCCTGCTAAAAGCTGGTTTGTCGCTCCAAAGACCGGCCAGATGCTCTTCCAGGCGGGGATGATATTCCCGCCGGCGTCCCTGATGTTGATCAAAACAAAGACCGTTGGTAGCAACAAAGTAACTAGCGTTGCCAGATAGCGGGTGCGCTTGCCCTCTATATTGAAAAATTCCTGGAATATGTAGCGGGCAAGCCGGGTCGCGGTATCCAGGGTGGTCAGGATAAAGGTAGAAAGCGCCAGCAGTCCAAAAGAAGACCCGAATCTTTCCGGTATGCCGAATACGGATAAAAATTTAGCTATGCCTGCCCCGTAGATCGCCAAAGGCGCTTTGGCCGCCAGGGGGTCGTTCCTGCCTACGATCATCACCGTGCACAAGGCGATCACGGCAACCAATCCTTCAACCAGCATAGCACCATAGCCGATAGGCAGGGCATCGGATTCTTTTTTAAGCTGTTTTGAGGAGGTGCCGCTGGCAACAATGGCATGGAATCCGCTGATCGCCCCACAAGCAACCGTTACAAACAATAAAGGGAACATCGGCCCGATATCCGGGGCATCCAATGAAACGAACGCCGGATAATTAAGCGGCAGGCCTCCCAATAGGATCCCGAAGAACCCGGCGGCAACCGAACCATACAGCATGAAGCTGGAGAGATAATCCCGGGGCTGCAATAATATCCAGACCGGGGTAACCGAGGCGATAAAACAATAGATGAGCAATATAATATCCCAGCTCTTGGCTTCATCTCCCAGTATGACCGGGATATTATTCAGGGGTATTTTCTGGCCCAGCCAGATAAAGAAAAACAATAATGACACAAATACCAGGGATGCCCATTTTAAGGGAAATTTCAGGCGGTATAAGCAAAAACCGAATCCAACTGCCAGCAGGATAAAAAGCATTGAAGAGGTAGCTACTCCCCCGTCAAGTTTAAAGGTATTGGCGGTCAGGTCCGTAAAAACAGTAAGCACGTAAACCAGGGCCAGCCAGATAAAGGCGAGCATCAGGTGATAGGCCCGTTTTGACATGTAGGTCCTGGCTATCTCGGCGATGGAACGTCCGCGGCTGCGGACAGAGATCACTAGGCTTGCGAAATCGTGGACCCCGCCTATGAAAATCGACCCTATAACTACCCACAGCCATACCGGGCCCCAGCCAAATGCAATTCCGGCGATGATCGGTCCCAAAACCGGGCCGGCCCCGGAAATGGATGAAAAATGATGGCCGAACAAAACAGGCATGGGTGCTGGAACATAATCCACCCCGTCATACATATGATGAGACGGCGGGTGATTTTTGTTGTTCAGCTCAAAATGTTTTGTAAGGAATTTGCCGTATTTTATATAGGCGAGGACGAACAAAACGCAGGCTGATAAGAATACCGCGGTAAGCATATACCCTTTATGCAAGCAGTTTATTGATCGCCTGGATCAATTTAGCTCCTTCAAATGGCTTGGCTATATAAACATCCGCCCCAATTACGGTGCCGATAACTTTATCGGCATCAGTGCATTTGGCGGTAAGCATTATGATCGGGATCCCGGAGATCCGGGGATCTTTGCGCACCTGTTTACAGACCTCTTCCCCGGGCATCTTCGGCAGCATCAGGTCAAGGATGATCAGGTCCGGATTCTCAACCCTGGCTTTATTTAACCCTTCAACCCCATCGTTAGCGGCGATCACCTCAAAACCGCTCTTCTCCAGCCTTAATCCGAGAAAATCGCAAAGCTCATTTTCATCTTCGATTATCAGGATCCTTTTCATATATTCCTAGTCCTCGTTGATGGCTCCGATCATTTCAAAAAGTCTGCCGTAGTCGCGCATATTGAAGTTCATGGCGATCCGGGGCAGATCCGGATACTCCCCCATTTCAACTTCCTCTTTTGTCGCCGGGGAAATAACTATTTCCCCGTTTGTCAGGATATCCTTAAATTCCTGATTCAGGGAACGCAGGGTTTTATCCGTTAGTTTTTTATTCAGCCTGATCACGGTCAACCCCGCGACATACCTTATGGAGTGGTACACCCGGTAAAAATCTTCAATATATTTGATCGCCCCGTCGACATTATCTACGATACGGAAAAGATTAAAATCCTCTTTATTGATAAAACCGTTTTTGAGCAGGTGGTTATTCACAAAGCGCTTCCAGTCAGCCCAATAGCCTGAGCCCGGCGGCTCCATTAAAACGATCGGCCGGGGCCTGGACTTTCCGGTCTGGGTCAAGGTAAGCATTTCAAACCCTTCGTCATTGGTGCCGAAGCCTCCCGGGAAAAAAGCGGTCGCGTCGGT
>JAQUME010000097.1 GCA_028718245.1 Candidatus Omnitrophota bacterium
TATATTAATTGCGGCTTTTTGCAAATTATTTTAATTAACGCCCATTTAGCTTGACAAAAAATCTATCGGCGATAAACTATCAATAGGAGGAGGAAAAATTGAAGCAGGGTTTTACGCTTATTGAAATGATCATAGTTATCATTATCGTCGGTGTCCTGGCAGCCGTGGGCATGATCGAATATAGAAAAGTGGTAGAAAGGAGCCGGGGTGCCGAGGCGAGGATGGTTTTAGGCGATATCCGTAAGCTGGCATACGAATATTATTTAGAAAACGGGACAACGGCCGGCATAACCAATGCCCATGTAAACATAGGGGGATCCGCGGGTCAATTCCCCAGCCCATGCAGATCCACGCATTATTTTCAATATGCAATGACTGCGCCTTCCAGCACTTCATTTGAATCGCATGCCTGGCGTTGTACCGCCAACGGAAAGAGCCCCCAAGGACTTCCCAGCGATTCAACAATGTGCGATTCGTGCCGGGTATTGTAGTTGACCTCAGATTTTAGCACGGGAACCGACACCTGGACTACTTGGGGAGTATATTAATTTCTCGAATAAAAGCCCCTAAATGATAGAATACAAAATATGATCAGGAATAGATTGCCGATTTTCTTGTTATTTACGCTGCTGGCCGGATGCGCAAGTTTGAGAGGTCCTGACCCGGTTCACTGGCCGCCCTTTCCTTCTTTAGAGCCATTCAAGAAGAATGAACGGGTTCTCATCCTGGCCCCGCATCCCGATGACGAGGCCATTGCTTGCGCCGGGGTTATCCAGCACGCGCTTAAAGCCGGGGCTAAAGTCAGAATAGTCTATTTGACCAACGGTGACCACAATGAGGTGTCCTTTATCGTTTATGAAAAAAGGATCACCATGCGCCAGGGCGAGTTTGTGCATATGGGCAAAGTGCGCCAGCAAGAGGCGGTCAAGGCAATGAAATTCTTAGGTTTATCCGAAAATGACCTGGTATTCTTAGGTTACCCGGATTTCGGGACCTTTGCCATATTCAGCCGGTATTGGGGAAAAGGTAAACCATTCCGCGACCGGATGACCCGGATATCCAGCGTGCCATATAAAGATAATCCTTCTTATGGTGCGCCCTATCAAGGAGAAAACATATTAAGCGACCTGGAAAGACAGATCCTGGATTACAGGCCCGATAAAATATTTGTTTCTCATCCGGCGGATGTCAATGTGGATCATAAAACCTTTTATCTCTTCCTCCAGGTGGCTTTAAGCGACCTGGAGGGCCGGGTCCCCAAGCCCAAGGTTTATCCTTATCTTGTGCATTGTGTCGGCTGGCCCAAACCGCGGCATTACCACCCGGAGATGGAGTTGTATCCGCCGGATAAATTCATCAATGCCCGGATCAGCTGGTCGCGCTCGGACCTTACCTTTGATGAATTGGACAAAAAATATCAGGCTATTCTTTTTTATAAAAGCCAGACCCAATCCAGCGCTTTTTACCTGCTTGCCTTTGCCAGGGAAAACGAGCTTTTCGGGGATTACCCGCCCCTGCAATTAAAGCCCCAGTTAACCTGGAAAGACAAGATCATTTCCTATTTTGGCGCTTCGGAGATGTTCAGGGAGCCGGCTGATCCGGAGTTCCCCGATTCCGGCGATACGATAGAGGGTAAAGGCCGGGTGAGTTTTGCCGAGGCGGATGATTATTTTATCGTGCGCGTGGATAAGCCCAAAAAGCTTAGCCGCAGGTTCGGGATGATGCTTTATGTTTTCGGATACAATAAGAGCGATGCTTTTGCCGAAATGCCCAAAATACGCATTATTACCGCCGGAAACAAATGCAAGGTCTTTAACGCGAAGAAAAGGATCATCAGCCATGGGGCCAAGATAGAACGCGATAGGGATTCGTTGATCTTAAAGATCCCGTTGGAATTACTTGGGGACCCGGATTATGTGCTTATCTCGCTTAAGGCCTATCGCGGCAATGTGCCGGTTGAGGCGACGGGTTTTCGTAAGGTCATAATCAAGTAGGGGAGGGGGATATGCTGGAGCTTAAGGCAGTCAGGATAGATAAGCCCGATGATATGAATTTTATATTAGGGCAGGCGCATTTCATTAAAACAGTGGAGGACCTATATGAAGCCCTGGTCAATGTTCCGGGGATAAAATTCGGGCTGGCATTTACCGAGTCATCAGGGGCATGCAAGATAAGAATCGAGGGCAATGACGCTTCCCTCAAGGAACTGGCCTCCAGGAACGCCCTGGGGCTTGGTTGCGGCCACAGTTTTATAATCTTTCTCAAGGATGCCTACCCTATCAATGTCCTAAATGCGATAAAGAATATTCCCGAAGTATGCAGTATATATTGCGCCACTGCCAATCCCGTAGAAGTAATTATAGCTGAGACCAAAAGCGGCCGGGGGATATTGGGCGTGATCGACGGTTCTCTGCCTAAGGGGATTGAAGGGGAAGCGGATATTGCCTGGCGCAAGGAGCTCTTGCGCAAGATCGGCTATAAACTTTGATTTTTCTTGCAATTAAGGGCTGCTTTGTTATAATTCATCAACATGGACTTTAAAAAAATACGTAAGAGTTTTGGCCGGTTTGCGGCCTGGCTGGGATTAAA
>JAQUME010000098.1 GCA_028718245.1 Candidatus Omnitrophota bacterium
GCTTAATAAAAGTTTTCATAAAGCCTCTCCCCCTTTCATACTACAACTCTATCAACTCGTAATCAAGGTTGCCTAATCCTATCTGCTGGGCATAGGTTAACTGTTTTAAACCATCCTGATCGGGATGGACGGATTTAAAGATATCTTTTCCACAAGTTCTGTTGACCAGATCAAAACTGGCCTTATCTATGCTCACAGGGTCGCTTGACGCCAATATCCCGACGTCCGGAGCGATCCGCGGATTCTCCATTCCCCAGCAATCGCATTCCTTGTTGATCTTGACGGCAAAGTTTATAAAAGCTGCCTTGTTTTTTTTATCTTTAAGCACAGCCAGGCTGTACTCAACCATCTTCTCCTGCACTTTATCCCCTGCCCCGAAATCAATGAACATCGCCATCGTCGGGCAAACAGCCATACAGCTTGCGCAGCCGATGCATTTTGAGCTGTCAACCACCGACTTATTATTCACGATGCAGATAGCTCCTGCTGGGCAAATTTTTTCGCATTCGCCGCAGCCGATGCATTGCTCGCTGTGGACTACAGGTGCCAGGTCGCAATGCTGCGCCAGCTTTCCTTCTCTGGTAGCGCAGCCCATCCCGATATTCTTCAAAGCGCCCCCGAAACCGGTCAAGATATGGCCCTTGAAATGGCTTACCGCGATCAACGCCTGTGTATCAATAAAAATCCGGGCCAGCTTGGCGTTTTTAATAAACTTGGCGTCAATCCGCACAGAAACAACATTTTCCTTCTTGGTATCATCCGGGATAATGACTTCCGCTCCACATGCATCTTTAGTGAACCCATGCTCTCCGGCAAGCTTTAAGTGGTCCGTGGAGTTCAGGCGCCTTCCCCGGTAAAGGGTATTGGCGTCCGCTAAAAAAGGCCTTCCTCCTTTTTGGGATATCACCTCGCAGATAACCCGCAGGTGCGCGGGGTTTACAAATCCGGTATTCCCCTCCTCCCCGAAATGCAGCTTTACCGCCACGTTATCTTCCTTACGGATAAAATCCAGGGATTTACTTTCATCCAAAAGCCGCTTAAGTTTTTCGTTAATGGCCTGAAGGTTGTCCGAAGGTTTTACGGAGATAAAATATACCCGGCTTTTCATGATTTGATCCTTTTAATAAGCCAGGCCATATTAATTCCCAGGGCACTCATAGTGCTTAGCCCCTCTTTATCTTCTTCTACCTGGCCGGTCTCCCTGCCGATACCGATATTCCAATATGATGAGCCGACAGTGATCATCTCTCCTATCGTGAAAAAGTGGTTTATCGTATCAAAGGTATGGATCGCTCCTCCCCTTCTTACCGCCACAACCGCTGCCCCCGCTTTACGCTTGAGCATATTATCATTAGCCCGGCTGACCATGCCAGCCCGCTCGATCAGGGCTTTTGTCCCGGCAGAGCAATCGGCGAAATATGTGGGTGAGCCGATTATGATGCCGTCAGCCTGTTCCATCCTGGCGATATATTCATTGACCGGGTCATCGGTGATGGCGCATTTTTTATCCTTGGCAACGAAACATTTTCCGCAAGCAATACATCCCTGGAGTTTTTGCCCTGCCAGGCTGATAAGTTCGGTGTTGATCCCTTCCTTTTCCAGCTCTTTGAAAACTTTCTTTATCAGGATAGCGGTGTTGCCCTCCTTGCGCGAGCTGCCGTTAAACGCTGCTACTTTCATTCTTTCAATCCCCCTCTTTATTTACCGCAGAAAAGCCCTCTGTGAGAAAGCTCCTGACAGAGGGCTTTTCCATATCCGAGATCAGGCTTAGAAGTAAATTTTGCCCTTCCAATAATCCGTGTATTCAATTTCAGATATCCTGTTATCCCGGTCTCTGTCCATCTGCCGGAAATATTCTCTGAACTGTGCGCTGGATTCGGTTGGAGTAACCACGGTGTCCTTATCCTTATCCGCCTCCTGGTACATCTTTGTTTTATCCGCCTCAAGCTCCTTTAAGTCAAGGGTGCTGTTTTTATCCTTATCCAGGTCATTGAATGTCTTTACCTGGTAGTCATGCATTTCATCCAGGGTAACAAAACCATCCTTGCTTGTATCCATCTTTTGGAACTCCGGTTTTACTGCCCGCGTATCATCCGGCTGGGCAAACAGATTAAAACCGCTGAAAAACAGGATACAAAAGATTATTATGCCTGATCTGGTTGAATTCATGGCTCTCTCCTTCTTTCCGATTGAACGTTCCCTCGTCCGGGATTTATAAATATTATAACACAAGCTCCGGATGTAAGCACATTTTTTATACATTAAAACAAGCGGCAGGCCGGCTTGATCCCGCGTTTCCTGTAATAATCCTGGTGGTATTCCTCCGCCGGGTAAAACATTTCTAAAGGCAATATCTCCGTCACGATCCTGGCCTTAAATTTTCCGGATCCTTCACGGTTCTTCTTAGAAGCCAGGGCGGCTTTCTCCTGCTCCAGGGTGGTATAAAAAATCGCTGAACGGTACTGGCTGCCGATGTCCGGGCCCTGCCTGTTCGGGGTAGTGGGGTCATGCATGCTCCAGAAGAGATCAAGCAGATTATCGTAAGAAACAATTCCCGGATCGTACTCTAATTCCACGG
>JAQUME010000099.1 GCA_028718245.1 Candidatus Omnitrophota bacterium
ACGGACTGACCGTGCCTTCGATGGCCAGCTGGTCAGGTGACTTGGCCTCCGCTAGCTTCGGCTCCGGAGCCTGCGCCTTGTCCACAAACTTTTTGTATATCCATCCAAAACTTTCATGCACCGGTTCAATCATATACCAGGAGCCTTTTTCCCCGAGGATATTTACAACGCTAAGCTTGTCTGCTTTTCCCAGTATCCAGGAGTCTTCACTGGGACCAAGCCGGATGTTCACCCTGGCCGCGGTTACCTTGGCATTAAGGCATTTTGCCGGATCAGAGGGAGAAACGGTGCGATTGATGCACTCAACCAGATTTTTCTTTATATATGAGGGAGCTGTTTTTGGAAGTCGGATCTTATACCAGTCATAGGCTTCTCGAACAACTTCAACCAGCCGGCCTTTGGAAAGGGTACATGCAACCGGAGCCCCGGTGGTAGCGTCAACCCTGACATTTATATTGTTCGCGTTGACTTTGCCGGTGAACGGCTGGCTTTCGCTATCGGAAGCCAAACCACGGCCTTGCGGCCGAAAGACTAAAAAGACCGCAAGAAGGACCAGCAATATCTTGGATTTAAAATATAGCTGCATTTATCCTACTTCTTATCCTGGCCCTTGGGAGCGGCTTTGGCTGTTTCCTTTGCCCCGGCTGGAGCGGCAGGCGCGGCTGCGCCTTCGGCGGGTGTAGCGCTTTCAGCCTTCTCTGCTTTCTCCTTCTTGATCTTTATCCTCAGGGTCTTGATCTTCGGAAGGTTGAAAACAGGGTCCCCTTCCTTCCACTTCCCCTTTTCCTGCATCTGCCTGATGCGCTCGGTGCGTTTCAATACCGAACGGGTCTTTTTGTCTTTTTCCGAAACGGTTAATGACGGGTGTATTGACATCTTTATAACCTCCTTATGCGGCAACCTGCGTAGGTCTTCTGTAATTGGTTCAGCAAAGGCTGCGCGCTCTTTTGATCCGGGAACCTGCCTACGCACAAAATAACATAATTCCCTTTAGCAAAAGCCAAAGGGCTGAATCCTTTTTTTGCTAATAATAGCGCCTCGCGGCCGGCCAACTGCCGGCTCCTAAAAGCAGCCACCTGGATAGTATAGCCGGAGGAAACGTTTGTCCCCTCCGGGGAAAAAGCCATGCGTTTGCCCTTTTCCACTCCCAGGGAAAAAGAAACAATGCTTATCAGGGCCAGAAGCATGACCAAAAGCAGGGTTTTTTCATATCCCCGGATGCGCGTAAAAAAAGAACTTCTGGCAATATGCCCCTTAAACTCACCTTTCTCCAGGGAGGAGCTGAAAAGTTCACCTTGGGAATAATCCTGTTTTTCGGCCATTATGCTTTTGCAGAGTCCTGCTGCAGATAAATTCTTTTGTTGAATCTTTTGATCACTTTTAAGAATGACTCCACAACCTTGGGATCGAATTGCGTGCCTATTTTCTTCTTTATCTCTTTGATCGCCGAGGCGATATCCATCCTCTCGCGGTATGGCCGGCCGTAAACCATCGCCTCAAAAGCATCCGCCACAGCCATGATCCGCGCGCCCAGCGGGATCTGGCCCTTTTTAAGGTGAGAAGGATAGCCGGTGCCGTTATATTTCTCATGATGGTGCATGATGATCGGGATAACCGGCCGTAATATCTGCAAAGGCCTCAGGATCTGCGCGCCTTTGACCGGGTGCTTCTTGATGATATCGTACTCCTCGGGAGTAAGCTTGGCGGTCTTGGTCAATATCGCCGCCGGAATATCGGCCTTTCCCGTATCATGCAGGAGGCTGGCGAATTTAAGGGTCTCGATCTGTTTCTCGTCCAGGTGCATCTCGCTTCCCAGGGCGCAGACCAGCTTTGCAAAATACGGTGAATGCGTGTACTCCTGCGGCACGCGCATATCCAGAAGCGTGACCAGCGATTTGATGCTCCCAAAAACTATCCTTTGCTGATCCTCATAAAGCTGCAGGTTCTTTATCCCGATGACCGCCTGTTCAGCCATCGTCATCAGCATCTCCTGGTCAAATATGTCAAACTCCGGATTTTGCCGGGAGCGTTTTATAATGATAAAACCCAGCACATCTTCGCAGATAAGCGGGATGCCCAGGAGGTTCCCTTTTCTTATGGATGAAGAGGTGCGTAATATCCTTTTTTCTATCCTGCCGGTGATCTTGGCTTTCTTATCGCACACGATCCTTCTTTTGTCATTGACCAGGCATTTGATGATGGAATACTTCCTGCTTGGGTCCAGGAGGACGATCAGGCAATACTGGGCATTGAAAAACTGGCAAAAGAGCCGGCTCATCCGGCTGATCAGTTCTTTAAGCCCATAGGTAGAATTGACCAGGCGGTAAATGCTGTGCACCGCGGAGATCAAAGACCTATACTTTTTCGTAGGGGTTGAATAGTTTTTTGTATTCATCTAAAGCGTACCGGTCGGTCATCCCGGCGATATAATCGCAAACTACCCGCCTTAAGCCGTCCTTAGGGATCTTAAGCTGCACTTCGGAAGGCAGTTGGGCCGGGG